>NZ_JBPSEG010000002.1:0-499687 GCF_051488665.1 Melioribacter sp. Ez-97 | reverse complement strand
CTCGAACCCTCAACCCCGTGATCCGAAGTCACGTGCTCTATCCGATTGAGCTACGGGCGCATTTTTTTAGAAATATCCGATTTTTTTGCTAATAAATATAAATATAATCCCTTCCCTTTTCAAAGAAATTGAATTTAGACTCAGGTTTTAATTATTTTTGTAACCATATTATCCATTAATTTATCAGGAGAAAAAAATGACAAACATAGTGGATGTTTGGGGACGCGAAATACTCGATTCAAGAGGGAATCCGACAGTTGAAGTGGAAGTTGCGCTCGAATGCGGAGTCGTCGGACGCGCTGCCGTTCCAAGCGGCGCATCGACGGGCGAAAATGAAGCCGTTGAATTGCGCGACGGCGACAAATCCCGTTATCTCGGCAAAGGCGTCAAAAAAGCAGTCGAAAATATCAACAATCGCATTGCCGACGAATTGATCGACTGGGACGCAGTCGAACAGGTCGCCATCGACAATTTTCTGTGCGAACTCGACGGCACTCCCACAAAATCCGAACTCGGCGCAAACGCAATTCTTGGAGTTTCGCTGGCATGCGCAAAAGCGGCAGCCGAAGCTCTCGGTCTTCCGCTCTATCGTTATATCGGCGGCGTAAACGCACGCACTCTCCCCGTCCCGATGATGAACATTTTAAACGGCGGTAAACACGCCGACAATAACGTCGACTTCCAGGAATTTATGGTAATGCCGGTAGGAGCCCCCACGTTTGCTGAAGCTCTCAGAATGGGAGCCGAAACTTTCCACTGCCTCAAATCCGTTCTTAAAGCCAAAGGTTATAATACTGCGGTAGGCGACGAAGGCGGTTTCGCTCCGAATCTCAAATCGAATGAAGAAGCCATCGAAGTCATTCTCGAAGCTATCGAAAAAGCCGGCTACAAAGCGGGTAAGGATATCTTTATCGCTCTCGACCCGGCGGCAAGCGAAATGTGGGATAACGACAAAAAAGCTTACTACTTCTTCAAATCCGACAAATCGTATATCTCGCCCGAAAAGATGGTCGACTACTGGGCTGACTGGGTAAGCAAATATCCGATTATTTCGATCGAAGACGGCATGGGCGAATTCGACTGGGACGGCTGGAAAATGCTGACCGATAAAGTGGGCGACAAAATCCAGCTCGTGGGCGACGACCTTTTTGTAACCAATACCGAATTCCTCGCAAAAGGAATCGAACAGGGCGTCGCAAATTCGATTTTGATTAAAGTAAATCAAATCGGCACATTGACCGAAACTCTGGAAGCCATCGAAATGGCTAAGAAAGCAGGATATACCGCGGTTGTAAGTCACCGCTCGGGCGAAACGGAAGATACCACAATTGCAGACATTGCAGTCGCCACGAACGCAGGACAAATTAAAACCGGATCGGCAAGCAGAACCGACAGAATAGCCAAATACAATCAGCTCCTCAGAATCGAAGAGGAACTCGATACAACTGCTATTTTCCCAGGTATCGCCGCAATTAACTATACTGCAGAATAATTTATTTACGCGGACTGCCCGGATTCGAAGGGCAGTCCCTCTTTTTAATCGATGAATCGCCCTCTCAAAATAATGGTCGTCAATACGAAATTCCTCGGCGATTTAATTGTGTCGACTCCCGCTTTAAGATTCCTTAAAGAAGAATATCCCCGCTCGGAATTGATTTTAATCGTCAGAAAAGAATACCGGAAGGCATTCGAAAATTTTCCTTATATCGACAGGATAATTCCTTTCGACGCAGGATTGAAACACAAAAAAGGATTGACGGCTTTGAAGCGCGGCTTCGATTTCATTTTAAAACTCAGAAAAGAAAAGCCGGACGTTTTTATAGCTCTTCATCCGGGCGACAGACCCGCTTTGTGGGCGTTTTTATCGGGCGCCGCTCTAAGAATCGCGCCGAAAAAACAAAATCTTTCTTTCCTTATCAACAAAAAAATCGACGTTAACGAAGATTCGATTAAATATATCGATTATTATAACCGGATTGTGGAACACGGCGGCAGAAAGGTTAAATTCAATAAGACCGATTTCTTCGTTCCGGAAGAAGACGATTTATGGGCGGAAAATTTTTTACGAGAAAACAATTTTAAAGACGGAGAATTTTTAATCGTCCATCCCGGCGCAAGCGAAAAAAGCAAGGTATGGCAAGTCGATAATTACATCGAACTGATCGAAAAGCTTTTGAAGGAAGCTGGATGTAAAATTTTAATCCTCGCCGGTCCGCAGGACGAAGAAAATTGCAATTTGATTTCGGAAAGTTTGAAAGATAAAAACCTCGTCGTTTATAAATCCGGCAGCATTACAAAAAGCGCGGCTTTAATTAAAAAATCTCAATTGTTGGTCGATAACGACACGGGAACCCGGCACCTCGGAGCGGCTCTGGGAGTAAAAATCCTCGCTCTCTTGCCCGAAGACAATCTCGATTACTGGAATTTTTACGACGGCGTAAATCACCATTTCATTGCCGGCAAAAGATTTAATGACGGAGAAAAATCTTATCTTGGCGGTATTGAAGTTGAAACTGTTTACAAAAAAATAGTCGATTTGCTCGGAGACAAACGGTGAATATACTTATAATCAAATGGGGAGCGCTGGGCGATTTGATTGCGTCGACCCCGGCTATCCGTTCCGTAAGGGAAAGTTATCCCGATTCGAAGATTACGCTTCTGACGAATAAATTGATGACGCAGATACTCCCGCCGGGCTTCATAGTCGACGAGCATATCATAGTAAACACCGACAGAAATAAAGTGAAAGATTCGCTGCCAAGACAGATAGCGACGGTATTCGGATTGCGAAAGCGTAAATTCGATCTTACATTGAATTTGAGATGGACTTCGGAACGAGCGGCTTTGATTGCTTATTTGAGCGGCGCCGCCAGAAGAGCGGGCAGCGGTCCCGAAAAAATGAAAAATCTTTATACCGATTTCATTCCTCATCCGAAAGGACGCTATCACGAAATTCATCGAAATCTCGATATCGTCAAAGCTGCCGGCTGCCAAAAGATTACCGACGCGCCGATAGTAGCCGTATCGCGGGAGGACGAAGAATTTGCAAATAAAATTTTCGACGAATCGTTTGAAAAAGAGAAGCCCGTGCTTTGCATTCATCCGGGCGCAAGCAGACCCGTCAGAGCCTGGCTGCCCGATCGGTTTGCCGAAATCGGAAAACGCTTTGTAAAGAAATATAACGGGAACGTACTCTTGACATGGGGGAAAGGGGAAGAAGAACTCGTTAAATTCGTGGCTCATGAAATCGGAGACGGAGCCGTTATTTGCAAATCGACCGATACTATCGGAAAGCTTGCGGCGGTAATTAAAAAATCGACGCTCTTCTTTTCAAACTGCACCGGTCCGATGAATGTGGCGGTTGCGGCGGGAACGCCTGTAGTGGCTCTTCTGGCTTCGTCCGATCCAGTCGATTGGGGCGCTTACGGCGATATTCATCTTAATATCAAATCCCCGCTCGTGCTCGAAAGTTATACAGACGAGGACGAAAGGCGCGCTATGGAAGCTCTTGAAACAGACTACGTCTGGGAACTGTTGAGCCAAAGGTTCGAAACAATTATCCGGGAGGGTAAAAATGCTGGGTGAACTTGCGGCTCTTATGACGGCGTTGTTGTGGTCGGGCACTTCGATTGCATTTACCGAAGCATCTGTGCGAGTCGGGTCTTTTCACGTTAATATTTCGCGCCTGGTAATTGCTTTTCTGTTGTTAATCGCTACGATTCTCATTTTCGGATTCGACGCGTCAATGAGCTCCGCTCAAATTTTCAATCTCGGCATGAGCGGATTTATAGGACTGGTAATCGGGGATACTTTTTTGTTCAAAGCGTTTCAATACATCGGAGCGCGGATAAGTATGCTTATAATGGCGCTGGTGCCGGCTCTGTCGGCAATCCTAGCGTATATTTTTCTGGGCGAAGTAATTCTTCCGATTCAAATAGCCGGAATGATAATTACTATCGCGGGGATTGCTATTGTGGTTCTTCAACGTAAAGACAATAAAGTCAAACCGGACTACAGAGGAATTTTCTATGCGTTCATGGGAGCCGTGGGGCAGGCGGGCGGATTGATTTTTGCCAAACTTGCGTTCAATGAAGCCGACATAAACGGATTTGTGGCTACTTCCGTGCGTATTGCCGTCTCGATTATTTTTATCTATCCCGTATTCGTCATAGTCAACAGGAATCCGAATCCGTTCCATAAATTTGTAAACGACAGGAAAGCTTTACTCTATATGCTGACGGGCTCTGTAATCGGTCCGTATCTCGGCATTACGTTCAGTTTGATTGCAATTTCGTATACTCAGGTAGGAATCGCATCCACTCTGATGGCTACGCCTCCTATAATAATGCTGCCGATGGTAAAATATTATTATAACGAAAAAATACCGCCTCTCTCCGTAATCGGAGCCTTTATTGCCGTTGCCGGAGTCGCTCTTCTATTCCTGGCATAATTCGTCAAATATTTTCAAATACGTATCGTAAGCTTCTCCGCCGAAGCAGCAAAATATTACTTTTTCCGGCACCGGATTTTTACTCAAAAAATCGAGCGTCGTTTGAATGGCTATTCTTGCGGCTCTTTCGAACGGAAATCGGTACGCGCCCGTACTTATCGACGGAAACGCAATCGATTTGACGTCGTTTTCCGCCGCCAGTTTTAAAGAATTACGATAACAGTCGCTCAGGAGTTTGTCTTCTCTGCGATTGCCGCCCGACCAGACCGGACCGACCGTGTGAATTACGAATTTAGCCGGCAGATTGTAGCCTTTTGTTATTTTTGCCTGTCCGGTTTCGCATCCGCCGAGCGTTTTGCATTCTTCAAGAAGTCCGGGACCCGCCGCGCGGTGAATCGCTCCGTCTACGCCTCCTCCTCCGAGCAAACTCTTGTTTGCGGCGTTGACTATGGCGTCGACTTTCAATTTGGTTATGTCTCCTTCGACTATTTCTATCCTCTCTTTCATAACTGTATCGCCCCTCTCTTTTTTATTTTTTTGACTAAAATAATAGTGAACTCAATCATAACAAAATCTGTTATTATCAGTGAATCTTGACATTTTTATCAAGATTGAATAAGTTTGGACTAATTTTTTAATAATAAAGGCAAAATCTATGAGTAATGAGGAAAAAAAGAATCTCGAACAGGGCGAAGAATTGTCGGAAGATATGAAAATTATCGAAGACCTGACGAAAGAAGAATATAAGTGGGGATTCGTAGCCGATGTCGAATCGGAAGTGGCTCCAAAAGGATTGAATGAAGATGTTATACGAATGATTTCCGAAAAGAAGGGCGAGCCCGAATGGATGACGGAATGGCGTTTGAAAGCTTATCGTTACTGGCTTAAAATGGAAGAACCGAAATGGGCAAACGTTAAATACGAGCCGGTCGATTTTCAGGATATAAGCTATTACGCGGCTCCCAAGAAAAAACCTCAATATAACAGTCTGGATGAAGTCGACCCCGAATTGCTCAAGACATTCGAAAAACTCGGCATACCTCTCGAAGAGCAGAAAGCCCTTGCGGGAGTGGCGGTCGACGCGGTCTTCGACTCGGTCTCGGTAGCCACGACTTTCAAAGAAACTTTGAAAGAAAAAGGAATAATTTTTTGCTCCATTTCGGAAGCCATTAAAGAGCATCCCGATCTCGTCAAAAAATATCTCGGCTCGGTAGTTCCGTATACGGACAATTTTTATGCGGCTTTGAATTCGGCTGTCTTCAGCGACGGCTCGTTTGTTTATATACCGAAAGGCGTCCGCTGCCCGATGGAGCTTTCGACTTATTTCAGAATCAACGCGCAGGAAACCGGTCAGTTCGAACGCACTTTGATAATTGCCGACGAAGGTTCCTACGTCAGCTATCTCGAAGGATGCACGGCTCCGATAAGGGACAATAATCAGCTGCACGCCGCGGTTGTTGAATTGGTTGCGCTCGACAATGCGGAAATCAAATATTCGACTGTTCAAAACTGGTATCCCGGCGATAAACAAGGGAAAGGCGGCATCTACAATTTCGTTACAAAGCGGGGAGCCTGCCGTGGAGTAAATTCGAAAATTTCGTGGACTCAGGTCGAAACAGGTTCTGCCGTAACCTGGAAATATCCCGGCTGCATTTTGCAGGGCGACAACTCGATCGGCGAATTTTATTCGGTCGCCGTTACAAATAATTTTCAACAGGCGGACACCGGCACCAAGATGATTCATCTTGGCAAAAATACGCGCAGCACCATTATATCGAAAGGAATATCTGCAGGACGAAGCAACAATTCTTACAGAGGACTCGTAAAAGTCGGAAGAAAAGCGGCGAACGCCCGCAATTTTACGCAATGCGATTCGATGCTGATGGGCGACCGGTGCGGCGCGCATACGTTCCCGTATATCGAAGTCGAAAACGATACGGCGCGCGTTGAACACGAAGCCACAACTTCCAAAGTGGGCGAAGACCAGATTTTCTATCTTAATCAGAGAGGAATTCCCACAGAAGACGCAATCAATATGATTGTTAACGGTTTCTGTAAAGAAGTATTTAACGAGCTTCCGATGGAATTTGCCGTTGAAGCTCAAAAACTGCTTGCCGTTTCTCTGGAAGGCAGCGTAGGATAAAATCAGTAATTAACGTAAACAGGAAACAAAGGATACAAAATGATAACAATTAAAAACTTACATGCTACAGTCGAAGGAAAAGAAATTCTGAAAGGAATCGATCTGGAAATCAAAGCCGGCGAAGTTCATGCGATAATGGGACCGAACGGTTCCGGTAAAAGTACGCTTGCCAATATCTTGGCCGGAAATCCAAATTACGAAGTAACCGAAGGCGAAATAATTTTCGAAGGCAAAAATCTGCTCGAAATGGAGCCCGACGAAAGAGCCAAGGAAGGCGTATTTCTGGCTTTTCAATATCCGATTGAAATTCCGGGAGTTTCTAACGCCACGTTTCTCAAAACGGCAATCAACGAAAAAAGAAAACACTTGGGACTGCCGGAACTGACTCCTAAAGAATTTCTCGATTTGATGAAAGAGAAATCGAAAATTCTCGGTATGGACGAAAATTTAATCAGCCGGTCTGTCAATGTGGGATTTTCCGGCGGCGAGAAAAAACGCAACGAAATATTTCAACTCCTGATGCTCGACCCGAAGCTGGCGGTTCTCGACGAAACCGATTCGGGACTCGACATCGACGCTCTTAAAATCGTTTCGAACGGCGTTAACGTATTTCATAACGACAAAAACGCCGTCATTGTCGTTACTCACTATCAACGGCTTCTTAATTACATCGTTCCCGATTACGTCCATGTTCTTTATAAAGGGAAGATAATCAAGTCGGGCGGAAAAGAACTCGCTCTGCTGCTCGAAGAAAAAGGCTACGACTGGATAAAACCCGAAGAAGTCGAAATCGAATCCCATTAATCGAAGGAGTTGAATTTAAATGAAAGAATTAACAAAAAACGAAAACATTAAAGACTGGTACCTGAAGAATTACGAGTTGTTTGAAAAGCAGATGAACGGTCATAACCACGATTTATTGAAAAGAATGCGTCAGGTTTCGATGACAAAATTTTCCGAACTCGATTTTCCGACCACAAAGAATGAAGAATGGAAATATACCGACGTCTCGTTTGCAAGGAAGATTAAATTCAATCCGGCGGCTCGGGAAAGTAAAACCGGCTATACAATTGACGAAATCAAAAAGTTTGTATTCGGCGGTTTCGATTATAATCTTATTACATTCGTAAACGGCAAATACTCGGCGGAGCTGTCCGATATTTCCGAAGAGAGCGATAAAATAATAATCGGCAATCTGAACGATTTTATCGAATCGCACGGAGAAATTGCCGCTAATTATCTCGGAAAAATTTCATCGGAAGACAATCTTTTTAACGCGCTCAACGGCGTCTACATGCAGGACGGAGTAGTTATCGTACTGAAGGAAAACAGCGAGCTGAGCAAGCCTTTGCAGGCGCTTTTTATCAACGGCGATCCGGAAGAAAATCTTTTGGTGGCTCCGAGAAATTTGATTGTGGCGGGCAAAAACTCGCGCGCTTCCGTAATCTTCAATTACTGCGGAGGCTCGAAAGAATCATATTTTACAAACGGCATTACAGAATTACTGCTCGAAGAAGACAGTCTGATTGACTTTTATAAAATACAGAGAGAGAATTCGTCTTCCTATCATATCGAAAAGTTTCAAGCGATTCAAAAAGACCGAAGCGTTTTGAATCATTACAATCTGAATTTCGGCGGAAAGCTTATACGCAACGACATCAACTCGAAACTCGACGGTGAAAATATCGAAACGCATTATTTCGGATTTTATCTCGGAAAAGAAAACCGGCATATCGACAATCATACATTCGTCGACCACGCAAAACCGAATTCGATGAGCAATGAGTTATATAAAGGAATACTCGACGACAACGCGCGAGGTGTTTTCAACGGCAAGATAATCGTCAGACAGGACGCTCAGAAAACAAACGCTTATCAGCAGAATAAATCCGTTCTGCTTTCAGCAGATGCCCGGGTGGATACCAAACCGCAGCTGGAAATATTTGCCGACGACGTCAAATGTACGCACGGCGCCACTGTCGGACACCTGGACGAGGAAGCGGAGTTTTATATCCGTTCAAGAGGCGTGCCCGCAGATCTCGCAAAGTCGATTCTTATCAGAGCATTTGCCGCCGACGTAATTGACGAAATTAAAATTGACGAACTCAAAGAACAAATTAATCATCTGATTTTCGAGGAGCTGCACAGACAGGAAGTCGCTTTTTAAAAATATTCTAATTTAACCGGGTGTACAGTGCAAAAAACAGATAAGCTCGTTAAAAAAAAGTTTGACGTCGACGAAGTCAGGAACGATTTCCCGATATTGAAAAGACTCGTTAACGACAAGCCTCTAGTCTATCTCGACAACGCGGCTACTACACAAAAACCTAAAAGCGTTATCGACGCTCTGACAAATTATTACACATACGACAACGCCAATATCCACAGAGGTCTTTATTTTCTGAGCGAGCTGGCGACGGAACAGTACGAAAACGCGCGCCTGAAGGTCAAAGAATTTATTAACGCCATAAGCGCCTCGGAAATTATTTTCGTAAGGGGCACTACCGAAGCCATAAATCTCGTGGCTTCGAGTCTTTGCCGCTCGAAATATTTTTCCGAAGGGGACGAGGTGATTATCTCGAACATGGAACACCATTCGAACATTGTTCCGTGGCAGCTGATAAGAGACCGCAAGAAAATTAATCTGAAAGTCATTCCGATTAACGACGCGGGCGAGTTAGACCTTGAAGCCTTCGAAAGCATGATAACCGATAAGACGCGTCTCGTCTCGGTAGTTCACATTTCCAACACGCTCGGCACAATTAATCCGATTAAGAAGATTGTCGAGATTGCACATTCGAAAAAGATACCCGTTCTGGTTGACGGCGCACAGGCAATGTCGCATTTGAAAGTCGACGTCCAGGAACTCGACGCCGATTTTTACGCATTCTCGGGGCATAAAGTTTTCGGGCCCACCGGCATCGGGGTTCTTTACGGCAAAGCGGAATTTCTCGAAATGATGCCTCCTTATCAGGGCGGCGGAGATATGATCAGAACGGTGACGTTCGAAAAAACCACATTCGAAGATATTCCCAAAAAATTCGAAGCCGGAACTCCGAATATTGCGGGAGGAATCGGATTGGGCGCGGCGATCGATTATGTCAATCAATTCGACCGCAATGAATTGTCGGATTACGAGGACGCGCTTTTGAAGTATGCCACCGAACGCCTTTCGGAAATCGAAGGTCTGAAGATAATCGGCAGTGCGCGCGAAAAAGCTTCGGTAATTTCTTTTGTTATCGACGGAATTCATCCTTACGATATCGGTACGATTATCGATACAGACGGAATTGCCATCAGAACGGGACATCACTGCACTCAGCCGATAATGAAACGTTTCGGAGTGCCGGCTACGGCGCGGGCTTCTTTCTCGTTCTACAATACTAAAGAAGAAATCGATAAACTTTACGAAGGTTTATTGAAAGTCAAAAAAATATTCGAGTAAAATATGACAGACAAAGGAAAATTGGAACAGGAAATTATTGCGGTACTGAAAACATGTTACGACCCGGAAATTCCGGTCGATATCTGGGAACTGGGTTTGATTTACGATTTGCGCGTTGACGAAGAAGGGAACACTTATATCAAAATGACTCTTACTTCGCCGCATTGCCCTGTGGCCGAAAGTCTTCCGGTCGAAGTAAAAGAAAAAGTAAAGAAGGTCAAGGGCGTTAAAGACGTTTATCTCGATCTGGTTTGGGAGCCGCCGTGGAGCATGGACAAAATGAGCGAGGAAGCCAAACTCGAACTCGGATTTTTATAATCAAAAAGAAAGGAACGTTATGTTTAATATAAATCAAAAGCCGCCTATTTACGATCCCGAAGCGGTTCAACCGATGAGGGACGAACTTACATACGTCGGCTTCGAAGAACTGCTTACTCCGGAAAAAGCAAAAGAAGTTTTCTCCGGAAATCAGGATAAAACGATTTTTCTGGTAATAAATTCCGTTTGCGGATGCGCCGCCGGCAGCGCGCGCCCTGCCGCTACATTGGCGCTTCAGCATTCTGTAATCCCCGATAAATTTGTAACAGCATTTGCCGGACAGGACAGAGACGCAGTCGATTTTATCCGGGA
The DNA here is from genome assembly GCF_051488665.1 of Melioribacter sp. Ez-97. Classification (NCBI taxonomy): domain Bacteria; kingdom Pseudomonadati; phylum Ignavibacteriota; class Ignavibacteria; order Ignavibacteriales; family Melioribacteraceae; genus Melioribacter; species Melioribacter sp. Ez-97. The sequence continues at coordinate 489,019 of NZ_JBPSEG010000002.1, read as the reverse complement.
AAATATTCTGGGCGATTATCCGCCTTCTTCCCCTTCGATGGCATTGATTAAAAACGGCAAAGTTATCTACTTTCTGCCGCGCCATCGCATCGAAGGCAGATATGCGGAAGAAATTGCAGAAGAATTGACAAAAGTATTCGAGCAGCATTGCTCCAACAAAGGTCCGTCGATACCGAAAGAAAAGTACGATAAACTTGTTTCGGCTAAAGCGTGCGGCTCTAAAATACCACTTGCATAAGGAGCGATAATTTGAAGTTCAGCACTCAAGAAGAATACGGTCTCAGGTTACTGCTCAGAATTGCAAAATTCTACCGCGCGGGTAAGTCATTGACTATTCCCGAAATAGCGGGCGCTGAAAAGATATCGCATCATAACGTAGGTAAAATTTTGCGATTGTTGCGACTCGGAGGATTTCTTGTGGCTGAACGCGGACAGACCGGCGGATATACATTGGCGCGTCCGCCCGAAGAAATAAAAGTTAAAGAAGTTCTCGAATCTCTGGGCGGACGGCTCTATGACGACTCGTTTTGTCAATCGCATTCCGGGGCGGCGGATTTTTGTACGAATACAATCGACTGCTCGCTCCGCTCTCTCTGGAAAGTAATCCAGGATTCCATCGACACGGTTACCGAGCGTTTGACCATTAAAGATTTAATGGGCTCGGAAAACTATATTTTCGAAATTATTACCGAATCCGAAAAATAATAGACAAATTCGGGCATGTCGGTTTACTTTTTGTTCCAATTGTGTTAAGTTTGTTTCTAAAATAATCCTTTAATTTTATCCGGCGAGATAAAAAGGAATGAAACCCATAAACACTTAATAACCAAACAGAGGACCTCGGCGACGAAAGTCAACGAGGATTTTTTTTATATGGACATAAAAGCAAAAATAGTCGACGAAGAAGGGCTGCGCAGAACAATCACTCGTCTGGCGCACGAAATAATCGAAAAAAATAAAGGTTCGAAAAATATCGTTTTAATCGGCATGCGAACCAGAGGCGAATATATCGCCGAAAGAATCAAAAACAAAATAAAAGAAATTGACAATTACGAACCGCCTTTCGGAGTGCTCGACGTTACGCTTTACAGAGACGATTTCCGAACACGCCTTAAACAGCCCGAAGTGTCGGTTACGAATATTACGTTCGACATTAACGAAAAAGACGTTATTCTTATCGACGACGTTCTTTATACCGGCAGGACAGCCCGGGCGGCTTTGGACGCAATAATGGACCTTGGAAGACCCAACACTATTCAGCTTTGCGTTCTTGTCGACAGAGGACATAGGGAAATGCCGATAAAAGCCGATTTCGTCGGAAAAAACATACCCACGTCGATTAACGAAGAAATAAAAGTGAAATTGAAAGAAATTGACGGCGAAGATTCAATCTATTTAGTTAACGCTCCCAACAATAAAGAGTGAGTAATTTATGTCATTATCAAGCAGACACCTGCTCGGATTATACGGCGTTCCGAAAGAAGATATCCAGTTGATTCTCGATACGGCAACCACCTTTCGGGAAGTATTGGAACGTCCGATAAAAAAAGTGCCCACACTCCAGGGCAAAACCATTGTTAATCTTTTTTATGAAAATTCCACCAGGACGCGCATTTCGTTTGAACTGGCTCAGAAACGCCTCTCGGCAGACACTGTAAATTTTTCCACTTCCACAAGCAGCGCCAAGAAGGGTGAAAGCTTCAAGGATACAGTGCGGAATATCGAAGCGATGAAAGTCGATATGATTGTGGTCCGGCATCAATCCGCAGGCATTCCGTATTTTCTTACCAGAATTTCGAAAGCAAATATTATCAATGCAGGCGACGGACTTCACGAGCATCCGACTCAGGCTTTGCTCGATATGTATTCGATAAGGGAAAAGCTCGGAACATTGAAAGGCTTGAATGTTTGTATTGTCGGCGATATCGCTCACAGCCGCGTGGCGATGTCGAACATTTTCGGATTGAAGACAATGGGCGCAAATGTATCCGTATGCGGTCCTTCGACGATGATTCCCGTCGGTATTGAAGAACTCGGCGTTAAAGTTTGTAAAAATATCGACGAGGCGATTAAAAACAACGACGTACTTAACGTATTGAGAATTCAGCTCGAACGCGACGCAGGCAGCAGAATTCCTTCAATAAGGGAATATCATAACTTCTTCGGTATTACTTCCGAAAGATTGGAAAAAAATAACAAGAATATTTTAATACTTCATCCCGGTCCTATTAATCGGGGCGTGGAGCTTTCTTCCGAAGTTGCCGACGGTCCGTATCAAATTATTCTGGACCAGGTAACCAACGGAGTTGCTGTGCGTATGGCGGTACTCTATTTACTCGGAACAATGAATTAATTCAGGTGAATAATGAAAATCATACTTAAAGATGTTACTCTATTGAATCCGGACCAAAAATTAAACGAAAAGAAAGACCTTCTTATTGAAGACGGCATTATAAGTAAAGTTGGCGGATTGAAGGAAGAGGATTACGAAAATTCGGCAGTTTATGATTTTGCGGGAAAATATTGCGTTCCCGGATTGTTCGACATGCACGTTCATTTGAGGGAGCCCGGCAGGGAAGACGAAGAGACGATAGAAACGGGCTCGAACGCAGCCGCCGCCGGCGGTTTTACTGAAATTGCGTGTATGCCGAATACTACTCCGGATATCGACAGCGCTGAGATCGTCCGTTATATCAAAGAGAAATCGAAAAACCACCTTGTGGAAGTCTATCCGGTTGCGGCAGCCACAAAGAAAAGACAGGGCGAAGCGATTTCCCCGATGTTCGAGCTTTACGAAGCCGGAGCGGTCGGATTTTCCGACGACGGAGCGGCAATTAAAACCGCGGCGGTTCTTAAAAACGCTCTCGAGTATTCGAAAATGTTCAACGTTCCGATTATCGAGCATTGCGAAGACGAAACGCTTGCCGACGGAGCAATGAACGAAGGCATAACATCCACGATACTCGGACTTCCGCCTCTGCCTTCTGTATCCGAAGATATTATTGTCATCCGGGACATTCTGATGGCTGAATATACCGGCGGTAAAGTCCATATAGCTCATATCAGCACTAAAAAAGCGGTCGAACTGGTGCGCTGGGCAAAAGAAAGAAATATCAACGTGACCGCCGAAGTTACTCCGCATCATTTTACTCTTACCGACGAATCGCTTAAAACTTATGATACGAATTTCAAGATGAGCCCTCCGTTGAGATCCGCCGAAGACGTCGAAGCGATAATTGAAGGTTTGAAAGACGGCACAATTGACTGTATTGCAAGCGACCACGCTCCGCATTCGATTGAAGAGAAAGAGATGGAATTTATTTACGCGCCGAACGGCATCCTCGGTCTAGAAACCGAATTGGGACTGGCTATAAGCGAATTGGTGCACAAGAAGCGGATTACAATGGAACAGCTTGTGGAAAAATTGTCGATTAATCCGAGAAAAATTCTCAATCTGCCCGTGCCGCAGTTCAAAGCCGGCGAAGCGGCTAATCTTACTGTAATCGATCCTGATTTAATCTGGACTGTCGATGTTTCCAAATTCAAATCGAAATCGAAAAATTCTCCGTTCGACAAAAAGCTGCTTACCGGCAAAGCCGTAGCGGTAATTAATAAACGCAAAATGTATTACGAAGATAAATTTATCGATATCTGATATCCTGTAATTTGTCCACAAGTGTCCATTTTTGAAAACAATCGAAAAGAAGGATTTCGTTAATTGAGCGAAATCCTTTTTTTTATTCTGGCATTCATATTGCATCATCCCCTTCAAAACCGGAGGATGTGATGAAAAAGATAATATTGGTTTTAGCGGCGGTAATATTCGCAGCCGGATGTCATAATATTAACGACTGGGAATACGATTCGATACCGCCGATGCCGCCCCGGAATATCAATACCATAACGGGCGATAACAGGGTGGATATCTACTGGCAGCGAAATACGGAACCCGACCTTGCCGGTTATAATGTCTATTTCAGCTATTCGTACGACGGAACTTATGAATTGATCGGCACGACTTACGACAATTATTTTGTGGATTACGGCGCGCGCAACGGAGTAACGTATTACTATGCCGTTACAGCCTTCGATTATAACAACAATGAAAGCGAACTGAGCCGCGACGTAGTTTACGACACTCCGCGTCCGGAAGGATTCGACAGGGCGTTATTCGATTTGCACGTATCGCCTTCGAATTCGGGATACGATTTCAGCGTTTATTCTGTAGTGCCGTACGACAGCGAAGGCTCCGATTTCTTCTTCGAAAAGTATGAAGGAATTTATTATTTGAACGTTTGGGAAGACACCGACATTCAGGATATGGGACCGACTTATGACATCTACGACGTTAGTTTTGCTCCGACGGGCGGATGGGTTCCGATTAACGAAGGAGAAAACATTAAGTATGTCGAAGCAATTCCCGGTCATACTTATGTAATATGGACGTGGGATAACAGATATGCGAAAGTGAGAATAAGCGCGATAACCGGCGACAGAATGATTTTCGACTGGGCTTATCAAACCGTTGAAGGAAACAGACAATTGAAAGTAAACAGGAAATCGATCGACCGAAAGAACCTTTCGATTCGGAGAAGATGACTGTAGTTTTTCACGGGCTGTAATTCCCCGGGTTTTTTAGAGAGGGCATGAAAAGCCGCGGGTAAATTATCGCCCGTGTTTTTTATTTTCTTTTGGTATATTTTGTATTGCGATTTGACTATTCACAAAATTTGGAAGACCCTTGAAGCTGCTGTTCCATACCGCAATATTATTTTTTCTGACAGTTACGGTTTTACCGCAAAACCGGGACGCCGATATAAACAGAATATTTGCCAATATCGAAGAAGGTCTTCCTACAGGCTCGATTGACCGGTTTTCGAATTATTTTGCGGATAAAACCTTTATTAGCCTTTTCAACGGCAAGAGCGGGTATTTCAGCGCAAATCAAGCGTATTACGTTTTAAAAGATTTTTTAAGCATTTACAGACCGGTTTCATTTAAAATCGATAACCTTGTGAAGGAGACGACCAATCCGTTCGCGTCGGGCTCCTTGAGAATGAGTTACCGGGGACTAAGAAAAAACGCCATGGTTTTTATATCGCTTCAGAAGTACGGCGGCGAATGGCGCATTTCACAGATAACAATTAATTGACCTTTATGAAGGGCATTTTCAAAAATTCCGATCCGAAGTGGATTTCTCTGATTATACTTCTGCTGCTGCTGATAGTCTCTGCTTTTGCAGCTCCTGTATTAATCGACCGGAAAATGTGGAGCGTCCGACTCGAAGAAAAATTAAAAGAGACCGAAATCCTTGTTGCAAACGCTATCGATAAAAAAATATCGCGCCTTGCTTCCGTAAATGAAAAAATAAAAACAAAAATTCCGCGGCTTTCAAACGACGATTCTTTTACGGAAAATTATTTCGTTTTTATTTATAAAGAAGACAGTTTGATTTACTGGAATAAAAAAGCGGATATCGAAAAACCGGAGAACGGCAGCGCGGGAAAACCCTATTTCTTTGACGAAGGACTCCGTATTTATTTGGTTTACGCCGATACGGTCGTTTATAATAACAATAGATATTTCATACAGACCGCGGAAATATTCGAACAGAAATACGATTTGTACGGAGAAGAAAGCAGGATATCTTTTTCCGATTCGCTGTCGATCGAAGCGGGCACTAATATTAAAATCGATTATAAGAATGCGGACGTATCAATAAAAGACGGCAGGTACAGGTCGTTTATATACAAATCGAACGAGGGGAAATCGCTGTGCGCAGTAATAATTGAAAATCCTTCGCTCGATAACGAAATAAATAATCTGAAGCGGACAATATCCACCGTCCAGTCTCTTTTGATTATCCTTTCCTTTTTTGCAGCCGCTCTTATTTTATACGGCTATGTCGGAAGCTCGAGCCGAATCGCGAAGTTTGCTTTCTGGACTTTGGTTATTGGAGGCGGCAGGGTAATTGTCTATCTGCTCGGAATTCCGTCGTCTTATTTTCACAACGCATTGACAGACCCCTCGAATTTTTCATCGCCTTTTGCATTCGGACTCGTAAGGTCGCCTGCGGAATTTCTGATTACCGCAATTTCCGGCGCGGCAATAATCATAATCGGTTACAAATATTTTGAGGAATATAACCGGACCAGGACGGACGTCCCTAAGAGCCGATTATCTTTTCCGGCTGCTCTTTTGGTATTTACCGCGTTGTTCCTTCTTACACTGAGAGGAGTGGGCGCATCGATACGAAGCGTTGTATTCGATTCGTCTATAAGATATTTCAGGGAGTTTAATTTAATTCCCGAACCTCATATACTTGTAATGAACCTCAATATTTTGACGCTCGGCTTTTCGGCGGTTCTCTTTTCGTATATGTTGTTGATGTGGCTCTATCGCTTTTTGCCGCAGGATCTCAAAATAAATTATTTCAAATCGTTGTCCGGTTTGTTCCTTCTTTTGCAAACAGCCGGATTTTTGTTCGATTATTTTCAGAATAATCCTCAGGGCACGCCTCAAATCAGGGTTTCTTATATTTTTCTTTTTGTGCTGGCGGGATATCCGGTACTGAAAAAAAATCCCGGACTTCCTGCGCGTTTTATGCTATACTCGCTGCTCGCGTCGGTTCTGGTTGTTAATTTGTTGACGTATTACAATTCGGAACTCGAAAGAGAATCTTTAAAGACGACGTCGCTCGAGCTCACGCGCAACGACGAAAACATCTACTCGTTCATGGTAATGCAGACGCTGACTCAATTGACTAAAGACGAGGAACTTATCAACGAATTCGGTCAAAAAGCGGATGCCAAAGCGTTCCTTGCCTGGAACAGGAGCCTGCTTTATAACGAGAATGTTCAGTCATACATCCGCTTTTATTACCCGGACGGAAATCCCGCGGGCGGTTACTTGACGGATAAAAATCTGGAATCTGTATTGCCCGGCGCCGCAATTCAAACAGATTCTCTAAAGCTGATACAGTCCCCGGGTATATTCGGCGAATCCGGAATTATAAGAGGCGTTGTTCCTTTAATTAAAAACGGCGTAAGATTCGGATATGCCGAAGCCGGGGTTATATACAATCGGGTAAATCTTGACTTTGCCTCGATGCCTGTATTTATTCTGAAAAAGCGCACTTTGATTTCGGATGTAATCGATCCAAACAGGCTGGCGGTCTTTTATTTGAACGGCGACATTTTCAAATCATCTTCGGATAAAATAAATTTCGACGGCGATTTTATTAACAGCCTCAAGGAAAAATTCGATATTAACCATAAGGAAGAGTGGGCGGTTACGACCGTCGACGGTGAGGAATACCTCTTTTACATTACCGGAATATCGGGTATGATTGTCGGAGTGGGCAAAGAAGAGAAAAATATTTCGTGGAAATTATCCGACTTTTTCAAAGTCTTCTTTATTCATGTATTTATCATCTTTATTATGATTTTGATCTTCTCCGTTTTGAATTACAAAAAAACCGTTCGACTGTTCGAGAGCTATAAAGCGCGATTGACAGCCGGCTTCCTTGTGGTTTCCGTTGTACCGCTTCTGATTACGAGCGTTTATATCAAGGATCTGGTTGAAACAAAAAACGACGAATTAATTAAGAAAAGACTCGAAGAATATTCCGAGCAGATTAAAAATTATGCGAAAAATTATCAAGGATTGATTAAAAGCGAAGTTCTCTTCGATAAAGCCGCCCTCGATTTGTCAATCGATTTTACAGTATTCAAAAAATATAAATATTTTTATTCCACGCAGCCGTATTATTATACGTCGGGTCTGATACCCGGTCCGGTTAACTATAAAGCTTATTCCGAAATTGAAAGGAAAAACAAAAATGTAATTTTTATAAGCGAAGAGTTTGAAGGAATACCGTACTCTTCGCTCTATGCTAAAATTGCGACGGACAGTGGAGACTACATAATAGAGTTAAATAATTTCTTCAACGAAATTAAATTACCGTTGTCGGACATCGAGCTCGACGTATTTATGTTCGGCATACTTTCGCTCAGTTCGATTTTGTTGGTATTGTTAAGCACGCTTCTTGCGAATCAAATATCTCAACCGATAATTAAACTGACAAATGCCACAAAGTCTTTGTCCGGCGGCGATCTCAGTATTAAAATCGAAGGGAAATATTCGGGAGAAATAGGCGAACTGACAAAAGGATTTAATATGATGGTCCGGCGTCTGAAAGAAAATCAGGAAGAACTCGCAATGATGGAAAGGGAGTCGGCATGGAAAGAAATGGCAAGGCAGGTGGCGCACGAAATTAAAAATCCTCTGACGCCTATTAAATTATCCGTTCAACAATTGATTGCAGCTTACAGAGACAAATCTCCCAAATTCGACGTTATCTTCGATAAGGTCACTAACACGGTTATCAATCAAATCGAACTGCTTACCAACATCGCTTCGGAATTTTCCAACTTTGCGCGAATGCCCAAACTCAATATTACAAAAATCGACCTTGCAAAAATTATCGAATCGGTAATCGACTTATTCCAGTCGGAAAAGATAGACATTAAATTCAATAAACCGTCCGGACAGATAATCGTCGAGGGCGACGAGCAACATTTCACCAGAACTTTTGTTAACCTGTTCCGGAATTCCGTTCAGGCAAACGCCAAAAATATTTTAGTTGAGATTAAAGAAGAAGACGATAATTATGAAATAACCGTTAAAGACGACGGCGAGGGAATTAACGAAGAATTCATAGATAAAATATTCGAAGAGAAATTTACTACGAAGAAACAGGGTATGGGATTGGGATTAAAACTTTCCCGCCGGTTCATCGAAAGCATAGGCGGCAAAATCGAATTGGCGGAAACGTCAAAACTCGGAACCGTATTCAAAATAAAATTACCTAAAGCAAACCCATGAAGAAGTTAACGCCATATCAGAACAAAGCGCTCCGGTACGATAAGGACATTTTACTGACGGCAAACGCCGGAGCGGGAAAGACTTTCGTATTTGCCAGACGGTACGTGGATATTCTTCTGAACGAATACCGCGACAACAATTTCGATATCGAAAATATTGTAGCCATAACTTTTACCGACAAAGCGGCAGGCGAGCTGCAAAAAAGAATAGCTCTCGAAATCGAAGAGAGAATAAACAACGAAACCGATTATTCCAAAAGAAAAACTATCGAATCTGTCAGAAGGCAATTGGTAAACGCCAATATTTCGACGATCCATTCCTTCTGTTTGAATATATTGCGTGAATTCGCGCCCGAAGCAAATCTCGATGCGAATTTTATTCCCATAGAACAATCCGAAGCCGAGGATCTTCTAGAAATCAGTATCGACGATACTTTGAAAAATCTGATTGAAGCGCCCGAAGAATCCGAGAACTTAAAATTCCTCGTCAGGTTCTTCGGAGGAAAACGTCAACTGGTCAACAATATTAAACAGGCTGTTTCAAACAGAAAAACAATCGAAAGTCTCCGCGAATTATACGCAAAACCCAGCGAAGAAATTCTTGAAACTCTGAAGCGGAAATACGAACGCGTGTTGAAATTAATATTGACGGAAGAACTGCCCGGATTCCTAAACGCAATTAAAACCGTCAACGAAAAAGTCCGGGAAGTAAATCCTTCGTCCGGTTTAATCTCCTCCGTGGATGTAATTGTCAATCGCGAATTGACGCTTGAAAATTTGCGCGAATTATTGACTAACTTAAAAGAGCTTAGAGATATTATCACTGTAAGCAATAATGTTAAGTTGGCAAACAGAGGTTATCTGAACAAAGAGCAGGATAAGGTTCAAAGCGAAATAAACATTATTGAAAAATTTTTCGGAGACTTTAAGGATATAATTGACGCCGAATGGAAAGACGATGCTGTTGAGAAATTAATTGAATTGGGAAGGGCGTTTATACGGGTTGCGGAAAAAGTTATCGAATCGTACAACGCAAAGAAAAAAGCCAAAGGTTACGTCGACTTCGAAGATATTTTATTGCTTACGGAAAAGGTGGTAAATCTGGAATCGGCTAAAGAATATTTAAGGACGCGCTACAAATATATTATGATTGACGAATATCAGGATACGAACGAACTGCAGTATAATATTTTCATGCCTCTGCTCGATTTTCTGAAACACGGAAATTTGTTCGTCGTCGGAGACGAAAAACAAAGTATTTATATGTTCAGGAACGCGGAACTCGAAGTATTCAATAAAACCAGAAAAGATATCGAGTCGAAAGGAGAGAGGGGAGCCGTTCTTACTCTTCCGCACAGTTTCAGATTGTCGCCACCGATAGTTTTGTTTGTAAACAAATTGTTCAAAAATCTGTTTGCGGTCGAAAGCGAAGAACTCAGAAATTTATTCAATGAAGTCTCCTACAACGAGCTGGTCTGCGCCAAGCCCGAAGATGAAAAAGGAAAGGTTGAACTGCTTATAGCAGACGGCGAAGATGTGAGCGAAGAAATGCTCGTGGCGGACAAAATTTATCAATTGCTCGAAGAAGAAAATTTAAACCCCGGCGACATCGGAATCCTTTGCAGGAAAAGAAAGCTTTTCGACAAAATAGAACGCGTATTTATTGAAAGAAACATTCCCTATTCGATCGTTGGCGGCAGGGGATTTTATCAGCAGCAAGTGGTGGGAGACGTTTTTAATTATTTGTCGTTTCTGATAAACAGCAGAAACGATGCGGCTCTGGTCGGAATTTTACGTTCGCCTTTCTATACGATTTCGGATTCGGAACTTCTCGAAATATCGACGGCGGAAGGCTCTACGTTTTTTGAAAAGCTGATAAACAGTTCGAAGGCAGAAGAAAAATATAAAAAGACGGCGGAACTGTTGTCGGAACATATCAAACTCGCAACTTATGAAAAACCGTATGCGCTTATCAGGAGAATACTGCTCGATACAGGCTACTGGGCTGTTATCTCTTCCAAACGGGACGCGGAACAACAACTGGCTAACATGAATAAACTGCTTGCTATAGCCAGGAACTTCACTATTAAAAATTTTGCCAATCTTTATGATTTCAGAGAAGCTCTGCGGGACTATATCGAAAATTATGTGGACGAAAGCCAGGCTGCTGTTTCGAAAAATCAAAATGCGGTTAATTTGCTTACAATCCATCAGGCAAAGGGACTCGAATATAAAGCCGTTTTTCTTTTCGGCGCTAACGAAACAAGCGGCGGATACGCCGGACTCGGTTTGGACAAACATTTCGGCGTTATTTCAAAAGTGTATCCTGACAATGATTTCACGCAGGAAAAGGAACCGAATCCGATCGAAGCGATCTACAAATTTATAACCGGCAAGAAAGAACAGGCGGAAATGAAAAGATTGTTTTATGTGGCGCTTACTAGAGCGGAAAATTATCTTTTTATTACGTCCGGAAAAAATGACCCCGGAAAAAATAGTTTTATGGAACTTCTGTTCCGGGGACTCCGGATTAAAAATTTGAAAAACTTCGATGAAGAATTAAGCGGCGATGTTAAATTTATGAATGTGAATTCCGGAGACAACAGGGTTTATGAAAAAAAAATGGAAATTACCGTTCCTGTTCGAAGGGAACTGTCTTACCCCGATAAATTTTACGAAAAGCCGGAAGACAATAAAGAAATTAAGAAATCCTTGATAGGCGAAATAGAGGACGAACCGGAGAAGGAAATTATTTCCGCTACTAAAATTGCCATCTTTAATCAGTGCCCCGTTAAGTATCAATTGATTTATGAACTCGGTTATTCTCTCGCTTTTGAAATTGTAAAACAAAAGGAATTCGATTACGATTTCAAAGATAGAGAAGACGAAGAACTGTCGGGTTATGCAGACGTTAAAGGTAGAATAATTCATTCCATACTCGAAAAAGAAACGGAGTATAAAGACGTCGAAAAAGCCGTATCGGATTTATTAAAGAAGGAAATTTCTTCCGGCTCAGCGGAAGGAATCAAAAAAAATATACTAACCGACCTGGAAAAATATTACGCTTCGAATACTTATAAGGGATTAAAGAAATTCAAAACGTATTTCAACGAAGCTGAGTTTTACGCGCAGGAAGGGAAAAATTATCTCTACGGTATAATAGACAAATTGATAATCGACAAAGACAAAATGACGATAGTCGATTATAAAACCGATAACGTCGGAGAGGCGGACGTTTACTCCAAAGCGGAAAATTATTTGCCTCAGTTGAAATTTTATGCTTATATTCTCGGTAAAGTATACCCAAAGGCAGAGCGTTTTACCATAAGGCTTGTATTTATCAAACATCCCGACATACAGGTAACAGAAGAATTAACCAAAGAAGAAGTAGAAAAATTCGGAGACGTAATAAGGAGCACAATCGAAAAGATAACCAAAGCCGAATATCAACCGAATTTGAATCACTGCAAAAAATGTCATTACGCTCTCAAAGGTGGAAAATGTATAAAATCCTTTTCGCTGTCTTAATAACGGTCTGGCTGGCGGGATGTTCAGCCGGCGAATTCCCGCTGTACGAATTGCCGCCCGACTGGAAGGAAGATTCCGTAAGAATAAAAACAATCGACAGATATTTCGAATTTCTCGAGGGAAGGAAAATATTTATTGATCCCGGACACGGCGGCGAAGACAGAAGAAACAAAAGCCGGGACGGAAAAATTATCGAGGCGGACGTTAATCTGAAAGTAGCTCTTTATCTCAAAGAATATCTTGAAATGGCGGGCGCGCAGGTATTTATGTCGAGAACAGAAGATATAACGGTGCCTCTGCGGCGCAGACCTGAAATGGCGGATTCGGTTGGGGCTGAATTGTTCGTCAGCATTCATCACAATGCCTCTTCAAAAGAAGAAGACAACTACACAAATTATACATCCACATTTTACCATGCGCGACCCGGATATTACGAATATGAACCGTGCAACAACGATCTGGCAAAATATATCCAGCGGGATTTGTCGTATGTGATGGGGAATCCGGGCGGGCTCGGCTCTTTCGACGGCACTTATTCGGATTATATAATTTATCCGGGCGAAGGCTTTTATGTTCTGCGCAATTCAAAAATTCCCGCTGTACTTGTCGAATGCGGCTTTCACACAAGCAGACTCGAAGTTCTGAGATTAAACGACGATACGTTCAATAAAATACAGGCGTGGGGCGTCTTCCGCGGCATAGCAAAATATTTTATGGCAGGAATCCCCCGGATTACTTTCCTGCCCGAGAGTTTGAATTATGAAAACGATACCGTTACGGTTTCTTTTAAGCTGTCGGATAAATACGGAATCGATATAGATGAGACCGAGGTTTATTTGAATAAAACTAAGAAAAATTTTTATTACGACACACTGAACAACGTATTAACAATAAAGGAACGAACGGAGCCTTGCGGCGAAATTCCCTTGAGAATTATTACAGCAAATAAAAGAGGCAACCATTCGTTCCCTTACCGTAAAAAGATAGTTATCTATTGCGGCGAAAAGAAATATCTGTTTTTCAGCGACTGACGGCGGCTTTCTTTGCGTCGATTCTTTCGGTTACAATTTTAAATGCAAACAAAGCAATCGCAGCAACCAGTCCTATTGCCACAAAATAATACCAGATTACGTGAGCGTCCTGATAATAGATTGCTTTTTCGGCTGCGCTTAAGCCTGCAGGAAGAGTATTCGGATCGGGGCAGTAAGCGTCCAGAAGAAAACCCGACATTATAAATCCTGCCAAAGCAGACAAAAACGAATGCAAATGGCTGAATCCGAGATAAACCCCTTCTTCTCCCTTGGGAGCTTGAAGGGAAAAGTATTCCAAAAATCTGGGCGAGATGAAGCATTCGGCAAGTCCTTGAATCGCAATTCCGATTATCATCATTACCGTCAGAGGATGCAAAGTAAAAAAACCCAGAATCGAAACGGAAGACCCCGTAATCCCTTCCAGCCATTGACTGCCCGACATCGCCAGGGCGGAAAAGGGCATCAAAAGCATTCCGACCAGCATCGACGTTACGGCTTTCTGTTTTTTCATTAGATTTGTAACGAGCACTACGAACAACACGACGACGGCGGGATTTACGTTTGCCAGCCATTCCGGCCGCGCGTCTTCGCCCAACAGACGGATGACATACTTCGGCATCGTAGCGTACAGCTGGTGCTGAATAGTCCAGAATCCGCTGATTATTAATATCAATAATAATAACCTTGGGGATGTCATAATCTTTTTTAACGAGTTTACTACGTCTTCGATTGTCTTTGTCGTATACGAATTATCGTTTTGATTATAAAAGAAGATGGCGAAGAGCATTGCCAGGAATGCCATTCCCGCAGAGAAGAAATTCACGTACTCGAGTCCGATACCCTGTCTTACATACGGCACAAAAGTTTTGCCGCTGAAGGCTCCGATATTTACGATCCAATAGAAAAGCGCGTAACCGCGCGCCCTGTTATCTTCCGTGGTCGTTTTTGCTACCGTTCCTGTTATCAGAGGTTTGATGAACGAACCGCCTACCAGCACGATGAATAGAAAAAAGATCACGGGAATTTTTTCGTGAAATACTCCTAAAAAAAAGTATCCGGTTGTAAGGAGAGCGAATGCGAGTATTAAACCTTTCTTAAAACCGATTTTGTCGGATATAGCGCCGACGAAAGGAGGCAGAAAATAGAGCAATGCATAAAATACTCCCGCCACTATTCCCGTTTCGGTGTCGGTAAAACCTACTATGTCTGTAAGGTAGAGTGTAAGAACTATGAAAAAGCCGTAATAAGCTGCGCGTTCGCATAATTCCATAAAGTTGGCAAGCCAGAATTCTTTTGGAAATTTCCAGTCTTGACCGGAAGCGACTTTCTTGGTTTCTTTTTCCATCAGTAATCCTCAAATGATTATAAGAAAATGCCTAAGTTATGGAATTCGAAATTTATTTGAAAACTAAATGCGACAATGTTGGCTTTTTTTGTCGGAAGTCAATCTAATTTGCGGTTTTTCAAACGGAGCGAGTTGGAAACGACCGAAACGGAGCTGAAGGACATTGCCAGAGCGGCTATCATCGGGTTTAACATGCCGAATGCAGCCAGAGGAATTAATGCCGTATTGTAAATAAACGCCCAGAAAAGATTTTGTTTAATTGTTCTGATCGTAGCCCGGGACAGATTTATCGCATTAATAACGCCTGTTAATTTTCCGCCCGTAAGCGTAATTTGAGCCGCTTCAATAGCAATATCGGCGCCGGTGCCGATTGCAATGCTTAAATCCGCCTGAGCTAGCGCGGGAGCGTCGTTAATTCCGTCTCCTACCATAGCGACAATTTTGTCTTCGCCGCTGCTTTGATATCTTTTTACAGTCTCCACTTTTTGATCCGGCAATACTTCGGCATTGATTTCGTCGAATCCTGCCTTTGCTCCGATATTTTCAGCCGTTGCTCTGTTGTCGCCTGTTAGCAGAACGGTCTTAATATTCATTTTTTTCAGACGGGTTATAACTTCGGGAGCTTCCGGCTTAATCTTGTCTTCGATTATAATAAATCCCGCAAGCTTACCTTCGATGGCTGCGCATATAACGGTGTTTCCTTTGGCGGAAATATCATTAAAGATTTTTTCTGCTTCTGCCGTAGCTGCCGAATATTCTTTCATCAGACTGAAATTTCCCGCTATTACAGTTTTGTTATTAACTATCCCCGTTATTCCGAATCCCGTTAAACTTTGGAAAGTCTTCGGCTCAAACAGATTCCGGTTTCGAGAATAATCCGTTATCGCTTTTGCCAGCGGATGTTCCGATTTTTTTTCGAGCGAAGCAGTGTAAATCAGTAATTCGTCTTTGTCGAAATTATTCAAAGTAATAACATCTTTTACCGACGGTTTGCCTTCCGTAATCGTGCCTGTTTTGTCGAATATCATTACTGATATTTTGTGTGCGAGTTCTATGCTTTCGCTGTCTTTGATTAAAATGCCGTTGGAGGCGCCTTTGCCGAGTCCGACAATAATAGCAGTCGGAGTAGCCAGTCCGAGCGCGCAGGGACAGGCAACTATTAAAACCGCGACGAAATTAATTAACGCCCGGCTGATCGAATGATCTGCCGAAAAAATATACCAGCCCAGAAAAGTAATTACAGCCGCAATAATAACCGCGGGCACAAAAACTGCGGCAATCTTGTCGACAAGTTTTTGTATCGGCGGTTTGCTTGCCTGTGCGTTCTCCACAAGTTGAATAATTTGTCCCAGTACGCTTTGTTCTCCCGTTCGGGTAACTTTGAAATTGAACGTTCCGTATTTGTTGATTGTGCCTCCGACAACCTTCGATCCTGCAGTTTTTTCAACCGGAATGCTTTCGCCGGTAAGCATCGATTCGTCGACAGAAGATGCTCCGCTTACAATAACCCCGTCGGCGGGGATTTTTTCACCTGGTCGGATGACAACTATGTCGCCCGGTTTCAAATCGGAAATATTGATTTCCTGTTCCTGTCCGTCAATTAATATTCTTGCGGTTTTAGGCTGCAGCTCGAGCAATTTACGCACAGCCGTATTGGTTTTCCGTTTTGAAGAATGTTCGAGCAATTTGCCCATTAATATCAAAGTAATAATAACGACCGACGTGTCGAAGTAGACATGCGGCTGAGCGTCGAACAATTCGGGGAATAATATAGCAATCGTACTGTAACCGTATGCGGCGCCCGTGCCGATTGCAACGAGCGAATTCATATCGAATGCAAAATGCTTCAGATTATTCCAGAACGAAGTATAAAATCGTTTGCCCGAAATAAAAATTACGGGAGTCGTCAGCAGAAAAAGCGTCTTCTCGGTTTGTATTTTGGTCAGCGGAAATAACTTTTGAAAGAATTCGTATCCCATTAACATGCTTATTATGAAAATGGGGACGGTAAAAGCGAGCGCAAAGTAGAATTCCTTTTTGAGTTCGGTGTAATATCCGTCGCTTTCCTCTTCTTTGGAACTTTCCTCTTTGTTTTTGAGGACGTCCGTTCGCAATTGGTAGCCGTATTCTTTGACGGCTTCGGCAATTTTGTTTAAATCGACGTCTTTCTCGGTTTCAAACGCAACGGTTTCGGTGGCAAGATTAACGTTGACATTTTTAACGCCGTCGAATTTCCCTATTATCTTTTCCACTCGCGCAACGCAGCTTGCGCACGTCATCCCTTCAACGGGGAGTTTATAATTTTTCATTTCAGTTTTCAACCACTTTATATCCGGCTTCTTCGATTGCGCGTTTAATTTGTTCTTCGGTAACTTTTGATTCGTCGTATTGAACTTTGGCTTTCCCGATTTCTACATCCGCCGATTCCAGAGCGAGAGAAGAGAGTTCTTTTTTGACCGCCATTACGCAATGCTGGCAGCTCATTCCTTCGATCTTAAATTCTTTGTTCTGCATAAGTCCTCCGTTTTTAAAATTCAATAACGCTTTTGAATAAAAATTTGTTCTTAATGGAAGTTAGATAAATAAAAATTCGGACGGATTCAACTATTTCTTTCCTTTTGATTTTAAGTCCCTGATAATTTCGATGCGGGGATTGGCGCTCTTTTTTTCCTGGGTGCCCGAATTGGTAACTACGGGTTTGTAGAATTTTTCTTCTTTCGGTTCGGGGTCAATCTTGGGCTTTTGCGGGGGAGTCTTTGGAACCGCGCTCTTTTTAACTACTGGCGTATTTGTCTTTTGAGTTTGTCCGTTAATGCTTTTTCTGTTCTTGACATACGATATGCCGATGCTTAAAAGGAAGAGAAACAATACTACCAGGAGTATCTTGTATATAATAGGTATCAATTCCATAACCTAAAATATACAAATTACTCCATAAATTAAAGCAAGCCGGAATTAATCCGCATAATTATTAAAGAATACGTTATTATAAGAAGCGCTTACGTCAGTATACTTTTCGTTGATTATCTCGATCCGTTTTTTTCCGGACGTAATCTGATGACGACGATGGGAGCTCGACCGCCTTTGCGGCTTCTTTGTTTCGACGGGACGGATTTCGCCGCGCGGTTTTTCATAATATTGATAATACGGTTTTACTGTCGCCGGCTTCGGATAGCTGTACTGGTTCTGGATTAATTTATTTCTTTCTTCGACGATTGCGGGATTTTCTTGTTTCCTCAGTTTGAAGGTGATATAAGAGACCAGAAGAACCAGCACCATCAAACTGAAAAAGAAAATCAAGCTTGTATATATAATTGGCAACAGTGTCATTTCGAACTCCTTTCGATCTCCGTTAATGTTTATTACTACTTTATCAATTCCTGTGCCATGCGAAAACGGAGCAAAAATTAGCTTTTTTAGGGAAAAATCAGACTTAAATTTAGATTCGTGTATCAATATGAAACAAACTTTGGATTTGATATATCTGTAAGTCATTTTATAATTGGAATTTATCGGAATATTTAATATTTTTCCGTGCTATAAAATTTAAAATAGCGTAAAAGGTGCCGAGATGACTAAAGCAGACATTGTAGAACGGGTTGCAAACGGAACTGGATTGACTAAGCTTGAAACCGAAGCAATTATTGAAGGTTTTCTAAATACTGTTATTCAGGCGCTTCAGGAAGGTAACGGTATTGAAATAAGAGGATTTGGAAGTTACAAGGTTAAAAAGAAAAAAGCCCGTTACGCTCGTAATCCGAGAACGGGCGAACAGGTATTCGTAGACGAACATTATGTGCCGGTATTCAAATTCTCGAAAGATTTTAAGGAAGCTGTCGACAGAGGAATGAAAGAAAAAGAGAAAGCCGGTTCTAATGAGTAACGAAACAAAAAATTGCATCGTATGCGGAGAAAAGCTCGAAAAAGAATTCGTCTATTGTCCATACTGCGGCGCCAAAGCGGGGAAAACTAAAAAAGAAAAAAATCCGGAAAGTAATTCCCCCGGAGAAAAAGAACTTAGTTTTAATAAGATTTTATATATTGTTCTTTTACTGATTGTTGCAGGCGGAGTTATTCTTTATTATTCCGGTGTATTCGACGAGCCGGAGGTCGCTCAAAATACCGCCCAGAGTTTTGAGGACGTTCATAAAGGCGTAGACTTGTCGAATCTTCAACAAATCAACGCCCTTGAAAATGAACTCAAAACAAATCCGGCGGATAAAGAAAAAATTCTTACTCTGGCTCATATGCTGAACGATTCGGGATTTAAACAAAAAGCAATCGACAGGTACAAAGAATATCTTAAGCTCGATCCTTCTAATCCTGACGTGCTGGTGGATATGGGCGTTTGTTATTATGACCTGCAAAATTATCCCGAAGCCGAGAAATGGATGAAAGAAGCTCTCAAGTACGATCCGAAGCATCAGATTGCGCATCTCAATCTGGGAATCGTTAGTTTGACTTCGGGCAAACACGACGAAGCGGTCGAGTGGTGGAGAAAAGCCGTCGAAATTAATCCGAACAACAATATCGGTAAAAGAGCTCAGGAATTGATTAATTCACATTAAAAAGGAGAAAATAAATGCCCTGCGGTAGAAAGAGAAAACGTCATAAAATGGCGACGCACAAGCGTAAAAAAAGACTTCGTAAGAATCGTCATAAAAAGAAATTAAGATAAGATTTATATAAGTTAAAAAATAAGCCATCTTAGCTCAGTTGGTAGAGCAGCGCATTCGTAATGCGCGGGTCGGGGGTTCAAGTCCCCCAGATGGCTCAAGTTTTTTCCTTCCGATATTTCTATTCATTCTCCTCAACAATTAATTTTTACCCCGGAATATCCGCATCACACGAATGCGGATATTTTTATTTTTTTTGGAAAAATGTCTTGACAATCCCATATAAAAACAGTTATTTTGCACCCAAGTGGTAAAAAGTGTGTAAAAGTGGAGAAATATGTTTATAGGTAGCTTCACATATTCGATGGATGCCAAAGGGAGGGTGAGTATACCGTCCAAGTTCAGGAAGTATATCAACGAAGCTGCCAACGAGACGTTTGTGATGACAAGAGGAATCGTACAATGCATCGATTTGTATCCGCTCGACTTATGGCGCGAAGAAGTGCTACCGCGTATCAATCAACTTGACGATTTCGACCCGGAAGAATCGATATTCAAAAGGCTTTTGTTCGAGTATGCCTCGGAAGACAAACTCGACTCGCAATCGCGGCTGCTTATTCCGAAAAAGCTGATCGAGTTTGCCGAAATCGAAAAGGATGTGCTTATTCTGGGACAAAACAAGAAAATCGAAATCTGGAACCCCGCAGTTTACGAAGCGCATAAGAAAGAAAATACATTATCGTTTGCCGAAATTGCAAAACAGGTAATGTCGAATAAGAAAAAATGAGTCGACACGAACCGGTTCTCCTGAAGGAGAGCGTGGAGTTATTGGTATGGAACAAAGACGGCGCTTACTTTGAAGGTACGGCAGGCTACGGCGGACACGCAGGGGAAATTTTGAATTCTTTGAGCGACAGGGGAAAGCTCGTTGCTACGGATAAAGATTTTGAAGCGTTCAACTATTGCAAAAATTTTTTTAAAAACGAATCCAGATATATCGTCTATAATACGTCTTTTACGAATATAGACGTTATCGCAAAAATCGAGTTCATTGAAATGTTTGACGGCATCTTTTTAGATCTCGGGGTATCTTCTCTGCAACTCGACGATCCTGAAAAAGGTTTTACTTTCAGAGAGGATTCGCCCCTTGATCTGAGGATGAATAAGTCGGAAGGCATTACTGCGGCCGAGCTGTTGAATAACGCTTCGGAAGAAGAATTGGCGGATATTATTTTCAAATACGGCGAAGAAAAAAAATCGAGACAGATTGCCAGGAAAATTGCGGAATACAGGAAGACCAATAAATTTGAAACATCAAACCAGTTAAAAAACATAATTGCCGAATTGACGCCGCCCAAATTTCTCAATAAATCCCTTGCGCGCGTATTTCAGGCTCTCCGGATTTATGTTAACAACGAACTGGAAGAACTCGAAATTTTTCTCGACAAGTCGATCGACTTGCTCAATAAAGGGGGCAGAATAGTAATAATTACTTTCCATTCGCTCGAGGACAGAATTGTAAAAGAAAAGTTTAAATATGAAACCCTCGAGTGCGTATGTCCGCCTCAAAGCCCGATTTGCGTCTGCGGTAAAGAAGCACGACTCAAATTGGTCAATACAAAACCGATTGCGCCGGCAGAAGAAGAAATTGCAAAAAACCGTCGCGCAAGAAGCGCAAAATTAAGAGCTGCCGAGAGGATTTAATATGAGCAGATCGTCTACAATACGTTTCATCTTTATAGTATTTGTTTTTGCATTTTTGATTTTTCTGCACGTCGCTACGGTCAACGAAATCAAAAATATGACGCGCGAAAAAATTACCAAGACCGAATTGCTCAACGAAAAACTGAACCGTATCGAAATGAATACGGTCGAAATACAAAAATTAAGTTCGGAAGAAAGGATTGTAAAAATTGCTAAAGACACTCTCGGAATGTTAAGCCCTATTGAAAATCTAAACACAATACGTGTGGATAAATATCAAATAGAACAGCTCGAAAAAATATTGCAAGAAAAATATGATTAATTCGAGAGCTTTGATTATAACCGGATTTGTTTTCCTCTTTTTTCTGCTTTTGCTGGCTAAACTTTTTTCGATACAAATACTTAAAAACGAGTACTATACTTTAATCGCCGAACGCCAGCAGAACAAACCCAGAATAATCAAGGCCGAAAGAGGAGTTATTAAAGACAGTAACGGCGAAGTCTTATCGTTTACGCGGGACAACGTATCGTTCTTCGTCGATACCAGGATGATGAATGAATCCAAAATAGACACAATATCGAAAGCGTTTTCGAAAACGTTAGGCAAACCGGTTTCTTATTATAAAAGAATTATACGCAACGGCAAGCGCAACGTTTGTATCGCAAAAAAAGTGCCTATGTCCAAAGCGTTCGAACTCAAGAAACTGATTATAGACGGTTTCTTTTACGAAGAAGATTTTACGCGCGTCTACCCGTACGGAAATCTTGCGGCTCATCTTATCGGTTATGTCAACAGGGAATTGAAAGGCGTCGAAGGCATCGAAAAAGTTTATGACGACATTCTTACCGGAAAGGACGGCAGATATCTTTTCGAAAGAGACGTTTTGGGTAAAATAATTTCGGTGGACGAAAAACATTCCGTCCCGCCCTCGCCCGGAAATAATGTGGTTCTTACAATAAATAAAACTTATCAAAAAATTTTACAGGAAGAGCTAATTGCCGGCATTAAAAAATACAACGGCAATTCGGGCGTGGGTATTATAATGAATCCGAACAACGGCGCCATACTTGCTCTGGCAAACATACCGGACTTCGATCCTGCAAATTACAATCTTTTTACCGACTCCGAAAGGAGAAACCGGGCGCTTACGGACACTTACGAACCCGGTTCGACGATAAAACCGTTTATACTTTCGATATTGTTTAATGAAAAGCTTGCTGACGAAAACGAGCCTATCGACGTGGAAGGCGGAAAAATTACTTTCTACAGAACCAGAATTACCGACACTCATCCTCACGATATTCTCACAGTGCGGGAAGTGCTCGAACAGTCGAGTAATGTTGGAATGGCTAAGTTATCTACCCGCATACCGGACGAACTGTTTTACAGGTATTTGAGAAATTTCGGCTTTGGCAATCCGACTTACATCGAAATCTCCGGCGAAGCCGAAGGCTATTTGAAAAAACCGAAGAACTTTTCAAAGCTCTCAAAAGCTTTTATGTCGTTCGGATATGAATTTTCGGTAACTCCTTTGCAAATGATAACGGCGTTCAGCGCGCTTATTAACGGCGGAATTTTATACAAACCTTATGTGGTTGAAAAGATTACGAATTCAAACGGCGAAGTTATCAGCGCTTCCGAACCGAAAAAGATCAGAAGAGTGATTGATAAAGTAGTATCGGATAAAATACGGGAAATGATGATAGGCGTTGTTGAAAACGGCACCGCTACGGCGGCTCAACTCGATTACGTCTATGCGGGCGGCAAAACTGGCACGTCGCAAAAATTGGTCGACGGAAAGTACGTTAAAGGCAAGTACAATTCTTCGTTCATCGGATATTTGCCCGCTGATAATCCTCAGATTGTATGCCTGATTTTAATCGACTCGCCGGAGATTGCCAGATACGGCGGCTTGGTTGCCGCGCCTGTATTTAAGAATGTAGCCAATCGGCTCCTTGAGTATGATTTGAATCTGGCTCCGGTTAGAAAGAAAATAGTCAGAAAAAAGAAATTGATTGATAAACTGATTGCGGAAGATATCAACGCCAAAGAAAATAATTATGATAAGTTCTTTAATCCGACAAACGAAAAAAAGATACTTCCCGAAAAACCGGCTAATAAGAACATTCAAAAAGGCGTTATGCCCGATTTGAGAAATATGAATTTACGGGATGCAATTGTGATCTTAAACGAACTCGGCGTCAAATATAAAATTAGCGGAAGCGGAAAAGTTGTGTCGCAAAGCATCGAACCCGGTGCCAAAATTACCGCCGGAGCGGTTTGCAATGTTAAATGTCAATTGAATATCAATAAGAAAGTATTGAATCTCAACTGAAATGAAATTAAACGAGCTCTTAAATAACGTGCGCGTAAAACAAGTAACGGGAAACGCCGAAGAAAAAGAGATAACTAATATTTCGATCGATTCCCGGAATGTGAACGAAAATTCTCTCTTCTTTGCAATCGAAGGTTTTAAAACCGACGGTCATAAATTTATTCAGGACGTTTTGAATAAAGGCGTCCGGGCGGTAGTTCTTCAAAACCAGGCTGCATTGCCCGACCAAATCTTTGAACATTACAATGCCGTTAAAATTGTGGTTGAAGACAGCAGAAAGTCGCTGGCGGAATTTTCGGACAGATTTTACAGCAGTCCTTCCAAAAAGATTAAACTGGTCGGAGTAACGGGCACGAAAGGAAAAACCACGACGGCTTTTTTTCTCAAATCGCTTTTTGAATATACAGGACGTAAAGCCGGCTTGATTGGAACTATTGCGAATTATGTCGGAAGCGAAGAAATAAAGACGATGCTCACAACTCCGCAGTCTCATGAAATTAATTATCTGCTCGATAGAATGGTTAATGCCGGATGTAAATATTGTTCGATGGAAGTTTCGTCGCACGCTCTGGATTTGCACCGCGCGGATTATCTCGATTTCGATTACGCGGTTTTTACGAATATTACGTCGGATCATATGGATTACCATCTGACATTTGAAAACTATCTCAAAGCGAAAAAAATATTGTTCGACATGCTTTCCGAAAATGCCGCGGCGGTTATTAATGCGGACGACCCGAATGCGAATGAAATTGTAAGCGATACGAAAGCAAAAGTAGTCAGATACGGCGCATCCGAAAAGGCGGACTTCAGAATTAAAGAAATATCTTATTCGCTCGAAGGAACAGATTTCGTTATTGTATATAAAAATGAAGAATACAAATTGCGCACGAAGTTGATCGGTCATTTTAACGCTTACAATGCGGCTGCTGCTTTTGCGGTTGGCGCGCTGGAGTCGATCGATACGGACGAAATAATTAAAGCCATTGAAAATTCGCCGCAGGTTCCGGGCAGATTCGAAGTGGTCTCCGGAGGCGAAAAGAAAATAATAATCGACTACGCGCATACTGCGGATTCTCTTATGCAGGCGTTAAAAGCCGTTAGAAATATCGTCGGCAATACTCGCCCTGTCTATACGGTTTTCGGTTGCGGAGGCGACCGCGACAGATCCAAACGACCGGTAATGGGCAGAATTGCCTCCGAAATGAGCGACAAGGTTTTTGTTACTTCGGATAATCCGCGCACCGAGAATCCCTCGGCAATCATCGACGAAATTCTTAAAGGCATTAAAAAGGATAATTATTCCGTCATTGAAAACCGTGAAGAGGCTATTAAAAAAGCGATACAAAATTCCGAAAAGGATGCCGTGATTCTGATTGCCGGAAAGGGTCATGAGAATTATCAGGAAGTAAACGGAGTTAGAACTCATTTCTCGGATAAAGAAACTGCTATTAAATATTTGGATCTATGAGCCGAAAAATTAAAATAACGTTGGAAGATTTGTTCGAGCTTAACGGAGCGGAAATCTATAATCCGGATTATTATAAACCGGAATATAACGTTTCGATCGACACAAGGAAAATTAAAGGCAGATGCATTTACGTTGCAATAAAAGGCGAGAGGTTTGACGGACACGATTTTATTGGCGAAGCCGTTAAAAAAGGAGCCGACGCCCTCGTTGTCAATAAAAGAAAACTGAAAAAAATATTCGAATCGAAAGAATACAATACTTATCGAACCGCAATAGTAGCCGTGCCCGATACCTTGAAAGCATTGGGCGAAATTGCGCATAAGTGGCGGAAGAAACTCAACGCTTCGGTAATTTCTATAACGGGCAGCAACGGGAAAACCACAACCAAAGATATTCTGGCTTCGATTCTTTCAGAGAAATTTGCAACGGTTAAAACCGAAGCAAACAACAACAACCATATCGGCGTGCCGCTTACTCTTTTGTCCGCCGGCGAAAAGACGGAATTCGTAGTATTGGAACACGGCACTAATCATTTCGGGGAAATCGAGTATACAGCTCGAATTGCCGAGCCCGATTTTGCGCTGATAACCAATATTGGCGATTCTCATATTGAATTCTTAAAAAACAGGGAAACGGTTTACAGGGAAAAATCGGCTCTGTTGAAAGTAGCCGATCAAAAAGGAGGAACAGTTTTTATTAATATTGACGACCCGGTACTTAAAAAGAATAAAGAAAATTTTAAGAATGTCGTAACGTATGGATTTCGAAACAGACCTGTTGTAAAAGGAAAAATTACCGGCTATGAAAAAGACGGCAGGACAAAACTCAGAATCGGTTACGGAAAGATTGACAAAGAATTTATACTATCGTTATACGGCGAAGCTAATGCAATCAATTTTCTTTCCGCCGCCGCAGTCGCGTTGAATGCGGGCATTGGCGTGAAAGAACTCGATAAAGCGTCGAAAAATCTTATCCCCGCGAAAGGGAGACTTAACGCGATTAAATTACCCGGCGTGTTTCTGATTGACGATACTTATAATTCGAGTCCCGCTTCCGTCGAAGCCGCATATAAACTCGTAAAGAAAATCAAGGGATACAAGAAAAAAATATTTATCCTCGGCGACATTTATGAACTCGGAAAACAGTCGGCAAAAATACATAAAGAACTTGCGGGCATATTCAAACCCGATAAAAATCTTTATGCGCTCACGCTTGGCAATTACATGAAACACACGAGCAATGAATTAAAGAAAAGAGGAATTAAAACCATACACTTTAAAAACAGGGAAGAATTGTCGCTCTACCTGAAATACGAAGAACTGAAAGACTTCGTAATTCTAGTAAAAGGTTCGAGAGGTATGGCGATGGAGGAATTTGTGAAAATCATAAAAGAGAGATTTGAATAATGTTTTATTATTTGTTCGATTACATAAACGAAATTTTTAATCCGCCGGGCTTCGACGTCTTCCGGTTTTTGTCTTTCAGATCGGCTTTGTCGGCAATAACGGCGCTTGTTATGTCGTTTATGATTGCCCCGAAAATCATTAGAAAATTAAAAGAAAGTCAGATTGACCAGCCGATAAGAGACGACGGTCCGAAGACTCACAAAAAGAAAGCGGGCACGCCAACAATGGGCGGAATAATTATTCTGCTTTCGGTAATTGTGCCTGTTTTACTATGGAGCGATATCAAAAGCAAGTTTATTCTGCTCGTACTTTTTGCGACTATTGTTCTCGGCTTTATCGGTTTTCTTGACGATTATCTGAAAGTAGTAAGAAAATTGCCAACCGGTCTGATTGCGCGGTATAAATTAATGGGACAAATTTTTGTCGGATTGGTTGTTGGAACGGCGGTTTATTACCTGCCCGAATTTGCTCAGTATAATACTCAAACTACTCTGCCGTTCTTTAAGAATCTGAACTGGGATTTTTCTTACCTCTACATTCCCTGGGTAGTTTTTATAATAACAGCAACTTCGAATGCGGTGAATTTAACGGACGGGCTCGACGGATTGGCAATCGGTACGATGATAATAGTAATGCTTGCGCTTGCCATACTCGCTTATGTGACGGGCAATGTAATTTATGCCGATTATCTCAATATAATGTATTTGCCCGGCAGCGGAGAATTAACAGTTTTCATAGCCGCTCTAATCGGAGCGGGACTCGGTTTCTTATGGTACAATTTTTATCCGGCGGACGTTTTTATGGGGGATACCGGATCGCTCGCTTTGGGCGGCGCTTTCGGCGTGATGATGATCGTAATTAAAAAGGATTTACTGATTCCGATTCTCGGAGGAATCTATTTTGCCGAAACTCTGTCGGTTATTATTCAAAGACTTTATTTCAAGTACACTAAAAGAAAATACGGCGAAGGCAGACGCGTTTTCAAAATGGCTCCGATTCATCATCATTTTGAGCAATTGAATTGGGCGGAACCCAAAATCGTAGTTCGTTTCTATATAATTACGATTATACTGGCAATAATAAGTTTAACTTCGTTCAAGATAAGATAATGGATATTAAAGGAAAAAAAATATCGATAATAGGCGCGGCAGACAGCGGCATTGCGGCGGCTAAGCTTGCAAAAAAAATGGGAGCTCTCCCTTTTGTGAGCGATTCCGCAAGCAGACAATCGATTCTTAAATGGATCTCCGTTCTGGAAAACGAGAATATTCCTTACGAAACCGACAAACATTCCGAAAGAGTATTCGAATGCGATTTTATTGTAACGAGTCCCGGAGTACCGTCGTTTTCGGGCATTCTGGCGGACGCAAAAGATAAAGGCATTGAAATTTTCAGCGAATTCGAATTTGCAAGCTGGTTCAATAAAGGTAAAACAATTGCAATTACCGGAACCAACGGAAAAACCACTACTACTTCATTAATGAACTATACATTAAGCCTGAGCGGCTTCAAGACATTTCCTGCGGGAAATATAGGAACTCCTTTTTCAGATGTTGTTACGGAGATAGGCGAAAATGATTATGCGGTTCTGGAAGTATCGAGTTTCCAGCTCGATTTTATTAAATATTTCAAGCCCGATTTTGCCGTGATTTTGAATATTACTCCCGATCACCTTGACAGATATAACAATGACTTTGAGCTCTACGCCCGGTCGAAAATGAATATACTCAAAAATCAAACTTCGAACGATGTTTTGATCTATAACTCCGACGATCCGAATGTAATCGATTTAATGCCGGCTGCCGACGTGAACAAGTACGGTTTCTCGCTTCAAAAGGAAATGCTCAAAGGCTCGTATGTAAAAGACGGAAATATGATTTTCTCGGACCTGACGAAGGAAACCGTTTGCGCAGTCTCGGATTTGTTTATTAAAGGTCCTCACAACGTTTCTAACGCTCTTGCGGTTTTGACTGTGGCAAAAAAAATCGGAATACCAAACAAGAAAATTAAAAGCGCATTTTCGTCTTTTAAAGGCGTGGAACACCGTATCGAATTCGTGCGCGAACTCTCCGGCGTGGAATATTATAACGATTCAAAGGCTACAAACGTTGATTCGGTCTGGTATGCGCTCAACAGTTTTGATAAGCCGATTTAT
Organism: Melioribacter sp. Ez-97; assembly: GCF_051488665.1. Taxonomy (NCBI): domain Bacteria; kingdom Pseudomonadati; phylum Ignavibacteriota; class Ignavibacteria; order Ignavibacteriales; family Melioribacteraceae; genus Melioribacter; species Melioribacter sp. Ez-97. Next base: position 460,542 of record NZ_JBPSEG010000002.1, on the reverse strand, counting down.
CTGATTCTGGGCGGTAAGGACAAAGGCAACGATTACAATAAAATCAAAGACCTCGTAGCGCGGAAAGTTAAAAAAATATACGCCATCGGTTCTTCGGCAAACAAAGTTTATGATTTTTTCAAGGATATTGTTCCTACGGAATATAAACAATCATTGGAAAGCTGCGTTGTTTCGGCAAGAAAAGAAGCCAAGCCCGGGTCGGTGGTCCTTTTGTCGCCGGCGTGCGCCAGCTTCGATATGTTCGACAATTACGGACATCGCGGAAAAGTTTTTAAAGAAGCGGTTAATAATTTGAAATAAATGAAAACGCTAATAAAAATATTGATTATCATCGTAATCGCTCTTGTGCTTCTCGGCGCCATTATGGTATTTACAGCCAGCGGCACATACAGCATGACCAGATACAACGATTACTATTCGATGTTCAAGTCGCATATTTTGAAAGTCGCTCTGGCTCTCTTCGCTCTTGCGGCGTTTTCATTAACGCCGTATGACCTTTACCGGAAATACAGCAAATATATGATGATATCCGGGCTCGTTCTGTTGATTGCCACTTTGATTTTCGCGCCGAAAGTAAAAGGAGCGGCCAGGTGGCTCGACCTGGGACTGATTAGTTTTCAACCTTCGGAAGCTGTCAAGATTCTTTTGATAATTCATTTGTCGGCTCTGATTGAAAGAAAAGGAGAATTGATTGCCGATTTCAAGAAAGGTTTTGTATATGCTCTCGTTTGGATCGGTCTTGTGTGCGGACTGATTATTCTTCAACCGAACGTAAGCACGAGTTTGATAATCGCATTTACTTCATTTGTTTTGCTTTACGTGGGAGGAGCGAGTTTCAGACACATTTCCGGAATTCTGTCAGTCGGAATTTTCTTTGTGGGCTCTGCCGTAATGTTGTATAAACATTCGCGCGAGCGGCTTTTTGATTTTATTAACAGTATTATGACCGGAAGCGATATCAATATTCAGGTGACTCAGGCAAAGATTGCATTGGGCAGCGGAGGTTTGAAAGGATTGGGTTTCGGTCACAGCAGGCAGAGCGACCTCTTTCTGCCCGAATCATACGGCGATTTTATTTTCTCGATAATCGGCGAGGAAACAGGATTTATCGGAACGGCGTTAATCTTGTTCACTTATCTCGCTCTTTTTGTTATTTGTCTGATAATTGCCAAAAAAGCTCAGGATAAATTCGGTCAGCTGCTCGTCTTCGGACTCGGTTTTAATATCCTTGTAAGCGCATTCATCAACGCGGCTGTGGTAACCGGTTTGTTTCCGACTACCGGCATTACGCTGCCTTTCATCAGCTTCGGCGGTACGTCGGTAGTTTTTATGGGAGTTTCGATAGGGATCATTATTAACGTTGCTTATCAAACTATGCAAACGGAAAAATTAAAATTGGCTCAGGTAGGATGAAGAATACGAATCCATATCGTTTTGTATTTGCCGCCGGCGGAACGGGCGGTCATCTTTATCCTGCTATTGCCGTGGCTCAGTATATTAAGAAATTACATCCCGAATCCGAAATCGTCTTTTTCGGGAATAAAGATAAAATCGAATCGCAGGTGGTTCCTAAGTACGGTTTTGAATTTAGAAGTATTTGGATAAGCGGATTCTATCGCAAGTTCGATTTAAGGAATTTATTGTTCCCGGTTAAACTTATTGTCTCCGCATTTCAATCTCTGTTGTTTATGATGCGGTTTAAACCCCGCGTAGCCGTCGGCTGCGGCGCATATGTTTCGGGACCTGTTATCTGGGCGGCTTCCGTTATCGGTTCTAAAATCATACTGCTCGAACAGAACAGTTATCCGGGTATTGCAAACAGACTGCTGGAAAGAAAGGCAAACGAAATTCATGTGACGTTTGAGGAAAGCAAAAAATATTTCCGCTTTAAAGATAAAATTTATGCGACGGGAAATCCCGTACGGGTTGATTTGTCCCTGATCGATAAAAATGAAGCTGCAAAAAAATTCGGATTGGACCCCGCTAGAAAAACCGTGTTGATTTTGGGAGGCAGCCTGGGAGCCAGGTCGTTAAACGAATCGGCGGCTCGAATTGTGGATTTGTTTGAAAAGGAAGACTTGCAATTAATCTGGCAGACGGGCAAGCTCTACTATGACGAGTATAAAAAATATAATGCGGAAAAAATAAAAATTATGCCGTTTATCGAAGACATGCAGGCGGCTTATTCGGCTTCCGATCTTGTAATTGCAAGGGCGGGAGCTACTACAATTGCCGAACTTTCGGCTCTCGGCAAAGCGGCTGTTCTTGCGCCGTCTCCGAATGTTGCCGCCAATCATCAGTATTTCAACGCTCTTGCCCTGGCTGAGTCGAATGCGGCTGTTTTAATTGAAGACAAAAATTTAACGTCGGAGCTGAAAAACAAATTGATCGAATTAATCAAAGACGACGAAAAACTTAAAAAATTATCCGATGCGATAAAAACATTTTCAAAACCGGAAGCCGCCTCTGTGATTGCCCAAAAGGCAATCGGCATGGCGGAACAAATAAATTAAGGAGTCGATTTTTTATGATGATGAAAACCGTAAAAAACGTACACTTTGTGGGCATTGGCGGAATCGGCATGAGCGGGATTGCGGAAATATTATTGAATCAGGGATTCAATGTTACCGGTTCCGATTTGAACAAGACGGAAATCACAGACAGACTGGAATCTCTCGGAATAAAAATTTACGAAGGTCACGATCCGGCAAACATCGAAGGAGCCGACGTTGTGGTTTATTCTTCTGCTGTAAATAAAGACAATCCGGAAGTAAGCGCCGCTATCGAAAAAAAGATTCCCGTTATAAAGCGTTCCGAAATGCTTGCCGAATGCATGAGAATGAAATACGGAATCGGCATTGCGGGCACTCACGGTAAAACGACTACAACTTCAATGGTCGGATTAGTCTTGACCGAAGCGGGCGTCGACCCCACGATTATCGTCGGCGGCAAGTTGAGCGGTCTCGGAGGCACGAACGCGCGTCTGGGAAACGGCGAATTCATCGTTGTCGAAGCGGACGAATTCGACAGAACTTTTTTAATGTTAACTCCCGTAATTGCGGCAATTACAACGCTGGAAAAGGAACACCTCGATACTTATAAAGACCTGGACGACATTAAATCGGCTTTTGTAGAATTTGCCAACAAAGTGCCGTTCTTCGGTTTTGTAGTCCTTTGTCTCGACGAGCCCGCGCTGCAAGACATTATTCCTTTGATTAAAAAGAAAATTTTTACGTACGGACTCTCGCCTCAAGCCGACGTTCAGGCAGTCGATATTTCTCATAAAGAAAATTCTTCCGAATATACAGTCGTCTATAAAGAAGAAATTCTCGGAAGGATTAAACTTAACGTCCCGGGAGTTCACAACGTAAAAAATTCGCTTGTAGCCGTTACGATTGCAAAAGAACTCGGCGTGCCGTTTGATACGATAAAAAAAGCTCTCGGAGAATTTACGGGAGTATACCGCCGCTTCGAGAAAAAGTACGATAACGACGTAATGGTTATAGACGATTACGCGCATCATCCGACGGAAATTAACGTAACGCTCGACGGGATACGAAAGGGCTGGAAGAGAAGGCTGGTAGCCGTGTTTCAACCGCATCTTTATTCGAGAACGCGCGATTTTTATCTTGAATTCGGACGCTCGTTTCTTAATTCCGATGTTTTTATTTGCACCGACGTTTATCCGGCAAGGGAAAAACCGATCGAAGGCGTCTCCGGGCAGATGATTGCCGACGCTGCAAAAAAATTCGGTCATAAAAATGTGATTTACGAAGCCGATAAAAATAAAATACCGGAGCTGCTTAAATCGATTTATAAAAAGGACGACATTATCATTACGCTCGGCGCGGGAGACATCTGGAAATACGGCGAAAAATTTGTCGAATTTTTAAAATCCCAAAATAAATGAAAAACAAAGGATACATAGCGGGTATTATATTCTTTACGCTGCTGATTACGATTATCGGATATTTTGCGGTTACTCTGGAAAAGGAGAATTATAAAATCGATTTGATAACGCTGGAAGGCAACAATCATCTTTCTAAAGAAAAGTACCTGAACTTTGCAAATTTATTGGATAGAAAAAATTATAACGAACTAAACCTGCAGATTATAAAAGACAGATTTGAAAAGCATCCGTACGTACAATATGCGGACGTAAGCTATACAAACAACGGAAAGGTTACGGTTATACTTCACGAGAAAAATTTCGACGCGGTATTAATCGACAATCAAAAGCATTTTCTGATTACGGACAAACTCGAGCCTGTGCCGTTGCTTGAAGGAACCGAGCGCGTAGATTATCCGGTTATTACTAATCCTTATCTGGACGGAGAAATAAAACCGTTTATAAGTTTGAAAAAAAATAATGACATAGCGACCGCCTCAAAAATTTTGAGCGGGATAAAACTCGTCAACCCCGAGCTCTACGGCAATATTTCTGTTATCGATATGAGGAACGGGGGGGACGTGGTAATGACTTTTTCTTTGTTCGACTATCCCGTCGTATTCGGCAGGGGAGACGAAGCGAGAAAAATAGTTTATTTCAATGCTCTTTGGAATTATCTGAAAGGTAAAGAAGCAAATAATTTAATCGAGTATGTCGATTTGAGGTATAACAAACATATTTATTTCGGCTTTGCCGCAGATAGTATAATATCGGGAGAAGACCAAACATGAAAAGAAATATTATAGCCGGACTCGATCTGGGGACTACGAAAGTTTGCGCTGTTATCGCCGAGCACGCGGAGGACAATATCAACATACTGGGATTCGGCGTTGCTCCCTCGGAAGGGTTGAATCGCGGTCTTGTGGCGAATATATCCAAGACTGCCGAAGCGATTAGCGAAGCAATGAATATCGCAATCAACAGAGCCGGTTTGAGCGTTGAAGAAATCAATGTGGGCGTCGCCGGCGAGCATGTTACGAGTCTTAGGCATCGAAACTATGTAACGATCAATAATCCCGAACGGGAAATAACCGAAGAAGACCTGAACCGTCTCAAGTCGGACGTTCACACTATAAGAATTCCGTCCGACAGACAAATACTTCACATTATACCGGAAGAATTTTTCGTCGACTATCAGGGAGGAATCGAAGACCCGATCGGCATGTGCGGTTCCAGGCTCGAAGCCGTCAATCATGTAGTTCTGGCTTCGTCGCCTGCAATTCAAAATATTAAAAAATCGGTTGAACGCGCCGGTTATAAAATTAAAGAACTGATTCTTCAACCGATCGCTTCGAGTTTGTCCGTGCTGGAAGAAAACGAAAAAGACCTCGGCGTTTTGTTGATCGATATCGGCGGAGGAACGACCGACATCGCCGTATTTCATCATAAATCGATTAAACATACGAAAGTAATCGGCGTAGCCGGAAATCAGGTTACGAACGATATCCGGGAAACTCTCGGCATTGTTACTGCCGACGCCGAAAAGTTGAAAAAAGAATACGGCTATGCGCTCGAAAGCGCTATAATTAAAGACGAAGATATTTATATAAAAGGCGTCGGCGCTAGGGGGAATATTAAAATTCCGTTGACGCTGCTTACTCAAATTATCAGCGTCAGAATGCGCGAACTTTTTATGCTGATCGATAATGAACTGCGGCAGACCGGATTGAAAAATAAAATAAAAGCGGGAGTTGTGCTTACGGGCGGAGGTTCGCTTTTGAGAGGGTCCACCGAACTGGCTGAAGAAGTTTTCGGACTGCCCGCAAGAATCGGAGTGCCGCTCGAATTGGGCACGGGACTCTCCGGTGAAATCGAAAGTCCGGAATTTGCCACAGCCGCAGGTTTGATTAAAGGAATGCCAGGCAAATCGGCAACCGAGTATTCGGAAGCCAAAGATATTCGTAAAGAAAAGAAACCGATTAAAATAAATTTATTCAAAAAGATACAAGAGTTTTTTGAGAATTTATAAAACTACCACAACAAGGAGGAAATATGACTGACTATACCGACGGAAGAAAAGAAAGACTCAAATTTGTAACTCTCGACAGGGAAGATACGCAAAATTTGTCCGCGGTTCTGAAAGTAGTCGGAATCGGCGGAGGCGGCTGCAATGCAATCGACAGTATGATTCACCGCGGTTTGACCGGAGTCGAATTCGTGGCAATCAATACCGACGCGCAGGTTCTTCAAAACAGTTCCGCTCATCATAAAATTCAAATCGGAACAAACGTTACCCGCGGACTCGGCGCGGGCGCCGATCCCAACGTTGGCAAAAAAGCCGCCGAAGAGGACAGGGAAAAAATTACGCGCATTCTCGACGGCAGCGATATGGTGTTCGTAACGGCCGGAATGGGCGGCGGCACTGGTACCGGCGGAGCTCCAATTGTAGCTTCGATTGCCAAAAGTCTAGGCGCTCTGGTCGTTGGAATTGTTACCAAGCCATTCAGCTGGGAAGGCAAAAAGAGAATGAAAAACGCCGAAGAAGGCATTAAAGAACTGAAACAATATGTCGACAGTCTTATTGTTATTCCGAATAGCAGAATACTCAGTATAATCGACACAGCTACGGCGGCAAGAGCCGCGTTCGATAAACCAAATGAAATTCTTTACGAAGCTACCCGCGGTATAGCCGACATTATTACGATGACCGGAATTATAAATGTCGACTTTGCCGACGTCCGGACGGTCATGCGCGACAGCGGTCATGCTTTGATGGGCTGCGGAATCGCAAGCGGAGAAAATCGCGCGGTCGAAGCGGCTCAAAAAGCAATTTCGTCGCCTCTGCTCGAAGGCGTTTCGATTAAAGGCGCAAAAAATATTCTGCTCAACGTATCGGGCTCGTCTAATATGACCATGCAGGAAGTCGAAGCCGGAAACAATATAATCTTCGAAGCAGCCGGCGAAGAAGCTAACGTTATTTTCGGAATCGTCAACAAAGAAGATATGAACGACTATATTTCCTATACCGTTATCGCAACCGGATTCGGCGACGACCTCGATACTAACGGGATAGGCAGTTTTAGAAAAGAAGGCAAAAGTTCAGGAAAGGACAAAAAATCCGTCCCCTCGTTCGGCGGTTTTTCAAAAGAAAAAATTATTTTGAACGAATCTAATATTGAAGAACAGGATTTGAACATACCGACAATTTCCCGGGTGCGCGGGGATATGAATCTCTTCCCCGAAACGGAAGAAATTCAGTCGGGATTCAGATCAAAAAATAAAAACGACTATGACGAAAACAAAAACAACGACGACGAAGACTCGTCTTCGTTCTTAAGAAAAATAATGGACTAAAATAAAACGGGCCGGATTTGATTATCCTTGTTGTGGTGACGAGAGAAATCTAAAAAAATCAATCCGGCCTTTTTTTATTGATATAATGAAATTATAAAAATCATTCCTTCTTAACCCTTATAATTAAATTAAACCGACAGGTCAATAACAATTTCTTTTTCTGCCATAGCCGACCGAAAGAATAGTAACGCGCGGCTTTTAAGTTTATTCGATAATTTCTTATTTTGCCACAAACAATTCGGAAAGAATAATATGAAAAGACTGCTGATTTTACTGACGATTTCATTCTCGGTTATCCATGCGCAGGAAAATGCCGAAGTAGGATGGGTAGCGCGTTTCGGATTAGCCGGCGGCGTTAATCCCGTCTACTTGTTTCCAAACGTCGATCCCGTTAACGAGCAAATTAAGAACGCCGGATTGAGCGGATTGTCCGAAAGCGGAATGATTGCCTGGGGCGGCAGCGGCTACGCTTATATAATGTTTGTAGAAAATCTCAGAATCGGCGGAATAGGACTCGGCGGTTCGATGAGCGCTTCCGGCAGAGTAGGAGATTTCGATAAAGAAGTTAAATACGGATACGGACTGGGCGGGCTTACAGTCGAATATACGCTCCCTTCAATTCACAGAATAGCCGTTTCCTTCGGGGGAATTATCGGAATAGCTTCGAGTGAAATTGAAATTTACCAGTCGAGCTCGAACTACACGTGGGATAATATTTGGCAAAAAGTAAGCGGCAACGTAATGACCCGCGAGGTAAGCGATCGACTGACTAAAACTTCCTTTCTGATTGCGCCTACTCTAAATTTCGATATTCCTCTCAATCGGTTTATTGCTTTCAGAATCGGAGGCGGATACAGCTTTACATTCGGAGGCGATTGGAAAATTAACAACGGCAAAAATATCGAAGGAGCGCCTTCGGACTTAAATTCGAATACGTTTTTTATTCAAACGGGAATTTATCTCGGATTCTTTTCTTATTAAGAGGGTAAAACGATGAGTTTAAAATCTATTCTTATTACCGGCGGCGCTGGATTTATCGGAAGCAACTTCATCAATAATCTACTGCCGGAACACGACGATTGGTTCGTCGTAAATTTGGATAAGCTGACTTACGCGGGGAATCTGGAGAACCTTAAACCGGTCGAGAGCTTCAGGAATTATTGTTTTGTTAAAGGCGATATTGCAAACAGGGAACTGGTCGATTATCTGTTTACTAAATACAATATCAAGTATGTCATCAATTTTGCCGCCGAGTCGCACGTCGACAGAAGCATTCTTGGTTCGGAAGTATTCTACAGAACAAACGTTATTGGCGCGAACGTATTGCTCGAAGCCGCGCGCAGGTACGGAGCGGAAAAATTTTTGCAGGTCTCGACGGACGAAGTTTACGGCAGTTTGGGTCCCGAAGGATTGTTTACTGAGTCGACGCCTTTATCGCCCAACAGTCCTTATTCTTCGAGCAAAGCCGCCGCCGATATGATGGCTCTCGCATTTCATCATACTTACGGGCTTCCGGTGGTAATAACTCGATGTTCGAATAACTACGGTCCTTACCAATTTCCTGAAAAGTTAATACCGTTAATGATTATCAACGCGCTCAACAATAAGAAATTACCCGTTTACGGCGACGGCTTGAACGTGCGGGACTGGATTCATGTGGCTGATCATAACAGAGCCGTGGAATTGGTTTTCGAAAAAGGCAAGCCGGGAGAAGTATATAATATCGGCGCAAGCAGAGAAATGAAGAATATAGAAATAGTCAAGCTGATATTAAAAAAATTGAATAAGCCCGATGACCTGATTGAATATGTGAAGGACAGACCGGGTCACGACCGCCGTTACGCCATCGACTCGACGAAAATTCAGAATGAACTCGGCTGGAAACCAGAGCGCGAGTTCGAAACCGCCCTCGATAACACGATCGATTGGTATGTCGAAAACAAAGCGTGGTGGGAACGCGTGATTTCAGGCGAGTACCAAAATTATTATAAAACGCAGTACGGATCGGATTAATTTATTTCTTAATAGATGAAAATTTTACTCTGCAATAAAAATTATTACCATTGCGGAGGAGTTGAAACTCTGTTCTTTTATACCGGGAAATTACTCAAAGCAAAAGAGCACACAGTAATACCGTTTAGTCTGAAATCTCCGGAGAATTACGAATCGGAGTTTTTAGAATATTTCCCGTCGCGTCCGCGCGCCAAATTTTTAATAACGCTCGATTCTTTTTATTCTTTTAAATCGGCTGCCGCGCTGCAAAATGCAATCGATAAATTCAAACCCGATATTGCTCACATTCATAATATAAACGGCGGAATTACATTCTCGATATTGCCAGTATTAAAGAAAAACAAAATTCCGATAGTCGCAACAATACACGGTTTCAAATATTTATGTCCGGTATGGGAATTTTATAACAGGAAACACGGCGTATGCGAAAAATGCGCCGGGGGAAAATATTATAACTGCATATTGCGCAACTGCTCGGCAAGAGGTCGGATCAGGAGCATAATGCTGGCTGTTGACGGTTACTTCAGGGACGCGTTTCTTAATTTCAGAAAATATTTCGATTATTTTCTTTTTGTGAGCGCTTTTACAAGAAGTAAATTTATTAATCTGTTCCCGGAAATTGAAAAAAGGTCGGAGGTGTTGTACAATTTTACAGAGGAGATAGAAGACAGAATTACCGTCCCGTCCGGAAAGATATTTCTTTATGTCGGAAGAATCGAATACGCTAAAGGCGTCGATATTTTGGCAGAGGTTTTTGGAAAAATGGTAAAACCGAAACTCGAAATTGCGGGAGAAGGAAGTTTATATAACGTTCTTAAAAATTCAGCTAAAAGCAACATTAAGTTTTTGGGAAGATTAAACAGAAGCGAAATAAGAGAAAAAATTATACAATCGTATTTTGTAATTATTCCGTCGAGAGTTTATGAAAACAATCCGTACGCTGTAATTGAAGCTTTTGCCTCAGGCAGACCCGTAATTGCGCCGGATGCGGGCGGCATTCCCGAAATCGTTGAAAACGGAAAAAACGGTTTTTTATACAAAGCAAACGACATCGACGCGCTGACCGATTCGATTTATAAGGCTTATGAACTCGAGGAAAGGGAATATGCGAAGATGTGCGAACGTGCTCTTCAAACGGCTAAAAACAAATTCAATCCGGTCTCTCATTATGAAAGTTTAATAAGAGTTTACGAAAAAACGGCAAAGGCAAATTAGAACTGAAAATATTTGTTTGGGTGCGTTAAATGTTCTATTTTTTGGGTCGATATCCGAAAATATTTTAAAATTAACCGGCATTGGAAAAATGAGAATACAAAAAAGATTTCTCGTAATTCTGTTACTTTTTATCTCTACTATAATATCCGCTCAGTTAAACGACTACAATACTTCGAAAACGGACAAATCACTGTTGTTATCGCAGCCGATAACAGTCACGGTCGGCGGCAATTTTATTGTAACCGGATCTTTTACGGCTTTCCCTGTTCAAAGGCTCGATCATTTTATAACTACGCTTTTTATCGAAGCGCAGCAGCAGGCGCTTACGTCGTTAACCCAGCTCGAGACAATCAATGTTGTAAAGAAACAGCTGGAAAGTTATCCGCTGCGGGGAATAAAACTGATACGCGCCGACGGCACAAAGCTGAATATCGATTTGCTTAAATTCAGATTGACGGGCGATTTCAAGTATAATCCGTACCTGCGAAACGACGATGTTATAATATTTCCCGACTACGACGAAGAAAAAGATTTTATCGATATATCCGGCGCGGTCAACAAACCGACAAAATTTCAGTTTGCAGAGGGCGACAGATTGTCCGACGCTCTCTTGTTTGCCGGAGGAATCAATAAAGCGTATGATAAAGTGGAAATGGCGGAAATCTATCGACTCTCCGAGGACGGTTTATCGGAAAAAATTATTCAAACAGTCATTTCCGAAAACATTGAACTGATGCGCGGCGACAGGATAAGAATTATTGCCGGGGAAAATAAACGCCACGATTATAAAACTCTCGTGCTTGGCGAAGTGAAAAATCCGGGTTATGTTTATTTAACCGCCGAAGGTTTGCCCGTAAGCGAAGTTATTCAAAGGGCGGGAGGATTTACTCCAAACGCCGATTTATACAGAGCCGAGGTAATGAGAAATTATACCGCCGACAATATATTGAGAAAGAATAAGCTCGCAAGGGAATTTGTTGAAAACCGTAACGATTTACTGCAGCCGGAAACGCAACTCCGTCTTCAGCAGCAAAAGGAACTGTTGGAAATGCTGCGACTTGCCAATATCACGGAAGAAGATTCTCTCTTTTTTAATATCGACAATCAATTGAGAGTGCTGGGAGCCGAATCGCTAGTCGATTTCACAAAAATCAGCGATCCGGATTCCGACGAAGGGAAATTTTTAATTAAAGACGGCGACGTGATTCTGATACCTTCGAAATTCGAATATATTTACGTATTCGGGCAGGTGCCCAGAGCCGGTTACTTTAAGTATGTGCCCGATATGAATTATAAATATTATATAGAAAAAGCCGGCGGACTTGCCGAAACAGCCAAGGGCGAAGACGAGATAGTGGTAATAAAAGGAAAAGAGAAGAATTGGGTTACAAAAGAAATCGACAAACTGAAAATCGAACCCGGCGATTATATCTATGTGCCGAAAGAAATTCCCAGAACGACCTGGTTCTATGTGGAAAGGACAGGCAATGTGCTTAGCATAGTCGGCAGCATAGCGACAATTGTAATATTGATTTTACAGGTAGTTAAATAAATTACGGAAGAATTATGAATCAAGTAAATCAACCATCCGAACAAAAAACGGAAGTAGTGGGCGCTACGTTTATAGAATTTTTAACGGTGCTTGTAAAATACAGAAAGTTTTTATTCTGGTTTGTCTTTACGATAACTGTAGGAGCAACGGCTTATGCTTTGCTCGCTCCTAAATGGTATAAATCGACAGCTTCGGTATTGGCGGCGGAAAGAAACGATTTGTTGTCTACGTTATCCGGCTTGTCGAGTCTGGCAAAAGGTTTTTCGGCAAGTAAAGGATTAGCCGCTTTGACCGGCGGTACTACGGAAACTGATCGATACATTGCAATTCTAAAAAGCGCTACTTTGACAGACGATATTATCAAAAGATTTAAGCTGCGAGAAGAATACGACATGGAAGACGACTACTACGAAAAAGTAGTCAAAGAATGGCAGTCGAATCTCGAGTTGGAAATTCAGGACGAAGGCAATCTTACGATTACAGTGTACGACAAGGATCCGCAAAAAGCCGCCGATATAGCCAATTATATGGTAGATAAACTTAATGAAATCAATACGCAATTGAGCGTTACGAACGCCAAGGCAAACAGGGAATTTATTGAAAGAAGATATTTGCAAAACCTGGAAGATATTAAGAACCTCGAAGCGGAAATGCAGAAATTCCAGGAAAAATACGGTGTGATAGCCGTGCCGGAACAATTGGAAGCAACCGTTAAGTCAATGTCGGGCATTTACCTCGATATGTATCGCAAGGAAGTTGAATATAATGTCGTCAAACAAATGTACGGAGCCGATCATCCTCTTGCTCATACTACTCAAATAGAATTAAATGAGCTTAAAAAGAAGATTGACCTGCTAAACACAGGCAAAGACGCCTCTCAAAAAGAAGTAAAACTGTTAATACCATTTAAAGAAGCCCCTGAATTGGGCAATGAATATCTGAAAATTTACAGGAATTTGGAAATCCAATACAAAATATTAGAATTTATTCAGCCGTTGTACGAGCAGGCTAAAGTTGAAGAAGTGCGAAATACGCCAAGCGTGCTTGTGCTCGATAAAGCCGGTCCGGCAGACAGAAAAGCAAAGCCGAAGGGAAGTATATATGCGGCGGTTAGTTTTGTAGCTTCGGTAATCTTGGGTATGTTTATAGTATTTTTCGCTGAATTATTAAGTAAAATTAAGTCTGTTAATCCGAGAAAATATGAAGAATTGACAAGCTGGATTAAGATAAGTAAAAAGAAAAATTTATAATTTCTACAGTGAATCTTGTATGTCGGATAAAATGAAAATACTTATTGACGAAGGAATGTCAACATATAGATATCCTACAGGGATAGGACTGCACGCCATAAATCTTTATAATCATTTAAAAAATATTACTAATTGTTCAATAACGGACTATACATATTTTAAATACTTCCCGAAAGGATTTAGAAAGCTTTCAATAGATGCTTACATAAACCTAGTTCACCCGTATCGTAATTATAATATAATTCATTATCAAAATAATTTTGTTCCATTTACCGAGGGAAAAAGTAAAAAAGTTGTGACTATTCATGATTTGGGAGTTTTTTTATACCCAAAAACAGTCCCCTTTGTTTATATAGAATATAACCGGCATTCTGTAAAAAATGCTCTTAAAAGAGCTGATGGAATAATTACTCCATCTCAATCGGTAAAAAACGAAATATTAAATATGTTCGGAAAAAAATATGAAGATAAGATATTTGTTAGTTATGACGGCATCAGAGATATTTTTTTTACCGCAATTCCTAAAATTGAACAACTGAATAAATATAAATTAAAGCCCTATAGCTATTATTTTTTCCTGGGAAGTTTGTCTAAGAGAAAGAACACCGGCTTTTTGTTGAAATCTTTTATCAAAGCTAAAAAAGAAAAGATTTTAGCTAAAGACACGCTGCTTGTTTTAGGAGGCTATAAATGGTGGGGCTCAAGCGAATTTGAAGAATTAATAAATGAAGATAATGGAATATTAAGTTTGGGGTATATTGATGATGAGGACATTCCCGCGCTTTACGGATATAGCCGGGCATTTATTTTTCCTTCAATATATGAAGGCTTTGGTATGCCTATCATAGAAGCTATGAGCCAGAAAGTCCCGATAATTATATCAAATATTCCCACATCGATTGAATTAAATATAAGACACAATAACCAAATGAAGGTATTCGACTTAAATAATGAGGATTCTTTTCTTAGCACGCTGAGAGAAGTTGAAATAAACAACGAAGATATCCGAAAAAATCTAAATTACGGCGACTTGTCACTATACAATTACGAAAATATTGCTAAAGAACATCTGAATATTTATAAAATACTATCTTGATTTATAAGAGCGTGAGTAAACCAGATTTAGATATAAACAATGAAAAAAGCATAAAGAAAAATTCTTTTTTTTCTTTCCTTACCACATCTCTTCGAGTGATTGCTAATATTTTTCTATTCTGGACAATTGCACGATTTTATGGACCCGAAATTTTTGGTCAATTTACATATGCTTTTACCGTTATTACAATATTTCTTTATTTAGCAGACTTTGGCCTTGATATCCTATTAACTACTGATTTGCCTAAAGATCTAAGCCGACTTAATATTGTATTCAATGAGCTTCTAACTATTAAGATTATTTTTATTTGTATTTCATCTTTATTGCTTTTTGTGTATGCACTCCTAGTAAAAATAAGTAATGATGTTTTTCATTTGCTGGTAATATTAAATTTTTATTTAATCGCTACGTCATTTTTAAATTACTTATTTGCTTTTTTTAGGGCACAAGAAAGATTAGAAATTGAAACGAAAATAACATTTATTTATAATCTCTTTGTAATTATTACTGTCTCGCTGCTGTATTTTTTCAAGTTAGATGTTGTGTATTTAGCTGTTTGCTTGGTGCTTTTTAGATTATTGGCATTATATATAGCTCTTCTAAAGTCATTAAAGTATATTGATAAAATTAGAATAAAAATTAATTTTGCTTTACTAAAGAAATATAAAGACAAAGTTAGCGTTTTCGGGACTCACTATATTTTTAACTATCTATATTATAATATTGATACCGTATTGTTGGCATATTTAATAGGCGAAAAATCCGTGGGAATATTCCAAGCTGCTTTCAAATTATTAGTAATTCTACTAATAATCCCAGAGATCATTATTAATGCTTTATTACCCGCGTTATCCCGGTTAAATAATGAAAATAAATTAATTTGGGAAAGTTATTCAAGTTTATTTAATAAATTATTGATGATAATCATTTTCCCCGCGGCAATACTAATTTTTACTAATGCACATAATATAATTGATACTGTCTATGCAGATAGTCAATATAGTTATTCTGCAGAGGTGCTGAAGTACTATGTTTTGATTATTACCATTAGATTTATGATAGAGCCTTTGGGATTGTTGCTTACTACTTCAAATAAACAGCATATCAGGGCCTATACGGTTTTATTTGTTACCATTATCAGTATCGCCATGAATATAGTATTAATTCAAAAATATGGCGTGCTAGGGGTTGTTTTAACTGGTTTTGTGACGAATTCAATAATTCTTATAACGTATATTTTCTTCAGCTATGAGATTTGCCAAAAGTGGTATGTCAATACAAAGTTTGTTTACTTCATTTTTTCAGTAATTTTATTTGGTATAACCGTACTTTTTATTAAACTGCTTATTGTTCAGTTTTTACTCTACTTAATATATTTAGTTACTTTTGGTTACTTTATATTTTTGAATAAAGATGAAAAAGAATTAATAAAAGCTTATAAATAAAATACTGGACATATGAATGTTATAAGTTTCTCGTCATTGGTATTATTATTATTTATCATGATATTTTCATTAACAAGAAGATTAGATCTATTGTCTCCTGGAAAATTATTTTCTATGGTGTGGCTGCTGGCATTAGGAGTTACTAATCTTAAATTAAGCCGCTTACAATTTGAGTGGCCGATAATTAGTTGGGTATATTTGCTGATACCGGTTTTCTCAGTACTGGCGGGAATATTTACAGTATATGTAATTTATTTTGACAAAGAGATACGGACTCTCGAATACATAAGGAACAGTTTTAAGTCAATCAATTTTGCTGATAAAAAGCTTGTCAATGTAGTCATAATATTATTTGTCTTATATGCAATATCGTATCTGGTAATTTATTTATATGTCGGATTTATTCCTCTTTTTACAAAATATCCCAATGAAGCAAGAACTCGCTGGAGCCTTTTTGGAGTAGGATTGTTGATACATTTAGCGCCTTTAATTTTATATTTTATTATTGCTTACTTTATTACTGTTAAAAGCCGGGTTTATATAAAATCATTATTGCTGTTATTGTTTTTTGTTACTTTAATTTCCTTCCTTTTTTTGCTACAACGGTTTGGAGTGTTTATTACAATAATCCTTACTGTTGTGCTTTTATATTATGGAACAAATAAATTTAATATTAAGACAGCCCTAATATTAATTGTATTTTTAACGGGCATTTCTTATTTAATACTGTCTTTAAGAGCGGGTAATTTGATACTTCAGTACTTTCACCAAGTATCTCAAATGAAATATAGCGCAAGGTATTCTATCTTTACCGAACCTTATATGTATATTGCTATGAATTTAGAAAACTATGCGTATGCAACCATAAAATTAAAGGATTTTACATATGGATTGGCTTCATTTGATTTTTTATTTGCAATAAGCGGTATAAAGCATTGGTTGCACGAATACATTCATTTTATTGAAAATCCGTATCTAATAAATTACAACTATAATACCTATGGTATGTTTTTCGTAAATTTTAGAGATTTTTATGTGTTTGGAATATTAGTGTTGCCCTATTTATTCGGTTTTATAACTGCTTTTGTTTACTATAGAATGCGAACAAAAACTGATCTAAATTCTATTACTATGTATGGAATCATGGTGATGGTTATAATGTTTTCGTTTTTTAATCCTATGTTAAGCTGGCTTTTTTTTGTATTTGATATTATAGTATTATACGTTACAACTTTATATATAACTAAACAATAAGTATGAAAATAGCTTTTGATTGCAGGGTACTAAATAAGGGACTGACCGGCACTGGTCGTTTTTTGCAAAATATATTAGCAAAGCTTCCTGAAATTGATAAGAACAATGAATATTATTTGTTTACAACCAAAGATTTAAATGTTGATACGGATTATTACAGGATAATTAAACGAAACTTCCGGTTTCCTTATAAAATATTTTCGCCATTTTGGATGAATCTTGTAATTCCAAAAATGCTGGAAGAATACAAAATAGAAATATTTATTTCGCCCAATATTAATTTACCGTTTTATAAAATTGATAATGTAAGATACGTTACGGTAATTCACGACGTTATCCCTTTCATCTATAAAGAATATTATTCTCTTAGCTATAGGACATATCTGAAAATTGTTGTTCCTCGCGCCTTGAAAGTGGCGGATAAGGTATTAACTGTTTCGGAACATTCAAAAAAGGATATAGAAAGACTTTTCGATTTCCCGAGTCATAAAATAGATGTTACTTACAATACAGTTAATGAATGTTTTTATCCAATGAATTATTCCTCGGATGAAAGAAAAATTAAACTCGAGTTGCCGGAGAAATATTTGTTATACGTCGGCGCAATAGAAAAAAGAAAAAATATTCTTGGTCTAATTAATATCGTAGATTCTTTATGGAGTAAAGGTTATAATTTGCCGTTAGTTATTGTAGGAAAGGCAAATTACGGTTATGAGGAAATAAGAAAAAAGTTAGAAAAGAGAAAAGAACGTATTTTGATTATCACTCACGTTAGCGACGAAGAATTGAATTATCTTTACAATAAGGCATTTATTTTTTTGTTCCCGTCGTTCTATGAAGGTTTTGGGATACCGCCCCTCGAAGCGATGAAGTGCGGCTTGCCGGTCATCGCCTCGAATACTTCGTCTCTCCCGGAAGTTGTCGGTGAAGGAGGCTTTAAAATAGACCCCAATAATGTCAATGCATTTGTAGATACAATAATATCGCTATTAAAGGATAACGATAGATATTTTACAATGAAAAGGAAAGCCTTGGAGCAGGCTGATAAATTTAATATTCACAATATAACTCATAAATTTTTTACAGTAATAAATGAATTGAAATAATGAAACTTCTCCTTGTTATCACAAAATCGGAAATCGGCGGAGCTCAGGTTTTTGTTTTAAACCTCGCCAAAGAATTAAAAAAAAGAGGCGTGGACGTTGCAGTCGCGGCAGGCGACGGAGGATATCTTTTTGAGGAACTGAAAAAACATAACGTTGAGCATTATTATTTAAAGTCCCTAAAACGAGACGTAAATATTTTTAATGCTCTCTATTTTATCTTTGATATATTTCTACTGCTAAAAAAAAATAATTTCCAGATCGTACACCTCAATAGTACGAATACTCTTCTCTCCGTAATATCGGCGTTGTTCTTAAAATATAAGCCCAAAATCGTATTTACTTTTCATGGACTTTCTTTGCTGGACAAAAATTATCAGTCGCCTCAAATCTTGAAGCTTGTTACCAGGTATTACTTTAAAGCGTTGTCGCATATGTTGGACGCATCCGTATTTGTAAGTGAAATTAATTATAAGGAAGCGGTAAATTATAATATTGTAAAATCCGGAGAGGTGATTTATAACGGATTGCCGGAAGAAGGATTGGAATACTTTTCTAAAAAACAAGCCGTCGAATTTTTCAATAATCTTTGCCGATTTACATTTGACGAGTGCTTTATCATCGGCTCAACCGGAAGATTGTCGTATCAAAAAAATTATGATTTTTTAATAGACAACTTCGTCGAAATTAAGAAAAGATTACCCTCGTTAAAATTAATTATCATAGGCGACGGGCCTTTTGGCGGTGATTACAAAAAGAAAATTCAACAAATGGGCGCAGAAAAAGATTTCTTTTTTGTGGGCGCAATTAAAGAATCGTATAAATACATCAAAGCTTTCGACGTGTTTGTGCTTCCTTCCAGATACGAAGGCCTTTCCATAAGTCTTCTCGAGGCTCTTTTTGCCGGACTGCCTATACTTACAACGGATGTAGGAGGCAACCGCGAAATTGTTAATAACGATACAAGACAGCTCTACGAATTAAATAATTTTGATGATTTTATAAAGAAATTATTGTTTATTAAAGACAATAAAGAACTAATAGTTAATCATAATTTATCATTGAAATCTAAATTCGGATTGGATGTAATGACGGAAAAATATATGAATATTTACAGACGACTTTTAAAACAATAACATTATGCACGACATCATCATCATAGGCGCTGGGATTGTAGGACTTGCTACCGGATTGAAATTGCTGGAAACTAATCCGAATCTGAGAATCCTTTTAATCGAAAAAGAATCCCGTATTGCCGCGCATCAAACAGGCAATAACAGCGGCGTTATTCATTCCGGAATTTATTATAAACCCGGCAGTCTAAAAGCCCTGAATTGCAGACGAGGCTACCAAATGCTCCTCGAATTTTGCGAGGAAAGAAATATCGAGTATAAACTGACGGGTAAAATAATCACTGCGGTATCGAAGGATCAAATTCCACTGCTCGAGAATATCTACAACCGCGGCATAGAGAACGGGCTGACTGGACTCAAAATTATCGACCCGGATGAAATTAAAAAGACAGAACCCAACGCCGCCGGTGTCAAAGCAATTTATGTGCCTCAAACCGGAATCGTCGACTTTAAAAAAGTAGCGGCGGCTTATCTCGAAAGAATACTCGAACTCGGCGGTAAAATAGAATTAAATGCAAGCGTGAAAGACATTAAAATAAAGACGGACAAATGCGAAGTAATCACCGATAAGGGAACGTTCGTTTCGAAATGCGTGGCGTCGTGCGCGGGTTTGCATTCGGACAGAATCGCCAAATTGACTCATCCAAATCTGGATGTACGTATAATCCCTTTTCGCGGCGAGTATTACAAAGTCAAAAATCAATCCGTTGTAAACGGACTGATCTATCCTGTGCCCAATCCGGCTTTCCCGTTTCTCGGAGTTCATTTTACGCGTATGATAGACGGCGGGCTGGAAGCCGGTCCCAATGCGGTGCTCAGCTTCAAACGGGAAGGCTATTCTAAATTCGATTTTAATCTTAAAGATAGTTTTGATATTTTTTCGTGGCTCGGTTTTTATAAAATTGCGTTTAAGTATTGGAAAGTGGGACTTGGCGAATTTTACCGTTCTTTTAGCAAAAGAGCGTTTGTAAAAGAGTTGAAAAAATTGATGCCGTCGATCCAGGAAGATGACTTGATTCCCGGCGGTGCGGGCGTTAGAGCTCAGGCATGCAGCCGGAACGGAGGTCTGCTAGACGATTTTTATATTCTTGAAGACAGAAGAGTCGTGCATGTATGTAACGCTCCTTCGCCTGCCGCGACAGCGTCGCTGGCTATCGGCGAACATATTTCGAAAACAATATTGAACAAGTTATAGTTACTTCGGAGAAAAGTTTGAATAAAAAGACAGAAAAAATTCTTCTGCTCGTTACCGATTTTATTACCATTAATCTGACCTGGTTTCTTTTCTTTTATTTGCGGGTTAATACTGGCTGGTTCGAATTGATTTCGCAGCCGGATTTTTTCCTGCCGATGATTGCGGTTTATTTTTATTGGCTGCTAATTTTTATCTTTGTCGGAATGTACAGAACATGGTTTGCGCTCTCCCGCTTCGACGAAATTTCCACTCTTTTTAAAGCCTCGTTCGTCGGTATTTTTATACTCTTCTTCTTAATTGTTATGGACGACTACTCGACTAACGGCAGAACGTCGTTCCGTTTATTCATTCTGCTTTATTGGGGAATTTTCCTCTTCTTTGTCGGCTCGGGAAGATTGTTCGTGCGAAGTTTGCAGCGCCGTTTGCTGATTAACGGCATCGGACGCAGGAAGGCTCTCATTGTCGGCTTTAACGATAAGGCAAAAGAAATCCTGCATTCGATCAAGCGCCACCCCGAATTCGGATTGGACGTAGCGGCTTTCGTTGCCGCTCACAAAGGACATGTCGGCAAAACTCACGACAATATTGAAGTGCAAGGCACAATCGACGAGCTTGAAAAAATTATCGAACGGAACGACATTCGCAACGTTATTATAGCTCTGGACAAACACGACGAAGAACTGATAATTAAGGTTATCGATAAATGCGACAGCACGAAAGTCGAAATTAAAATGGTCGCCGACCTTTACGATATTATTAGCGGACAAGCCAGAATTTTGCAACTCTACGGTTCCCCGCTGATCGACGTTATGCCGGAATTGATGCCAGAATGGGAAAAGAAAATCAAGCGGATAATGGATATCTTCTTTTCTCTTTTACTGCTAATTATTACATCGCCGGCTACTATTCTGGCTGCAATAGCCATTAAACTCGAAAGCGAAGGTCCCGTTTTTTATAAACAGGAACGCGTCGGTATGAATGGTAAAATATTTAAGATAATTAAATTCCGAACCATGATTAAAGACGCCGAAAAACATACCGGCCCTGTATGGTCGTCCAAAGGAGACCCGCGTATTACAAATGTCGGAAAATTTCTGCGCAAAGTTCGACTGGACGAAATACCGCAGGCTATCAATGTTCTAAAAGGCGACATGAGTTTTGTGGGCCCTAGACCAGAAAGACCTTATTTCGTTGAGAAACTTTCCAAAGAAATTCCGTTGTATAAGAGAAGACTTAAAGTGCGTCCCGGTTTGACCGGCTGGGCGCAGGTTAAACATAAATACGACGAGTCGATCGAAGACGTAAAAATCAAATTGCGCTACGATCTCTTCTATATCGAAAATATGAGCTTGAGGCTCGACTTCAAGATAATTTTACGGACAGTCTTTGTAGTATTGTTCGGTAAAGGTCATTACGAATAACAAATGAAATTTAATTATGAAAACTCTTGTAATAATACCGACTTATAACGAACTCGATAATATCCGGAAACTCATCCCTTATATTCTCGAAAAATACCCGGAGCTGAATGTCCTGGTAGTCGACGATAATTCGCCCGACGGAACTTCGGATTACGTAAAGGAACTTTCCGATAAAGACAACAGGGTTTTTCTTATTAAAAGAGAAAAAAAATCGGGACTCGGCACGGCATACGTTGAAGGTTTTAAGTTTATGCTTAAAAACGGGTACGACGCCGTTATACAAATGGACGCTGATTTTTCGCACGACCCTGATGAAATAGAAAACTTTCTCGAAAAAATTAAAGATTACGATCTTGTAATAGGAAGCCGCTACATTAACGGAGTAAGAGTCATCAACTGGCCTATAAGCAGACTGCTGTTGAGTTATTTTGCAAATGTTTATACAAGAGTAATTACGTGCATGCCGGTAAAAGACGCGACGGGAGGATTCAAATGTTTCCGGCGCGAAGTGCTCGAGTCTATCGACCTCGATAAAATCAAGTCAAACGGTTACTCGTTCCAGATTGAAATGAATTTCCACGCGTGGAAAAAGAATTTCAAGATTACGGAAATTCCGATTACTTTTGCAGACAGAGTGCAGGGTACGTCAAAAATGTCGCGCAAAATTGTGCGCGAAGCCGTATTCATGGTTTGGAAACTTCGCTTTCAAAGTTTATTCGGACTGAAAAACTAAAATGATCGACCTTTCGATAATAATAGTAAATTATAACGTAAAGGAATTCCTTCTCAATCTCCTCGAATCGATACGCAAGGCTTCGGATAATCTTTCGATTGAAACGATAGTGGTAGACAACGCTTCGGAAGACGGCAGCGTAGAAGCCATTAAGACCAAATTCCCGGAGGTAGTTTTAATTGCCAACGAAAAAAACGTAGGCTTCGGAGCGGCGAACAACATTGCTCTTGAAAAAGCGCGCGGCAAATATATTCTTTTGCTCAATCCGGACACAATTGTTAAAGAAGACACTTTCAGGGAGATGATCGGATTTTTCGAAAATCATCCCGACGCGGGAATCGCAGGCTGTAAAGTATTGAATCCGGACGGCACGCTTCAACTCGCCTGCCGGCGCAGTTTCCCCGGTCCCTGGACGTCGTTTACGAAAGTGATGGGACTCAGCAGTCTCTTTCCCAAGAGCAGACTGTTTGCAAAATATAACCTTACTTATCTGGACGAAAATCAAACTTACGAAGTGGACGCGGTAAGCGGCGCTTTTATGATGATGCGGCGCGAAGTTTACGATAAAATAGGCGGATTCGACCCTCAGTTTTTTATGTACGGCGAGGATTTGGACCTTTGTTACCGAACTCAAAAAGCGGGATATAAAGTTTATTACGTCCACTCTACCGAAATTTTTCATTATAAAGGCGAAAGCACAAAAAGAAGCGGTATTGACGAAACAAAATATTTTTACGATGCGATGCATCTGTTCGTCAAAAAGCATTTGTCCTCTTCGTTTATCGTTCAATGGATATTGAGATTGGCAATTTTCTTCCGCAAACTGATTGCCTTTGCCAATGTGTATAAACTCGTGCTGTTGAGCGTTCTCTTCGATTTCATATTAATGAGCGGGGCGGTTTATCTTGCGGAAAAAATTTATGCGAACGAACACTGGCTCGGATTTCCCGGCTATGCAAAACCGTGGGTCTATTTTATTCCTGCATTATTGCAAATATTTATTTCCGCCGCTGCGGGGGCGTACAAAAAAAATGCGCTATCGGTTCTGAGGAGTTTGATTGCGCTCGTATACGGCTTGATTATTCTTTCGGCATTGACTTATTTCTTCAAGCAATTCGCATTCAGTCGCGCCGTGGTGCTTATTACTTACGGTTTTTCTTTTATTACTTTTTCAATATGGCGTATAGTTTTCAAAGTATTTACGGGTTTGGGACTTGTAAGCGAATCGCGCAAAGCAAAAACTCTAATAGTGGCTTCGCCCGCTAAAGCAGCCGAGCTCGCTTCGAAACTCAAATCGAACATCGTTTCGTTATATCAGGTTACTGGTTTCATTTCTACCGACAGAAAAAAAATAGGCGAGGTGATCGGCGGTTATAAAGTTATCGGCTCGCTCGATAATTTACGCAAAATTATCGCCGAATATAAAATAGAAAAGGTTATCTTTTCTTCGGATGAAATTAATTACGACCAGATATTTTTTGCAGTCTCGGAATCTCAGGGTTTAAATGTCGATTTTATGGTTTCCGGCAAAGAGCTCGATTATCTTGTGGGTAAATCTTCCGTAACGATGCTCGAAGATTTGCCGCTCTTAAAAATAAATTATAACATTTCTTCATTCGGACATCGAGTAACCAAACTGATATTCGATAAAATTTTGAGTTTAATCTTCATTTTGCTTTTAGTATATCCTTTTATATATTTAGCCGAAAAATTCAGGAAGGGAAAAGGCTCTAAAGGAGAATTCAGAAATTTTGTTCTGCAAATTCCGCAGGTTCTTAAAGGCGGGAAGAGTTTTGTGGGTCCGAAAAATAATTCGTATTACGGCGACCTCTACGTAGGCAAACCCGGATTGACGGGACTCTGGTATGTTGAAAATATTAATCCCGACGACGAAGTGGAACTAAAAAGTCTCGACCTGTTTTACGCTAAGAACCAGAATATATGGCTCGATCTGGAAATACTGGGCAGGACATTTTCCAAAATGATATTAAGGACGGAGTAAAAAAAGAATGGCAAAGAACACTCTCGATTTCGAAAAGCCAATCGTTGAATTGGAAAATAAAATCGAAGAAATGAAAAAATACGAGGGACAACTCGATATATCGGGCGAAATAAAAAAATTAGAAGAAAAGGTAGAAGAGCTGAAAAAGAACATTTATCAAAACTTAACGCGCTGGCAGAAAGTTCAGCTGGCGCGCCACCCCGAAAGACCTTCTACTCTCGATTATATCTATATGATGACTTCCGATTTCGTAGAATTGCACGGCGACCGGCTTTTCAAAGACGACAAAGCGATTGTCGGCGGCTTTGCAAAACTCGACGGTCAGAAGGTAATGATAATCGGTCATCAAAAGGGGCGGGACACAAAATCGAATCTTTACCGTAATTTCGGTATGCCTAATCCGGAAGGGTATCGTAAAGCGCTTCGACTGATGAAACTTGCCGAAAAATTCAACAAACCGGTAATTACTATGCTCGACACGCCGGGCGCGTATCCCGGATTGGAAGCCGAACAACGAGGACAAGCCGAAGCAATTGCCAGAAATCTGCTCGAAATGAGCAGGCTTAAAGTTCCGATTATAGTCGTTATTATCGGCGAAGGAGCCAGCGGCGGTGCTCTCGGCATCGGTGTGGGCGACAGGATTTTAATGCTGCAAAATACCTGGTACTCGGTTATAAGTCCGGAATCGTGTTCCAGTATTTTGTGGCGCAGCTGGGATTTTAAGGAGCAGGCGGCTGAAGCCCTTAAATTAACAGCCGACGATCTTCTCGAGCAGGGGATTATCGACAGGATAATTCCGGAGCCTCTCGGAGGTGCTCATAAAGACCCGCAGAAAATGGCGGACATTTTGAAAAACATTCTTTTGGAAGAATTGAATGCCCTTATTAAAATTAAACCCGATAAGTTAATACAAAACAGACTGGAAAAATTCGGGAAAATGGGCGTTTACGAAGAGTAATTTTGGACTAATTACGGTTACCTCAGATGCTCTCTTATACCACGGAAATCAGAGTAAGATACGCCGATACGGACAAAATGCAGTTTGTCTATAACGGCAAATATCTCGAATATTTTGAAGTCGGCAGAACGGAACTGCTCCGCTCGACCGGACTGGCATATTCGGAAGTGGAAAAAAACGGTTATCAGCTGCCGCTCATCGAAGCTAAAGTTCAATACTTTTCGCCCGCCACATACGACGATATACTTCAAATAACCGCGTCGCTAAATCAACTGCATTCGCCTCGAGTCCATATCGAATACGAAATTAAACGCAAAGAAGACGGAACGCTTATTGCAAAAGGTTATACTACGCACGTCTTCATCAGAGCGGATACCAAAAAAGCCGTTCGCCCTCCCAAAATTTACGTCGATGCGTTGAAGAAATATTTCGAATGAAAATTGCAGCTGCCTGGCATTTCAACTCGCCAACTCCAACCCCAAAACTTCCCAACCCCCAAACCCCAAAACTCCCAAACTTCCCAACCCCAAAACTCCCAAACTTCCAAACCCCAAAACTCCAGACCTTTGAAAGTTAATATGAATTATTTTTCGTAATTTTTAACGATTATTTTCAACCTGTTATGTTCGATAAAATAAAAGAATTAACAAAAGACACTGTCATTTACGGCATCAGCACGATAGTGGGAAGATTTCTGAATTTCCTTCTCGTGCCGTTTTACACGAATGTATTCGAGCCCCGGGACGTCGGCATCTATTCGAACATTTACGCCTACATTGCATTTTTGAACGTCGTGTTTATCTACGGAATGGACGCCGCATTTATGAAATATAATTCAGCGGCAGACGAAAAAGACAAAAAACTTACATATTCAACCGCTTATATATTTTTGACGTTTACATCGTTAACTTTGTCCGTTCTCCTTTATTTGAGCAGAGACGGTATGATCCGTCTGATGGAAATTCCGCATTCGTACGAGCATCTTTACAACTATCTGATATTCATAATTCTTTTCGATACGCTGGCGATAGTGCCCTTTGCAAATTTACGTTTGCAGCGTAAGTCGCTCAAATTCACTTTGATAAAACTCGGCAACATTTCGTTGAACATTGTTCTCAATCTTGTTCTAGTTCTTAGATTAAAGATGGACATTGAAGCAATATTCATAGCTAATCTGGCGGCATCGGCTTTTTCGTTAATCGTATTGCTGCCCGATATATTCAGAAACTTTGAATTTCGCGTCGACGGAAATTATCTGAAACTGATGTTAAAATTTGCAATACCTTATTTACCTGCAAGCATGGCGGCGACGCTGGTGCAGGTGGTAGACCGTCCGATTGTGCTGGCTCTGACCGACGAGAAAACTCTCGGTATTTATCAGGCGAGTTACAAACTCGGAATCTTTATGATGCTGATCGTTCAGATGTTCCAGTTTGCCTGGCAGCCTTTTTTATTGATTAATTCAAAAGAAGAAAATGCCAAAGAAATTTTTTCAAAAGTTTTGACTTTGTTTCTGATAGCCGCGTCCGTAATGTGGATTGCATTGTCGTTATTCATTGAAGACATAGCCACAATTCGTTTCTGGGACGGAGTGAGTCTTATCGGATATAAATACTGGAGCGGCTTGGCTATTGTCCCGATAATATTGCTAGCTTATATTTTCCACGGGATGTATGTCAATTTTCAGGCGGGTCTGTACATTGAAGAAAAAACGAAATATTTTCCGATAGTGACGGGAAGCGGAGCGGTTGTAAATATTGTCTCGAATTTTTTGTTGATACCTTTTTTAGGAATCATGGGTGCGGCTCTGGCTACTCTTTTCAGTTATATTACAATGGCTCTCACTCTCTTTTATTTTTCTCAAAAAGTTTACCGTATTAAATACGAATACGGAAAAATTGCAAAATTACTGTTGTTGATTTTCGCCGCCTCGGCAGCCTATTATTTTTTATATTACCATAGCTTACTCAACGTATATATCAAAATCATTATGCTGGCTGCATTTTTGACTTTGTTGTTTATTGCAAGGATTGTTGATATCAATGAATTGTCCTATTTGACGAAACGCATCGTAAAAAGGAAATAAATTCCCCCTAAATTTTTCTTTTAATTTTTGTACCTTTGCCAATAAGCTCTCTAGATTTTAATTACAGACCTCGCAATAAATTGTGGAACTATTGTGGACAAAATTCAAATTAAAATTCAAAGAATAGACAAAAAATTTAACGACATAGAATTGCCCGTTTATGCCACGCCGGGAAGCAGCGGACTCGATTTAAGAGCCGCCGTAGAAGACAAACTGGTGATTGAAAAAGGAAGGGTCGCGCTGGTGCCGACAAATTTACGCGCGGAAATTCCCGAAGGATACGAAATTCAGATAAGACCGCGCAGCGGTTTGGCGGCGAAGCACGGTATCGGAGTTCTGAATTCCCCCGGCACAATCGACTCGGATTACAGAGGCGAAATTAAAGTGATTCTCTTTAATTTTGGTGAAACGCATTTTGTGATAAACCGCGGCGACCGCATAGCGCAAATGGTTATATCAAAAGTTTATTATGCCGATATTCTCGAAACCGAAGAACTTACCGAAAGCAAACGGGGAGAAGGCGGTTTCGGGCACACGGGCAGCAAATAAGGAGAAGTTTATTGATGTCGGATTTTGTACATCTTCATAATCACTCGCATTACAGTTTGCAGGACGGCGCCTGCAGAGTCGAAGACCTGATTGAAGCGGCGGTTAAAAACGACATGCACGCTGTGGCATTAACCGACCACGGCGTTATGTACGGCGTGCTTCAATTTTATAAAAAGGCGGTTAAAGCCGGAATCAAACCGATCATCGGGATGGAAGCTTATGTCGACTTCGAAAAAAGCCGGTTCGAAAAGAAAGCCGACGCCGCCGACGGCAGAAAACGCTCGAAGCACTATAACCATCTTCTGCTTCTTGCCAAAAACGAAGTCGGCTATAAAAATCTTATGAAAATTTCCACCATCGGTCATACGGAAGGATTTTATTATAAGCCGCGTATCGACTGGGAAATTTTAACCAAATACAAGGAAGGTTTGATTTGCACTTCCGCATGTCCTGCAGGTCCAATTTCTACACCGCTTATAAACCACGAATGGGATAAAGCAAAAGATACGGCGATTAAACTGAAAGAATTGTTCGGGGAAGATTTTTACCTGGAGATCCAGGACCACGGCATCGATATCGAAAAGCCGATACTCGAAGGAATGCCTAAACTGGCAAACGAACTAGGAATTAAACTGGTAGCCACAAACGATACTCATTATATCGAAAGAGAACACTCGATTTCTCATAATATTCTTATAATGCTCGGCGATAAAACAGGCAATTCGAATTATGAAGAATTGAGGTACGGCACGGATCAGATTTATTTCAAATCCGCCGACGAAATGAAAAAAATCTTCGGCAAATACAAAGGCGCGATCGAAAACACGCTCGAAATCGAAGAAAAGATAAATCTGAAACTCGAGTTCAAAGGGCACCATTATCCGATCTTTCCGATACCCAAAGATTCCAAAGCAAAAACGCTCGAAGACTACTTGACTCAACTGGCTTATGAAGGTTTGCACAGAAGATTTAAAAAGATTACGCGTGAAATAGAAGACAGAATGAAATATGAACTCGACGTAATCATTAAAATGGGTTACGCCGGTTACTTTTTGATAGTTCAGGATTTTATAAACGCATCCAGGAAACGGGGAATTCCGGTCGGACCGGGAAGAGGGAGCGCCGCCGGCAGTCTTATTGCATACGTACTCGGCATTACGAACGTTAATCCGCTTGAATATGACTTGCTTTTTGAGAGATTTCTCAATCCGGAAAGAAGATCGATGCCCGATATCGACGTCGACTTTGCCGACGATAAAAGGGGCGAAGTCATCAGTTATGTCAAAGAAAAATACGGCGAAAATTCGGTAGCGCAAATTATTACTTTCAACCGTTTGTCTTCAAAACAGGTTATCAGAGATGTAGCCCGCGTTTTGAAAATTCCGATTCCTCAGGTGGATAATATCACCAAATATATTCCCTCGAAATTCGGAAAAGTTTATTCGATCGACCAGGCGTTGAAAGAAGTGCCGGAATTAAAGTGGCTTAATAAAACCGACGACCCGATGATGAAGGAATTGATAAGACATGCCAGAATTCTCGAAGGAATGAACCGCAACGCTTCGAAACACGCCGCCGGAGTTGTGATTACGCCGGGCGACGTTAGCGATTACGTACCGCTTGCCATCTACGGCGACCAGGGCGAAACCGCTACCGTTACGCAATTTAATATGAAAGACCTTGAAGACGCCGGACTTCTTAAAATGGACTTCCTCGGTCTCGATACGCTTTCGATTATCAGAGATACAATCGACCTCGTAAAACAAAACCGCGGGATTGAAATCGATATTGAGAACATACCTACGGACGACGAAAAAACTTTTGAACTCTTCGGCAAAGGACAAACGACGGCGGTCTTTCAATTTGAATCGGCTCCGATGAGAGAATACTTGCGCAAACTGAAACCGAACAGCATTAAAGACCTTGCGGCAATGAACGCTCTTTATCGCCCGGGCCCGATGGAATATATCGACGATTTTATCGACAGGAAACACGGCAGAAAAGAAATTAAATATTTGCATCCGGTGCTCGAGCCGATCCTAAAAGAAACTTACGGCATTATCGTTTATCAGGAACAGGTAATTCAGATTGCAAATAAAGTCGCGGGGATGAGTCTTGCCGAAGCCGACTTACTGCGCAGGGCAATGGGCAAGAAAGACCTCGAGGCAATGAAAGAGCAGCGCGATAAATTTATCAAAGGCGCCGTTGAAAATAATATCGATAAAAAAATTGCAGAAGAGATTTTCGAAGCTATCGACAAATTTGCAAATTACGGATTTAACAAAAGTCACGCGGTCGCCTACAGCGTTGTGGCTTATCAAACGGCTTATTTGAAAGCTCATTATTTGGAAGAATTTCTTGCCGCCAATCTTTCGAATAAATTCGACAATACAGATAAAATTACAATTCTTCTCGACGACTGCCGTAAGCTCGGCGTTGAAGTGATGCCTCCGGATATTAATCATCCTACGGTTAATTTTCAGGTTAAAGACAAAAAGATAATTTTCGGAATGGCGGCAATCAAAAACGTCGGCATTCAAGCAGTTGAAGAAATCAAAAGAGCGCACGAAAGTCTGGGCAGAGATTTTACAAGCATCTACGACTTTTGCTCTCACGTAGATACTCGAATTGTAAATAAAAGAGCTATTGAAGGACTTGTGCTGGCGGGCGCTTTCGATTCCCTCGGAGGGACTCGCGCTCAACACTTTGCGGCTATCGAGGAAGCCATCGATATCGGCGCGAAAATCAAGAACGCGCGCGAATCGCATTCCAACAGCCTCTTTGCGGACGCCTCCGAAGAATTTACATATGAAGAACCTCAATTACCGGACGTCGAACCCTGGGACAGCAAAGAGAGACTTGCAAAAGAAAGGCAGGTGCTCGGTTTTTATCTGAGCGACCATCCCCTTAACAAATACGATATCGAATACAGGTCGTTTGCGACTTTTCAACTCGACGCCGAACCCAATTCGATACCGAAGGATATCGTAAGAGCCTGCGGAGTAGTTACGAACGTAAATATCAAGACCGATAAGAATGGCAATCAGATGGCTTTCTTCCGGCTCGACGATTATTACGGCAGCTGCGAGTGTATAATGTTTTCGAAAGCCTTCAAAGAATTCGGAAAATTGATCGAATCCGAATCGACGGTTATTATTATCGGAAAGGCGGAAAGCAGCGGCGACGCCGTTAAACTTCAAGTGGAAGAAGTTTACGACCTTGCCGAAGCGAGAAAAAAATTGACTAAACGGCTCGGTATTATTTTGAATTCGAAAACGCACGACGAAACGACGGTTGATAAACTGCATAATCTTTTTGATAAATTCAGCGGCAATGTTCCCGTCATTATCAGAATTAAAGACAACGGCAATCATACCGATTACATAATCGACTATCAAATTGAACTGAACGACGAGTTAATTGAGGAATTGTTAAAACTTCTGGGCGCCGATAACGTTATTTACATAACGTCATAATAAAAATTTATTAATTAAGAAAGATTTGAATTGTTTTTTCATTTTCTTAAGTTTGCACCACATCTAACAATTAGGGGAAGGTAAATGAAAAAGAAGTGGGCATTAATTTTAGGCGCTTCGAGCGGTTTTGGCGGCGCTTCTGCAGTCGAGTTGGCTAAAGCCGGCTACAGTATTTTCGGAATTCATCTCGACCGCCAGGCGACAATGCCTAATGTTCATAAAATTATTAAGAAGATTGAAAAAGAAGGACAGCAAGCCGTCTTCTTTAATATAAACGCAGCAGACCACATTAAAATTAACGATACGCTCGACGAAATCAAAGAACGCTTTGCCTCCGATAAAGAGAGCGATAAAGTTCATGTGTTGATTCATTCTCTGGCTTTCGGAACTCTCAAACCTTATATCGGTTCGAGTCCGTCCGAATGCATAACTCCCGCTCAAATGAGTATGACTCTCGATGTTATGGCGCATTCGCTTGTTTACTGGACTCAAGGATTAGTATTCCGGAACCTACTTGCCGAGCGAGGACGTATCTTTGCATTGACAAGCGCCGGCTCGCACACCGTAATTCCGAATTACGGAGCGGTATCTGCGGCAAAAGCCGCGCTGGAATCTCATATCAGGCAGTTGACCGTTGAACTTGGAAGCATGAAAGTGGCTTGCAATGCTATAATGGCGGGCGTAACCGACACTCCCGCAGGGCGTAAAATTCCGAACTTCGATAAGATGCTCTACTCGGCTGAACAAAAAAATCCGCAAAAACGACTCACTACGCCTGAAGATGTAGCCAGAGCAATCGTAGCTCTATGCGACGAAAAATGCGACTGGATTTCGGGCAATGTGATCGGCGTCGACGGCGGCGAATACATAGTAAATTATATCGGCGATAAATCAAGCCATAAATAGATACAGGACGTTAAAATGAATGAATTCGCCTTTACTGAAGAGCAAAATATGCTCCGCAGCATGGTAAAGGATTTTGTCGATAACGAAATCAAACCGATTGCTGCGCAAATCGACGCCGAAGAAAAAATTCCCGAAGCCCTGATTAAAAAATTGGGAGAATTGGGATTGCTCGGTATTTCATTTCCCGAAGAATACGGCGGAGGAGGTTTCGGGGAAGTAGGATATTGTATTATGCAGGAAGAAATAGCGCGCGGATGTATGTCGACCGCGACTTTTATCGGCGCTCATCAATCGATTGGCGCAAATGTAATTTATCTCGGCGGAAATGAAGAACAGAAACAGAAATATCTGACCCCGCTTGCAAAAGGCGAGAAGATCGGAGCTTTTTGTTTGACTGAGGCTCAAGCCGGCTCCGACTCGTTTAATCTGAAAACGCGCGCTCATCTCGACGGCGACGAATGGGTGATCAACGGCGAGAAGCTCTGGATTACAAACGGGGGAATAGCGGACATAGTTTCGGTTTTTGCCAGAACCGAAAAAGGAATTACGGCATTCATAGTCGAAACAGACCGGCCGGGATTTTCCGCAGGACCTCCCGAAAAGAAGATGGGCATTAAAGGCAGCTCCACAAATCCGATTACGTTCGACAACGTAAGAATTCCGAAAGAAAATATGGTGGGTCAGGAAGGCAGGGGTTTTATACTTGCCATGAAAACGTTGGACGCAGGCAGACTCGGACTCGGAGCCGCATGTCTCGGAGCTTCAAAGGAACTTCTCGAACTTTCCACTCGTTACGCAAAACAGCGAAAACAATTTGACACTACGATTGCCAATTTCCAGGCTATACAATTCATGCTTTCGGAAATGGCGTCTCTCATTTACGCAATGGAATCGATGGTGTATCGTACCGCGGTCGATTACGATTTGAAAAAAGACATTTCGCATCAATCGGCAATTGTAAAATTATTCTGTTCCGAAGCGCTCGACAGAATTGCCGATTACGCCGTGCAAATTCACGGAGGAATGGGATACTCGCGCGAAATGCCGATTGAAAGGTTTTATCGCGATTCGAGAATCAACAGAATATTCGAAGGCACTAATGAAATTCAAAAGGGTATAATAGCCCGTCATGTTTTAAAGAAAAACGGTAAAATATAAAAAGGAGTAGTCATGAAACCATTTACATTTACTGATGGAAATTTCGAAGCGGAGGCTTTGAAATCGGATATACCTGTAATAGTCGATTTTTGGGCTGCCTGGTGCGGACCTTGCAGAATGATTGCGCCGATTATCGAAGAACTTGCCGAAGAATACGATGGCAAGGTCAAAGTGGGCAAACTCGACGTCGACGAAAATCAACAAACGGCAATCAAATACGGCGTAAGAAGCATTCCTACAGTGCTCTTCTTTAAAAACGGCGAAGTGGTAGACACTGTTATAGGAGCCGTCCCGAAAAGCGTTTTTGTGGAAAAATTAGAAAAACTTTTGGGATAGTAAAATAAAATTATTAAGAAAAACGTTTTAATATAGCTTACTTAGTTAAATCAAAAAGAATTATTTTCTGTGTTCTAAAGTTGTTTGTCAAAAAAATATTGATACTTAAGTATCGAGTAGATAAATTTGTACGGTTGTGTAATTATTTTCGAAAATACTTTATAATTAGCTTGACAAAATTAAAGTTATTCTTTTATATTAGTAACGCTTATTATAAAGCAAAGCGAAAAAGGAGCTTTTAAGTGTATTTCTCTTATCTAGGGCTTGTTGGGATTTTCAAATAAATTCCTTTTTCTCACAAAATTAGGAGGTAGCTATTGCAAGTTATGTTTACTGAATTACCTTTCAGATATCCTTTCTTTTATAAACCAACAAATTAAGGAGTAAAGTATGCATCGAAGAATTTTATACTTTTTGCTATTTCTTACTCTTATTCCTGCGCTGCTATCGGCGGGAACAAGAGGTAGGATTAAAGGAAAAGTAGTAGATATGCAAACCGGAGACCCGTTAATCGGCGCCAACGTAATCGTTATGGGAACAACGATCGGCGCTGCAACGGATGCAAACGGCGAATATCTGCTAATCAACCTGGAACCCGGCGTCTATGAAGTCAGAGCTTCATATCTGGGTTATCAAACCGTTACGGTTTCTAACGTACGCGTTAGCGCCGACCTTACTACTGAACTCGATTTCGAACTGCCGAGCGAAGACATACAGGTGGGCACGGTTGAAATTGTCGCCCAGAAACCATTGATTCAAAAAGATAACACAAACGCTATACGCGTAACTACAAGCGAAGACATTCAAGCTTTGCCGGTGCGCGGCGTTAACAATATTATCGGTTTGACCGCGGGCGTTACTTTACAGAACGGCGAAATTTACATCCGCGGCGGTCGTAACGACGAAGTCGGATATTATCTGGAAGGTGTCTCTATTAAGAATCCAATTACAGGTAGAAGAGGCGTTACTATATCGCAGGACGCTCTGGAAGAAATTCAGGTGCAGGCGGGCGGTTATACCGCTGAATTCGGCGGCGCCAATGCCGGTATTATTCGTCAACAATTCAAATCCGGCGGACCTCAACTTAAAGCAAGCTATGAATATATTACGGACAACGTAACATTCAAGAGCAAAAGCGACGCATTCGACGGCGAAAAGCGTCTCGGCGCTCACTGGTGGGGATACAATGAACAAAGCGCTACGTTAAGCGGTCCTCTCTTCTCAGACAGAGTTAAATTCTTTACAAACGTTAATTACAGATACGACAGAGATCCCGAACCGCAGCCCTGGCCGGGAATGAATCTCGGAGTCATAAGCGACCCGATTTCAAATGATACAATTGATTTTTATTACCCCGCAGGTCCTCTTAAAGGACAACAACGCGAATTTATTACTTATACGGGTACGCTGAATTTTGATTTGAAGCCAGTATTGATAAGACTCTCGGGCACTTTTACAACTGCAAACGGCGCAACCTCGGCTTACAGCGCTATTCAGGATTTGCTTCAAACAAGAAGAGGTAAATACGAATCGAACGACGGCGCATTAAACCTGAAAATTACTCATGTGCTTACTCCTTCGATGTATTATGAAGTATCCGCAGGTTATTATTTCTCCAATTACGAACAATATACGCCGGGACTCGGTTCGAATATCTGGGTATACGGCGACAGCGTGGCTAATGCCGAAGCCGGCTGGACTATTCCGAGAACGGCAAAAGATATTGCAAACGGAGTAGTAGGAAGATATGTAAGTCCGACTTATGCAAATATATACGGTTTCGATTTTGTAAGAGACGGAACGGTTCCTGTTGGTTACGGAAAGAACGACAGACAGGGAATTTCTCTTAATGCGTCTTTATCGTTCCTTGTCGGTAAAAATCATTCGTTTAAAGTCGGCGGCGAATATCAAACCTATACATTAAGAAACTGGTCGCTCGGCACTGTTTCACAGGTTGGACTTGCAGCATCTGTTGATCAGTTTATCAATTCCTCTAATTACGACGGTACCGAAGCTTCGTTGAACGCATACAAACGTCAGCTTCTTATTACTCGCGGCGTTAATAATTACGGTTACGATGTATTCGGCAATAAAGTCGACGACGGTTTCTTCGACGCTCCTCACAAACCTGTCTTTGCTGCCGCTTACATTCAGGACAGAATCGAATATGAAGACCTCGTTATCAACGCGGGTGTTAGATTTGACTATATCGACATCGACAATCTTAAATTGGTTGATCCTGCAAAACCAGACTTGGGTATAAATGCCACGACAGGCGAATTGTACGAAGAAGGCTGGGAAAAAGTGCCAACCTTTAGCGCGGTTAGCCCTCGTTTAGGTTTCTCGTTTCCTGTAACGGACAGAACGGTATTTCACGCTCAGTTCGGTAAATTTATTCAGCAGCCGGCTTTGAATACAGCTTACCGCGGTTTGTACAGAGTAGGATTCGAGATCAAAGGCGGTTTCTTTATTCCGCAGCCTGCCGGTTTCAATCTCAGACCTACGAGAACAACTCAGTATGAATTAGGATTTACACAACAATTGACAGACTTCATGTCGATCGATATTACCGGTTACTATAAAGACATAAAAGATCAGGTGCAATTTACACTCCAAAATACAGACCGTAATTCCGCATTCCAGAGCTATAACGTGCTGACAAACGGCGATTATGCAACGACAAAAGGCGTTGAAATTACTTTGAATATGAGAAGATACGAAAGACTGGCAATGAACGCTTCGTTGTCGTTCCAGGATGCTCGCGGTACCGGTTCTAATCCGTATTCGAACAGCGGTATTGTAGGCGCTCCTCTTGACGGTGTCACAATCTTTGTTCCGAAGTATATCAGTCCACTTTCCTACAACCAGGCATTGAGAGGAAATGTTAATGTTGATTATCGATTCGGTCCGAACGACGGTCCGGCTCTGTTGCATGATTTCGGAGTCTCCGTACTTGCAATGTTCAACAGCGGTCACCCGTTTACACGCGGTATCGGTTCCTTGAATGCGGAATCCGACGCGCGTTTCCGTCAGCCGATCGAAGCGTTGAACACATCCACGACACCGGGCGAATTCCAGGTAGACCTCAGAATCGACAAGACATTCAGACTTATGGATAAGCTTTCGTTGAACGTTTACGTTTATGTGATTAATCTCTTCGATAATCTCAACATACGCAACGTATTCCTGAGGACAGGTTCTCCTGAAGACGACGGTGTGATTTACAACCCCGAATTGTCGCAGCAGTTGATTGCAACTTACGGAGAAAAATATATTGACTTGTACAAAGCTATCAATGTCGATTATCAGCAAGGATACGGCGGAGTACCGGGTGCGGCTACTAATTTAATGTACGGACCGCCTCGTCAGATTAGATTAGGTGTTAGATTGGAATACTAATCATAAAGTTTGAAAAAAAGAGGAGTAAAACATGAATAAAAAATTAATTAAACTAATTAACTTAACGCTGATGTTGTTGGCGTTTACCGCGCTAACCTTTGCCAAGGGAGGAGGCGATAAAAAAGCCAATTCTCTTTACAAAGCGTTAGGCGAACCCGTTTATACAAAATTCAATATCAATAATATCTCTACTTGGATTAAAAACGACGGCGAATCCGATATCAATCAAAACGGCAACTCCGGATTCGTTTTCCCGAAAGGAAGTAACAGAACGGCAGTATTCCAGTCGGGTTTCCTTTGGGGCGGTAAAGTAGACGGTCAGTTCCGCGTAGGCGGTTCGGTTTATCGCCAGGGAACCGTACCTGGCAGAATTTTACCCGACGGCACTCCCGCTAATCCCGGCGATCCCGATGTAAGAATCTATCGTGTAAGAAGAGACTATAAAGACGGCGATTTAAGTGCCGAGTTGGCTGACGGCGACGGTCCTTCGATCGAAGCTATCAGAGCTCAGTACGAAAAAGACTGGAACGAATGGCCTGCAAGCCAGGGCGCTCCGTTTGAAGACGTCGACGGAAACGGACAATATAATCCCGCAGTCGACATTCCCGGCGTACCGGGCGCAGACCAAACAATCTGGTTCGTATGTAACGACTTGGATCCCGCTCAAACCGACTTTATGTACGGTTCGCTTCCGATGGGTATTGAAGAACAGGTGACAATCTGGGGGTACAATGCAACCGGCGCTTTAGGAAATATGTTCTTCCGTAAGTATATCATTATTAATAAAAATCCTGATCAAAAACCTTTTACCGAAATGTACGTGTCAATGTGGTCGGATCCTGACGTCGGCGATGCTGGAGACGACTATGTCGGTTGCGATACCACATTGAGCTTGGGTTATGCTTACAACGCTAACGCTACAGACGCAGTTTATAATCCGCTTCCGCCTCCGGCTGTCGGTTTCGACTTTTTCCAGGGACCGCTTGTAGACGGCGAAGCTGACGACGTGGCTATCTATAAAGGCAAATATGTTCAGGGTAAGAAAAACTTGCCGATGACGGCTTTCTATTTCTTCATTAACGGCGACAACGTATACAGCGACCCCGACCAGGGTCTTTATGAAACAGGTACACTGCAGTGGTATAATCTCTTCCGCGGAAGAGTTTCCACTACAGGCGATCCGTTTACGGATCCTACTACGGGTCAGCCTACTAAATTTACATTGGCAGGCGATCCAATTACGGGAACCGGCTGGATTGACGGTATGCTCCATCCGCCGGGAGACCGCCGGTTGGGTTCTGTTTCCGGTCCGTTTGAAATGGCTTACGGCGACACTCAGGAAGTTGTAGTTGCCGAAATTGCAGCCGGCGCTGTTGAAGGCGTCGACAGACTGGGC
The DNA here is from genome assembly GCF_051488665.1 of Melioribacter sp. Ez-97. Taxonomy (NCBI): domain Bacteria; kingdom Pseudomonadati; phylum Ignavibacteriota; class Ignavibacteria; order Ignavibacteriales; family Melioribacteraceae; genus Melioribacter; species Melioribacter sp. Ez-97. The sequence goes on along the minus strand of NZ_JBPSEG010000002.1, from coordinate 421,623 downwards.
GCTGTTCAGTTGTTGAAGTTCTACGACCTGCAGGCTCAGTTAGCTTACGACAACTTCTTTAACGTTCCAACGCCTCCTCCGGCTCCTTCGGTTACAGTAGCTGAGATGGACGAAGAGGTTATTTTATCATGGGGAAGCGACCCTGCAAAAGTTAACGCCACAGAATCGTACTCCAAAGGCGGCTTCGAATTCCAGGGCTACTGTGTATACCAGCTGCCAACAAAAACCGCTCAAGCAAGCGAAGCTCGTTTGATTGCCACTTATGATATTGTCGACGGTGTGCTTAAAATTACGGACAAAGAATTCGACGCTACGGCGGGCGTTGTTTTGGACCGCGTTGTTAAATTCGGAAGCGATTCCGGAATTAAAAGATATATCAGCATTAAAAACGACGTTTTCAAAGGCGGCTTGCCTTTGAATAACGGCAGCAGATATTACTTCGCAGTTACAGCTTATGCCTATAATCCCGATCCCGAAGCTGTACCGAGAGTGCTTGAAAATCCGATGAACGTTATTGAAGTAGTTCCGCAAACTCCGAAACCCGGCGTCCGTTACGAAGGAGAAGCCGGTCAGGTTCTGGACGTTACCCATTCGGCAGGATTTAGCGACGGTATAGTAACTCCTGTAGTGGTAGACCCGACTAAATTAACGGGAGCCGAATATACAGTTACTTTCAATGTTGATGCGGAAGGTAACAAAAGTTGGAACGTTTTGAAAAACGGACAGACCGTGCTTTCGAATCAAACACACTTTGGCGACGATGATGAATTTATTATCGTTGACGGTATCCAGATCGGAGTTCAGGACGCTCCCGCTATGATTAAAGGACCCGGCGAAGGCGACGGTATGGTGGAAGTTGCATATGCAGGCGCTCCGCTCGATCCTTCGAAATACGACGCCGCAGGCGCTCCGTATAAAGGAAACAAAGTATGGCACAGTTTGAACTCTACAGGCGGCGACAGATATTACGTATCGGCAGGCGGCGGCAGCGGCACTATCGATCGTCTCTATCGCTATGTCGATTTTGCTGCTCCGTATGATTATGAATTCAGATTTACCGAAAACGGCGGTTATGCAGTTTTTGCATTTACAGACGATAAAATCGCTAAAGTTCCGTTTGAAATCTGGAACATCGGTATCGGAACGCCAGACGATCCGTCCGACGATGTTAGAATGATACCTTTCTTAGTTGAAAATGTAGAAACGTCCGACCAATGGGGATGGGCAACCGGAGAAGATCCGTATTTCGGTTACCCCGCTTCCGACTGGGTCTATTGGATGGATCCGAAAGACAAAACCCCCGGTCAGTCCGGATATCTGCAATTTGAAAACTCGTGTCTGCAATCAGGAGGCGCAGGCGCTACATACAACTATGCGTTTGACACGGATCCGGATGCCGGCGATTATAACGCAGACTTCCACGGCGGTTTTGTTTATCCGATCGGAAGATTCATCGTATGTGAATTTGACGGCGACGGACAGATGCCACCGGCAGGAACCGTAATCAGAATTAACTATAATAAACCTATTAGTGCAGAAGATAAATATACTTTCAAGGCTCCTTCAGTTGTGAACGATCCCGAACTGGCTAAGGAAGACGTTGAAGATATCAACGTATTCCCGAACCCGTACTACGGAGTCAATCCGCAGGAAATCAACAAGTATCAGCGTTTCGTAACGTTCAACCACTTACCGCAAAAAGCCACAATCCGTATATTCAACCTTGCCGGTCAGCTGGTTAGAACGCTCCATAAAGATACGCCTGATCAATTCTTCAGATGGGATCTCAACAATGAAAGTGACCTTCCGGTAGCAAGCGGATTGTACGTAGTACATATCGATATGCCGGATTTAGGAAAAACCAAGATTCTCAAAGTCGCTATAATTCAAGAACAGCAAATTCTTGATCGATTCTAAAAAATTGAAGGAGATTGAAAATGAAAAAAATAAATTTAATAACATTAGTGCTATTAACACTATTCACCGCAGGCAGCCTCTTTGCAGGCGGTGGTAGTCGTAATGGAACTGCCGGGGCATCCCAGCTTCTGGTTCCCGTCGGCGCGCGCGGCGTGTCGATGGCAGGAGCTACTTTAGTCGATGCTACGGGCGTTGAAGCTCTCTATTGGAACCCGGCAAATTTGGCCCGCGGCGAGTATAATACTTATGCTCTCTTTTCTCATATGAACTACTTTGCAGATATTAATGTGGAATACGGCGCAGTTTCGACAAACATCGAAGGACTCGGAGCTCTCGCATTCTCAATTAAATCAATTGCAGTCGGCGATATCCCGGTTACTACGGTTCAGAATCCAGACGGTACAGGTCAAACTTTCAGCCCTTCGTTCATCACTGTCGGTATGACATATGCTCGAATGCTGAGCGATCGTATTTCGGTCGGTCTTACTACTAATATAGTATCCGAAAAAATAGACCTCGTTTCCGCTACGGGCATTGCTTTTAACCTCGGTATCTCCTATCAAAACCTCGGAAATATCGACGGCTTGAGCTTTGCCGTTGTGTTGAAAAACCTCGGTCCTCAAATGGACTACGACGGCAGCGGTCTTAACGTAAAAGCTATTTCGACTGATCTTTCGAGACCTACCCAGTATTACAAAATCGACGCTGCATCCTTCGAGTTGCCGTCGACTCTGGAACTGGCATTGGGTTACAATTATCAGTTTAACGAGACCAACTCTTTGATCGTGAACGGCGTTTTCCAGAACAGCAACTTCTACGGCGACGAATACAGATTCGGCGCAGAATACGCTTATAACAATCTGTTCTTCATCCGCGGCGGTTATATGTTCATGCCGGAACTCGACAGCGACAGCAATACTTACGGTTTGTCCGCCGGTTTCGGTATCAACTACAATATGGGCGGTCTCGGCTTAAAACTCGATTACGCTTTCAGACAAATGAAGTTCTTCAACGACAACCATGTATTTACTGTGACTTTAGGACTTTGATTCGACTGCATAAATTAATTCAAGAAGCCCTCGAAGAGAGGGCTTCTGCTTTTTAAATAGAACATGAAAATTTGATTATCTATTTTCATTTCATTAAATATGTACAATGAAAATTATTATTGAGGTTACCCGGTAATGAAAAAATTACTTTCGATTTTTATACTTCTATTCGTTATTAAAATTAATGCCCAGGACGAGCTGGCTTTCGAGTTCGATTACGCGCGCTTCAAATACGACACGTCTTCTGTTTATGTGGAATTTTACTACGACTTGACGCCGACGAAAATGACCGCTACTGAGGACCTCCAAATTGAAGCGATCGTTCATATTGAAATTAAAGATTTGAACGCCGATACTCTGTTCTTTCAGAGAGACTGGAAAATTGCTAATACTGTTGATACCGCTAATAGTCTGAAGTCTTATACCGGCGTTGTAGGTATGGTTATCCCAAAAGGAAAGTATTCTTTATATATAAAAGCCTACGACGCGAACAAGCCTTCGTTTTATAAAGAAATCAACGAGATTATTGAGGCGGTTCCCTTTAATAACTATAAATACGCTTTGAGCGATATTCAGATTGCCGCAAACATTAAAAGAGAAGGAGCCAACCCGAATTCGATTTTCTATAAAAACACGCTCGAAGTAATTCCGAATCCCTCGATGATTTTCAGCAATAAAATGCCTGTGCTTTTTTATTATGTGGAGTTATACAATTTGAAACTTGACGACCCGAACGCCGATTTTACTCTTTACAAAGAGCTCTTCAACGGTATTGGAAATAAAGTAGGGGGACAGTCGAGGAAAATCGCTCAGAACGATAAACCTACGGTGGATATCGGATTTTTTAATCTGTCCAAACTGCCTACCGATTCCTATACGCTCAAATTAAGTTTGGTCGACAACAAAACAAACGAAGGTTACATATCGTCGAAAAGATTTTATTATTATAATCCGGATTTTGTCGATACTACTACTAATTACAGAATTAACCGGGGATTTGCGGGTAGCGAATTTGCTATAATGAACGCAGAAGATTGCGATAAAATGTTCGACCAGATAAAATATATAGCTTCGGGCAATGAAATTAATCAATATAAAAAGCTCGATTCTTTAAACGGCAAACGTGAATTCCTCTATACGTTTTGGCAACGAAGAGATCCCGACCCGTCTACGCCAATTAATGAATTCAAAGAAGATTATATGAGGCGAGTCGAATACGTTAATCAAAATTTCAGCTACTATTCGCGTCCGGGATATCTTACCGACCGCGGAAGAGTCTATCTGGTTTACGGCGAACCCGACCAACGCGACAGGTACCCCAACCAGTCGAATATGAAACCGTACGAAGTCTGGTTCTATAATCAAATAGAAGGAGGCGTTACTTTTATATTCGGCGACGTAACCGGTTTCGGGAATTACGAACTGCTCCATTCCGACAAACGCGGCGAGGTTCGCGACGACAACTGGCAATACAGATTAAGAACCACTCAATAAGAATGCCCGACAAAAATAAAATCGAATACTTCCTTTTCAGAAGTCTGGTAACGCTTTTTAATAATATAGGTCTTATTCGTACCAGAAAATTGGCGCGGTTAATCGGCTATCTGTTTTATTATCTTATACCCGTCAGGAAATCGACGGTTCTGAACAATTTACGCAAGGCTTTCCCTGAAAAATCCGAAAAAGAAATTCATAAAATAGCCAGGCAAAACTATCTTCACATGTCGATTACATTTGCCGAGTTGATGATTTTACCCTCACTCGAAGATTCCGAAATAAAAAACGAAATTGTCTTTGACGACAGATCGCACATCGAGGAAGTAATTAAAAACGATAAAGGAACGATTTTATTGACCGGTCACTTCGGAAATTGGGAAGTAATTATGTCGGCGTTGGCGGTAAATATTCAAGCCGTTTATAATGTCCTTGTTAAACCTCAGAGGAATATCTATATAACCGAATGGCTCGAACGCACGCGAAAGCGAGGCAACGCAAAGGTTATTCCCGTGGGGCTTTCGGTAAAGCAAATTTTCAGCGCTTTGAAAAACGGCGAAGTGGTTGGTATTGCCGGCGACCAGCGAGGACCGGCAGACGCGCCCAGATTCCGATTCTTTAATGTGCAGACGGCTTTGAATACGGGCGCCGCAGCTTTCGCGCTAAAAACCGGCTGCGATATCCTGTTGCTTGTTGCCGTTCGCCAGCCGGATTTCAAATATAAAATCTACGCCAATAGAATGGATTACGATGCGCTGACAGGAAGTTACGACGATAAGGTAATTGCCATAACTCAAAATTACATATCTTTTCTCGAATGCTACGTGAGAAAATATCCTTCCCAGTATTTCTGGATGCATAAAATATGGAAATACTGAACGGGAACGAAAAAATACTGGTTATTCAAACCGCTTTTCTGGGCGATTCAATCCTGACGCTCCCCCTGATTCAGAAATTAAAAGATACTTTTCCCGAAAGCGTTATTGACGTTCTTACAATTCCACAATCAAAACAAATTTTTGAAAGCTCGCCATATGTGAACGACCTTATTTTATACGATAAAAGAAGGGACAGGTCGTTGAAAGCTTTGTTTCGAGTAGTTAAAGAAATACGAAACAGGAAGTATACACGACTCTATTCGCCTCACCGTTCTTTTCGTTCGTCGCTAATTGCATTGATGTCGGGAATAAGATTCAGGTCGGGATTCGATAAAGCCGTAATGAGCTTTGTATATAATTACCAAGCTCAATACGCTGAAGCTGTTCACGAAGTTCAAAGGAATCTCAGACTTGCCGGTTTTGATAATAGAGACGATTCCTGGAAAATATTTCCGGAATTTTCAATTGAGGAAAAAGTATTTGTAAAAATAAAATCATATTTGCCTTCTTCGGAAAGGAAAGTAATTTGTATAGCGCCGGGTTCGGTCTGGTTTACCAAAAGATATCCGCGCTTCGACGAAGTGATAAAAATGCTAATTGAAGAAGATTATTTTGTCATTTTGATTGGCGGCGGGGAAGACGTTCCGCTTTGTGAAAGACTGAGCGAGGGTTACGGGGAATCGGATCTAATTTCATTGGCGGGAAAATTAACTGTGGTTGAAAGCGTTGCGTTGCTGATGAACTGCCACGCTCTGATATCAAACGACAGCGCTCCGGTGCATATGGCAATGGCAACCGATACGCCCGTTGTTGACGTCTATTGTTCTACAATACCCGATTTCGGTTTTTATCCTTACACGCGTTTCAGTTCGGTTGTTTCTTACGACGGACTCGAATGCAAACCGTGCGGCATCCACGGGCATAAGTCGTGCCCCATTAAAACGTTCGATTGCGGACATCTGCTCGATCCGGAATTAATTATTAACGAAACGGAACGTCTTCTGATTCAAAAGCAAAAATCGATCTAAATTGTTATTTTAAGAACGTGTTTATACGGAACTATTGATGAACTGGCTTAACTTTAAAAAACTGAAAAAAATTTTTTTCCTGCTTACCCCGAACATTCCCGATTCGGGCACAAAGACCTACAAGCTCAGTTTACTCCGCGCAAGCGCGTATGTTTTTATTTATACCGTCGTAGCCTGGTTCTTTCTGATTTTTATACTTTCTGTAACTCCTCTCAAAAATTTTATGTTTGTTCTGGACAATCAGGAACTTAAATTACAGCGCGAAAAGATAAACGAACTTCAGGGTAAAGTAAATTTTCTTACGTCTCAACTTGAAAAGATAGCGTCGACGAACGATAAATTAAAATATGCCATGATGCTGGCAAACGCCGATTCTTCCGATACAACGCGGGCTCTTTACGATTCCCTCAGGAAGAATATTAAAAGAAAAATCGAGCCGGGAGGCAATATTCTGAAAGCGCTTTCGTTATTATACTCTAAATTTATAGAAGAGAAGACGGATACCGACAAATCGATTTCTTTTTTCGCGCCTGCAAGAGGCGTTATTACGAATAAATTCAATCCCGCCGAAGGGCATTTGGGACTCGATTTGGGTTTAAAGGAAGGAACGCCGGTTTATGCCGCCGCTGGCGGATTGGTAGTCTTTGCCGATTATACGATAGAATACGGATACACAATGATTATTCAACACGACGACGATTATATTTCAATGTACAAGCATTGCGCAGCTCTTTTGAAGAAACCGCAACAATATGTGGTCGCCGGCGAATTAATCGCTCTAAGCGGAAACTCCGGCACGAAGACTACGGGACCGCACCTCCATTTTGAACTCTGGTTCAAAGGCAAACCGGTCGACCCGGAAAAATATATTCAAATAAAATAGGAGACCCTATGGCATTGAAAAAGGAAATTCATGAAGAAGAAGTAAGCATTATAAGTAACGGAGTGAAAATAGAAGGCAATATTAACAGCGAGGGGAATGTAAGAATTGACGGAATAGTTAAAGGGAATCTCTCCGTTAACGGAAACTTAACTATGGGCGAACAAGCGCAGGTTATCGGGGAAATTAAAGCCCGTAACGTTATTACAAACGGAAAGGTGGAAGGCAAAATAATGGCTGCCGAAAAATTACGCCTGGAGTCGAAAGCAGTAGTCAAAGGCGATATTGTCTCCAGAGTGTTGATTGTGGAAGAAGGAGCGGTTTTCGACGGCAACAGCAGTATGAATGCCTCAAAACAAACGGATGAAAAAAAACAATAATAAACTGACCGAGACCTATAAAAATGTCAGTCCGTATCTCGGATTGGGTACGCAACTGGCTGCCACTATTATTTTAATGTTCTTTTTGGGTAGATGGCTCGACAAAAAATTCGATTTACATCCCTGGCTGACGATAATTTTTTCGTTTTTCGGGGGATTTGCCGGCGTTTATAATTTTATTAAAGCTGTTATGACTCTGAACAAGAAAAAAAATAATGATTAAATCGACAAAAAATATATTGATTCTCTATCTAATTTTGAATCTGGCGGTAATTGTTCTCTTCCTTACGGATACGATTGATACGGGTCTTTTTATCTCAATTATGACGCCCAGCGGAATCGTTTTGGCAAATTTTATTATTTTCTCGATTTTATATAAAAAATCGGACGGTAAATCTAACAAAAATTTCCTTCTTTATAACCTCGGAGGAATGGTTTTCAGGATGGTTTTTGTTTTGCTCCTGATTTTTCTTTCTTTAAAATTCTTGAAAATTGATAAATATGGGTTTATATTTGCATTCTTTATATGGTATATTTTGTTTTTGATAGTAGAGATAAAAGCCGTAAAGGCGAAAGCGGACGCAATAAAAGGCAAATGATTCATTATGTGGTATAATACCTCTGCAGTAACGGACACTTTAAAAGCGGCGGAATCGGGAGGAAATGATTCCGGCTGGATAATGCACCATATACTCGATTCAAGGGAACTCGATTTCGAGCCTTTTGGCGTTATCCATCTGCCGGAAATCCATCTTTTCGGTATCGATCTGTCGATTACGAAACACGTAGTATTTATGTGGCTTGCCGCGTTGCTGTTGATTTTGATCTTCTGGAAAGTTTCGAAAGCCTACCGCAAATCGAAAGTGCCGCACGGAATTTCAAATTTGATGGAAGTTCTGGTCGTTTTCGTACGCGATGAAATTGCGCGTCCCACGATCGGAAGCGGATACGAGAGATTCTTACCGTATCTGTTAACCGTCTTTTTCTTTATACTTACTTGTAATTTTCTGGGGCTGGTGCCCTATGCCGCCACTGCCACAAGCAATATAGCCGTAACTGCTACTCTGGCTACAATGTCGTTTATTGTAATTCAGGTCGGCGGCATGATTAAAAACGGCGTTTTCGGTTATTTTAAAGGGCTTATCCCGCACGGTATTCCGTTCTGGCTGATACCGATTATGTTTGTTGTGGAAATATTGGGATTGTTTACAAAACCGTTTGCATTGGCTATTCGTCTTTTTGCCAACATGACTGCGGGACATATTGTGATTCTGGCGTTATTGGGACTAATTTTTATTCTTAAAACATATATCGTTGTGCCTGTATCGGTTGCCTTTGCTCTCTTTATCTATTTGCTGGAAATTCTGGTCGCTTTAATACAGGCGTATATTTTTACTATGCTTTCATCCTTGTTTATCGGGATGGCATATCATCAGGAACATTAATTAATAACAGATATTAAAGGAGGAATTAAATGGATTTCGCATACTTAGCAGCCGGTTTCGGAGCAGCTTTAACAGTTATCGGCGGTGCATTCGGCATCGGTAAATTAGCCAGCTCCGCAATGGAAGCCAGCGGTCGTCAACCCGAAGCGGCAGGCGACATCAGAACTTCTATGATTATTGCAGCCGCATTAATCGAAGGTATTTCGCTTTTTGCGCTGGTTATCTGTATTCTTCTGGCGCTTAAATAATTCTTTGCTCTTTTTATTTAAGGAATATTTATAATGATACTTGGAAAGACTTTAGGTTTGCTTCTCTTCAGCGCCGGCGAAGCTCCGGGCAGTCCTCTTGACGTTAATCCCGGACTAATTATCTGGACGCTCGTAACCGTAGCTCTGTTGTTGATTATTTTAAAGAAGCTCGCTTGGAAACCGATTCTTAATTCCTTAAATGAAAGGGAAAATTTTATTCGGGAATCTCTCGAAAAAGCGGAAAAAGCAAGAATCGAAGCTGAAAAACTCTTCGAGCAAAACAAAGAAAATCTCAAAAAAGCCGAAGCCGAAGCTCAAAAAATTATTGAGCAGGGACGCCAGTATGCCGATAAATTGAGAGAACAAATTCTCGAAGACAGCAAACAACAGGCAAAAAGAATGATCGAAGAAGCGGCTCAGGAAATTGAACGTAAAAATGCGGAGGCTTTTTCCAAATTGAAAGACCAGGTTGCCGATATTGCCGTTTCGGCGGCAGAAAAGATTTTAAGAGAGAATCTCGATAAAGAAAAACAAATGAAAATTATAGCCAAGTATCTGGAAGACCTGTCGAAGAACTGATATGAGCGTTTACAGAGTTGCATATCGTTATGCTAATTCGCTTTTCGGACTGTTGCTCGAAAAAGCTAAAGACAACGAGGCTTTGCTCGACGAAGCGGCTTCAAATGTAAGTTTGGTTTATAATACGCTTGAAGCTTCCAAAGAACTAAGAGCGATTCTGAAAAATCCCGTTGTCAAACATTCCGATAAAAAAGCGATTCTGCATTCGATCTTCGAAAATAAAACTCAGAAGCTCATTATCGATTTTATCGATTTTGTTCTTGAAAAAAACAGGCAGGATATTCTCAAAGAAATTATGCGCGAATTCCTTTCTCTCTACGACGAGAAAAAAGGAATTCTTAGAACGCGAGTGACTACCGCAGTGGAAATTCCCGAGGATTTGAAAAACCAGTTGAAAGAAAATCTCGAAAGGGTCACTCGTAAAAATGTAATTCCTTCTTACAGTGTTGACGAAAAAATATTGGGAGGATTCCAGGCTCAGTACGGCGATACTATTATCGACGCGTCGGTAAAGAGCCAATTGGAACGCCTCAGAAAAAAATTATCCGAAGATATTAGTTTATCGAACAATTAGGAAAGAAAAATGGTAGAAATCAGACCTGACGAAGTATCGGCAATTTTAAGAAAACAACTTGCCGGCTACGATAACGAAGTTGAAGTTTATGACGTCGGAACGGTATTGCAGGTAGGCGACGGTATTGCGCGCATTTACGGATTGTCGAAAGTAATGGCGAGCGAATTGGTTGAATTTCCCAACAACGTTATCGGAATGGTGCTCAACCTCGAAGAAGACAGCGTTGGCTGCGTTCTCTTCGGCGAGTCGAGCTTAATCAAAGAAGGCGATACGGTTAAAAGAACAAAACGCGTTGCTTCTTTTCCCGTTGGCGATAAACTTCTCGGCAGAGTAGTCGACCCTCTCGGTCAGCCGCTCGACGGCAAAGGAGCTATTCAGTTCGAAAAATACGCTCCGATCGAAAGAAAGGCTCTCGGCGTTATTCAACGTCAGCCGGTTAAAGAACCGCTCCAAACGGGTATTACCGCTATCGATTCGATGATTCCGATCGGACGCGGACAGAGAGAGTTGATTATCGGAGATCGTCAGACTGGTAAAACTGCCATTGCAATTGACACAATTATTAATCAAAAATATACTCATACGGAAGAAGCCAAAAAATACGGCATTAAACCCGTCTATTGTATTTATGTAGCTATCGGGCAGAAAAATTCAACGGTCGCTCAGGTAGTGGCTAAGCTCGAAGAAAACGGCGCAATGGAATATACGACGGTCGTTTCGGCTCCGGCTTCAACGCCTGCTCCTCTGCAATATATTGCTCCGTATGCAGGCACGGCGCTGGGCGAATACTTCAGAGATACGGGACGGCATGCGCTTGTAATATACGACGACTTATCGAAGCAAGCCGCGGCTTACAGAGAATTGTCGCTTCTTCTGAGAAGACCGCCGGGACGCGAGGCTTATCCGGGAGACGTTTTCTATCTCCATTCCCGTTTGTTGGAACGCGCTTCGAAATTGAGCGAAGACCTCGGCGGCGGAAGTCTTACGGCTTTGCCGGTTATCGAAACTCAGCAGGGAGACGTTTCTGCGTATATCCCGACGAACGTTATTTCGATTACGGACGGTCAGATTTATCTCGAACCGAATTTGTTTAACGCCGGAGTTCGTCCCGCTATCAACGTCGGTATATCGGTATCCCGCGTGGGCGGCAACGCTCAAATCAAAGCTATGAAAAAAGTTGCCGGCTCGCTTAAACTCGATTTGGCTCAGTACCGCGAATTGGAAGCTTTTGCTAAATTCGGCTCCGACCTCGACAGAGCCACTCAAAGAACGCTGGCTAAAGGCGAACGCCTTGTCGAATTGTTGAAGCAAGGACAATATGCGCCGCTGCCGGTTGAAAAACAGATTGTAAGCGTTTTTATCGGAACCAACGATTATCTCGAAACTATCGAAGTTAAAGACATAAAAAGATTCGAAAAAGAATTTCATGAATATGTGGAATTGAAATATCCCCAGATCTATGAAAATATTCGTTCCACAAAAGAACTTAAAGAAGACACGGTCGAACTGCTTAAAAAAGCAGCCGACGAATTTTTACAAAAATTCAATAAATCCTGATTGTAAAGAATGGCAACGCTTAGGGACATAAAAAGAAGAATTGTAGGCGTAAAAAGCACGCAGCAGATAACCAAAGCAATGAAAATGGTTGCCGCTGCGCGACTCCGGCGCGCTCAGGAGAATATTATAAACGCGCGCCCTTATTCGCGCAAAATTTCCGAAGTGTTGTCGCACCTCTTAAATATCGAAAAGAATTTCAGCCACCCGTTATTGACCGAGCGTAAAGTCGAGAATGTGGCGTTTGTAGTAGTTACGTCCGACAGAGGGCTTTGCGGCAGTTTTAATATGAATGTAATCCGTACCGCCGAGGACTTGATCCGCGATGATTATAAAAAATACAATGACGAAGGGAAATTGGAACTTTATTGCGTGGGCAAGAAAGGACTCGATTATTTCAAAAAGCGGAATTACAATGTGGCTGGAGCTCACCCCGGAATTTTTTCACGCTTGAAATTTGAATTTGCATCCGGCTTGGTCAAAGAATTGACTCATAAATTTATTAACGGGCAAATCGACAGGGTCGTCGTTGTTTACAACGAGTTCAGATCGATAATTCAGCAAAAAACGGTTATTGAACAATTGCTGCCCATTACGCCTTTTGCCGAAGAAAACCACGAAGTTAAAGCGGCTGAATATATATACGAACCGGATAAATCGGGCATTATCAATTCATTGCTGCCCAAACACCTCAATTCGCAAATGTGGAGAGCGCTGCTCGAATCATATGCGGCGGAATTGGGCGCCAGAATGACGGCAATGGATATGGCTACAGAAAATGCTAAAGAATTGATTAGGAATTTACAGATTACATACAACAAGGAACGACAGGCTACTATTACGCGAGAGATAATTGAAATTGTATCCGGAGCTAATGCGCTTAAAGAAGGATAAACCCGTTAGAATAGATGCCGGAACCGAAATAGTTTGATATTCATTACCTTTTTATTATCTTAACGAGAGTTGATAGATTATGCTCGAAGAACTGACTGAAAAATTCGAACGGGTATTAAAGAAAGTTACAGGACAGGGACGCTTGACCGAAGAAAACATATCCGAAACTCTTCGGGAAATCCGTCGTGTTCTTTTGGATGCTGACGTAAATTATAAAGTTGCAAAACAATTTATCGAAGATGTCAAGGTTAAAGCGCTCGGGAAAGAAGTTCTTGCTTCAATTACTCCCGGTCAGCTTATAACCAAAATTATATATGATGAATTAACAAGGCTGCTTGGAGGCAGCGGAGCGGAAATTAGAATTAATCCCTCCGGCATTACGACAATAATGCTGATAGGTCTTCAGGGATGCGGTAAAACGACTTTCAGCGCCAAGTTAGCCAGGTTATTGAAAAGCAAAAAACGCGATGTTCTTTTAGTTGCTGCCGACGTTTATCGTCCTGCGGCTGTCAATCAATTGAAAATACTCGGAAAACAAATCGACGTTCCGGTCTTTTCGATTGATGGCAGCAAGGATCCGGTAAAAATTGCCGAAGAAGCGGTTGATTATGCCAAACAGAATAAACTGAATACCGTTATTATCGACACGGCCGGTAGACTGCATATTGACGAAGAAATGATGCGCGAAGCGGCCGCCATTAAAGAAAAGGTCAATCCGACCGAAACTCTTTTTGTCGTCGATTCTATGACCGGTCAGGATGCGGTAAATTCCGCCAAGGCTTTTCATGAAAAAGTCGATTTTGACGGTATAGTAATTACGAAGCTGGACGGCGATTCGAGAGGCGGATGCGTCCTTTCGATTCGCGCGGTCGTCGATCGCCCGGTAAAATTTGTCAGCGCCGGCGAAAAGCTCGATTCGATCGAAGTCTTTTATCCGGACAGGCTGGCTTCCAGAATTCTCGGTAAAGGGGATATTGTTTCTCTCGTCGAAAAGGCTCAGCAGCAGGTCGACGAAAAGGAAGCCGAAGAGCTGCAGAAAAAATTAATGGCAAATAAATTTGACTTCGACGATTTTTTGAAACAAATTAAGATGCTAAAAAAAATGGGTTCTTTGAAATCGATAATTTCAATGATACCCGGCGTCGGTTCGGCAATTAAAAATGCGGATATCGACGATAAACAATTGGTAAAAGTCGAATCGATAATTCAGTCGATGACTAAAGAAGAGCGAAGCAATCCTAATATTCTCAACGGCAGCCGCCGGAAAAGAATTGCCAGGGGAAGCGGCAATACAATTCAGGATGTCAATCGGCTGATAAAACAGTTTAACGAAATGCAGAAAATGATCAAGATGATCAATAAACAAGGCGGCGGCAGGGGTATGTTGAATTTGAAAAAATTTGGATTAAATTAAACATAAAGGAGGAATAAATAAATTGGCGGTTAAATTAAGACTGAAACGAATGGGAAAAAAGAGGCAGCCAATCTATAAAGTTGTTGCTGCCGATTCGAGATCACCGAGAGACGGTAAATTTATCGAAGCTATTGGAACTTATAATCCCAAAACTGAGCCGGCTGCAGTTGAAATAAAAGAAGAACGCGCTCTCTACTGGCTGAATGTCGGAGCGCAACCGACTACGACTGTTCGCAATTTGCTTTCAGCTCAGGGAATTTTCCTGAAAAGACAGCTCCAGAAAAAAGGCTTGTCCGATCAGGAAATCGAAGCCAAACTCGAAGAATGGAAAAAAATGAAACAAGCTAGTTTGGAAGCCAAACTGAGCAAGAAAGCTGCTAAATCGAAAAAAGAAGAGAAAAAGCCGGAAGAAGTTAAATCCGAAGATTCGCAGGAAGCACAGGGTACTGCTTCCGATGAAGCCTGAATCCGGTAAAGCCGGAAACAGGCGCTCTAAATTAGGTACCCGTTATTTACCAATATTATAGGTACTCTCATGAAGGAATTTATTGAATTTATCGCAAAGCACCTTGTGGATAATCCCGATACTGTACAGTTGGAAGAATCCACTCCCGACGAAAAGACCATCGAGCTTACTCTTAAAGTCGGCGCCGAAGATGTCGGTAAGGTAATCGGAAAACAGGGAAAAACTGCTCAGGCAATGCGCACATTGCTGACAGCTATCGCTGCTAAAGAAGGAAAACGCGCTATATTGAAAATCTTGGATTAATCGTTTGCTGCGGGATGCAACATCCTTCGGTAAATGATTTAATCTTAATTGCTGTTGTTAAATCCGTTGCTGACGAGCAAGGATTTTTTGCGGTAGATTCCTATTCCGATTTTAGTGAGAGATTTTTCGACCTCGAGTACGTTTATGTCGAATTCTTCGGCAACGTTAAACGTTTCGATGTCGAAGACTGTGTGGTTGAGGATGACCGTGTCTTGCTGAAATTAAAAGGCTTCGATACGGCAGAGGACGCAGCATTGTTTATTGGCAAGAGTTTATACGTCGATGAAGAAAACAAAGTTGAACTCGACGAGTTAACTTTCTTCATTCATGACTTGATTGGTAGTAAAGTCTACCGTGCGGGTCTTTTGGTAGGAGTTATTCAAGACGTATGGGTTCTTAAATCTAATGACGTTTATGTAATTAAAGACAATGACGGAAAAGAAATTCTTCTTCCGGCGCTTAAAGATTACATTAAAAAATTTGACGCTGTAAATAAAAGACTCGACTTAACAGACGACAGCGATTTGCTCTATGACAATGAGGATTGACGTTATATCGGCTGTGCCCGATTCTCTTACGAGTCCTTTGAATACGAGTATTCTGAAGCGCGCACAGGATAGAAAAAAAGTTGAAATTTACGTCCATAATCTGCGCGATTATGCTTACGACAAGCATAAACAGATAGACGATAAGCCCTTTGGCGGCGGACCCGGTATGCTTCTTAAACCGGAACCGTTCTTTGAATGCATTGAAGAATTATTGAACCAGCGAAAATATGACCATATCATATTTCCTACTCCCGGCGGCAAGTTTTATAACCAGAAGCTTGCCAATAAATTTTCGCTGGCAAAAAATATTATGATTATCGCCGGTCATTATAAAGGAATTGACGACCGCGTAAGACAAAAATTTGCCACGGACGAAATTTCAATCGGCAATTATGTTTTGACGGGCGGCGAAATTGCGGCGTTAGTCATAATCGATTCGGTTGTGCGTTTAATTCCGGGAGTATTAAACGACAGCGAATCGGCATTGAACGACTCGCTCATGGACGGAGACATAATCGAAGCTCCTTACTATACGCGTCCGGCAGTCTATAAAGGAATGGAGGTACCCGAAGTATTGCGCTCGGGCAACGAAAAAAAAATTAAGACGTGGAAAGAAGAGCAGTCGAAAATATTAACGGAAAAATGGAAAAAAATAAATAATATGGAGTAACAATGGATAAGATAAAAGAACTGACAGCTGAACAGTTACGTACCGACATACCCGAATTCAGAAGCGGAGACCGAATTAAAGTGCACGTAAGAGTTATTGAAGGCGACAAAGAAAGAATTCAGCCTTTCGAAGGAGACGTTATCAACGTACGCGGCTCCGGCGCCGCTAAAACTTTTACGGTGCGCAAAATTGCAAGCGGCGTTGGCGTCGAAAGAATCTTCGCCGTCAACTCGCCCAGAATTGCCAAAATCGAAGTAATTCGACAAGGCAGGGTAAGACGCGCAAAACTTTACTACCTGCGCAATTTGTCGGGTAAAGCCGCTAAAATTAAAAGCAAGAATGTCAGATAATATTAAAAAAAGAAAAGCCGCTTGATGAGCGGCTTTTTTTATCTATGCTATGAACTTATACGCGCCAAATAATATCTTTATTCAGATTTTTTCGAACGAACCCTCGGTTAAACAGAATTATAATGTCATTTCTTCTCCTTCGCCGATGGTGGTAAAAAATATTCTGAATGACAAAGATAGTATCGGACTCGTTCCCACGCTCGATTTAATTAACAATAAAGAACTCTTTGTGTCTTCTAAAATCGGAATATCATTCGACGGCATATTGTCTTCGGCTTATCTCTATTTTGTAAAAGGCGAAAGAACTGTCGATAAAATTCATCTTCGAGGCGATATATCCGTTAACGAAGCGTTGATTTCAAAGATGCTGTTCGAGGAACGTTATTCGGTAGACCCTGAAATTATTCTGGATACATCCCGGGAGCTTGACCCTGATAAAGATTATCTTATAGCAGGCGACGAAAATTTCCTCGACGGTAAATTCAAAATAGGACTCAGCCTGGCGGATGAAATATCCGACCTTCTTAACTTGCCCTATGTCAACTATCTGTTGGTTTCTGAAAACAGGGAGAAACTCGAGGAGTTCAATAATACTTTTAAGAAAATAGACACGTTGATTGAAGACAATATTGAGGATATTATCAACGCGCTCGAATTAAACGATGAAGTGAAAAATTTCCTGACGGACAATTTTAATTCGATTTATTACGAATTGACTCCCAACGAGACCGAGGCTGTTCAGGAACTTATAAAGCTAGTTTACTATCACGGTATAATCGACGATATTTTTGACGTGAAATATGTTTAAAGCGCTCTTCTGAAAAAATTTATTAAAAAAAGCTGCCGCGCGGGCAGCTTTTTTTTTTAATCGAGCATAACGTGAGAATAAGTTATCACGTTCGGATTTTCTCTGATTTTTTCGAGCATTTCGTTGCTGAGAGGAGCTTTAAGTTTCATCGTACAACATGCTACCAGACCGCCGTCGAAAATTATGTTTTCGATCTCTTCGATGTTAATGTCACCGTCTTTAATAATATCGAGCACCGAAGCCAGCACGCCGGGTTTGTCGTAATGCTTAACCACTAACTGATAGTGAGTGTCGGGCGCTTTAGCTTTGTTTACCCAGTGGGCAATTACTCCGCTTTTAATATAGCCCAGTATTATATTTACTGTTTCTTCGGCTACCGCGTTCTGAGCTTGTTCCGTGGACGCTCCTATATGATGCGTTACATAAACATTCTCGAGTTCCTGAAGTTTTGAAGAAACGCTTCCTTTTTTGTCTTCGGGTTCGTCTTTGAAAACGTCCAGACCTACGCGTAGATTTTTTTCTTTGACGGCTTTGATCAGAGCTTCTTCGTCTACAACGTCTGCCCTTGATGTATTAATAAAAATCGCGCCGTCTTTCATCATATTAAACATTTTTTCGTTGAAGAGTCCTTTTGTTTCCGGAGTTGACGGAAGGTGCACCGAAACTACGTCGGCAATCGGCAAAACTTTATCGAATTCGGAAAAGTCTTTAACTCCGTAGCCTTCTATTCTCGAAATATCTTTAGCGTAGATGTTCATACCGAGGGCTTGAGCGCGTTTTGCTACTTCCTTGCCAATATGCCCGTAACCGACGATTGCAAGCGTTCTGCCGTGCAATCCCTTAGCTTTCGAATATTCGGCTTTGTTCCATTTTCCTTCTCTGAAATCGATAACGTTATTAGGTATACGTCTGTCGCATGCAATCATTAATCCGATTGCAAGTTCGGCTACCGCTATGGCGTTTTTGCCGGGGCAATTTGCCACATAGATTCCTTTTTTGTTTGCCGCGGGAATATTGATATTGTTTACGCCTGCGCCTGCCCGAACGATTAAATTCAGATTCTGCGATTTTTCGATTGTCTCGGCGCTGACTACTGTTGAACGCACTACAAGGCAATCTACTTCCCTGGCGGCTTCCGGAAGGTCTTTTTCTCCCAGATTCGGATTGTAGATCACTTCAATTCCGGCTTCCTCGAGTTTTTTAATGTACTGTTCGGGAAATTTGTCGGCAATTAATACTTTCATTTTAGATTTATCCTGTATTTGTTAATGATTACCTTTTATTAATCATCGGAATATTAATATTAAATTTCAAAGCGTTTTCAATTGCCCTGTCGTAACCGGCGTCTGCATGGCGGACAATTCCCATGCCGGGGTCGTAAGTTAAAACCCGTTCGAGCCGCTGTTCTGCTTCGGGCGTGCCGTCTGCAACTATTACCATTCCTGCGTGAATCGATTTGCCGATGCCGACTCCGCCGCCGTGATGAACGGAGACCCAGCTTGCGCCGCCTATGGCATTCAGCAGCGCGTTCAAAACAGGCCAATCCGCTATTGCGTCGCTGCCGTCTTTCATGCCTTCGGTTTCACGATTGGGAGAAGCTACAGAACCGCAGTCAAGATGATCTCTGCCGATTACGATCGGAGCTTTTACTTTTTTTTCAGCGACAAGCTTGTTGAATATTTTTCCCATTTTAGCTCTTTCCCCGTATCCGAGCCAGCAGATGCGAGCCGGTAGACCTTGAAAGTGAACTTTTTTGCCCGCCATTTCAATCCAGCGAACGAGCTTTTTGTCTTCGGGAAACGCTTCGATAACGGCTTGGTCGGTAACGTAAATATCTTCGGGATCGCCGCTCAATGCTGCCCATCTGAAGGGACCTTTGCCGTCGCAAAACAGGGGTCGTATGTATTCGGGTACAAATCCCGGTATGTCAAAAGCGTTTTCTACGCCGTTTTCTTTCGCTTCGCCGCGTATATTGTTGCCGTAGTCGAAAGCCACAGCGCCTCTTCTTTGGAATTCGAGCAACGCTTTGACATGTTCAACGATTGTTTTCTTTGCCAGCGAAATATATTTTTGCGGGTCTTTTTTTCTCAGGTTCAATGCTTCTTGCAAACTCATGCCCATCGGCACATAGCCGTTCAGCGTATCGTGCGCCGAAGTCTGGTCGGTAACAATATCTGGAATGATATCTCTTTTCAAAATTTCGGGTAATACCTCGCCGGCGTTGCCGACCAACCCGACGGAGAGCGCTTGTTTGTTTTCCTTGGCTTCGAGCGTAAGTTTCAACGCTTCATCCAAATCGTAAGTCATCTTATCGATATAACCCGTATCGAGTCGTTTTTGAATTCTTGAAGGATCGACGTCGATGCCCAGGAATGCGGCGCCGTTCATAGTAGCGGCGAGAGGCTGAGCGCCGCCCATACCGCCGAGTCCGGCAGTTAAAAGAAATTTTCCCGATAAAGAACCGTTAAAATATTTGTCGGCGCAAGCGGCAAAAGTTTCGTATGTTCCCTGAAGAATTCCCTGAGTGCCGATATAAATCCAGCTGCCTGCGGTCATTTGACCGTACATCGTTAGTCCCAATCCTTCGAGTCGGCGGAATTCGTCCCACGTAGCCCAATCGGGAACTAGCATTGAATTCGAAATGATAACGCGCGGCGCATTTTCGTGTGTTTTGAAAACCGCCACGGGTTTACCTGATTGAATTAATAAAGTCTCGTCGTTATTCAAATCTTTAAGAGTTTTAACAATAGCGTCAAAGCTTTCCCAGTTGCGGGCAGCTTTGCCCGAGCCGCCGTAGACGATCAGGTCTGCGGGTCGTTCAGCCACTTCCGGATCCAGGTTGTTCATAAGCATGCGCATTGCCGCTTCCTGAACCCAGCCCTTACAGGTCAGTTTTGTGCCTGTAGGCGCTTTGATTATTCTTTCAGTCATTAAAATGCGTCTCTATAATGTTTTTATATTGTTTGTAGAGAGGTTTGTAAATCCATTTTTTTATAAAACCCGCGCTTTTTATCTGCTTTTCAAGATGTTTTTCATTTTCTTTCAGCCGGAATACGAGTTTTGTCTTTTCGTCTTTCGTAAGCTTTACGGGATTGCCGTCGCTTTCCAATTTTTGAAGCAGAGAATTGAAAGTTTTGATTTCATTGTAAAATCTGTCGTCGGTCGACATCTGTTTAATGATTGTTTTACAAAATGTGATTAATAATTTTTTTTCGTTTTTGTCGAATTCGTAAGAATAATTTTTGAATAACGGTTTTGCCATAGTTATACCTTTAATGATAGTAGTTTTTCTCTCATTTTTTGAAAACCGGGTTTAATTACATTGTAAATATAATATAATCGTTCCTTGTATGGAATAAAGGACGATTTCATCGCATTTATATTGAGTTTTTCGATATCGTCCAGGTTAAGACCGAACAGTTCGCTGGCGATTGTGTATTCTTTTGTAAGAGTAGTATCGCTCATCAGGCGGTCGTCTGTATTTAGAAAGACTCTGAATTTTTCGCGAAATAATTTGATGAACGGATGGTTTTCGAGTTTGTCGACCGCGCCGGTGTGGACGTTGCTCAAGAGGCAGATTTCCAGCGGTAGTCGTGTGTCGAGTATATATTGCGCCAGTTCGCCCAATTGCACTACGTTTCCATCCTTGTCAAAAACAATATCTTCTACGAGGCGGGTAGCGTGACCGATTCTGTGCGCTCCGCAAATTTGAATTGCCTGCCAAATCGATTCTTTGCCGAACGCTTCTCCTGCGTGAATGGTGATATTGAAATTTTTCTGTTTAATGTATTGAAAAGCGTCGAGATGCTTTTTGGGAGGATATCCGCCTTCTTCGCCAGCAAGGTCGAATCCGACTACACCCTGATTCCTGTAGTTGACTGCAAGCTCGGCAATTTCGAGCGTGTTTCTCATATTTCTCATTCCGCATAATATCAATCCGTAGCCGACGCCGAAATCTTTTTTGCCTTGTTCCAATCCTTCCAGAACCGCATCGATTACATCTTCGTAATAAAGTCCTTTTTGAGTATGAAACACCGGCGCAAAACGAGTTTCGACGTAGCAGACGCCGTCGTTTTTCATATCTTCGAGCATCTCATAAGCAACTCTTTTAAGAGCTTCCTTTGTCTGCATTACGGCGCATGTATGCTCAAAACCCTGAAGATATTCGACAAGATTGCCTTTGTTGGCGCCGCGGTGGAACCATTCCGCCAGTTCCGACGGATCGGTTGTGGGTAATTTCTTATATCCTATTTCTTTCGCCAGATCGACAACCGTCTGTGGTCTCAATCCGCCGTCCAGGTGGTCGTGAAGCATTACTTTGGGTACGTTTCTTATAATTTCTTCGGTTTTCATTTTATCCTCTTTTAGTTTCAAAAATATCCTTTTAACGCTCTAAAATCAATTTGCCGTGCAAAAGAAATGAGCTAAGCGGGAAAGGCGATTCAATAATTAAGGGATTGAAAAAAATCTTGACTTAGGAATCCTAAATTGGTTATTTTTCGAGGTATTATTTTAGATAAAAATCAGGAGTATCAATGAAAAAAGCGCTTATTTTTCTTAGTATTTTGGGAATGGCTTTGGGTATTACTGCATTTCAATGTGCTTCGGCGGAATTGACAGGCGCAAAGCTTTATATTAATCAAAAACAATACGAAAAAGCCAAAGAAGCCCTCCAGAAAGAGATTGCAAAGAATCCGAACAGCGACGAAGGCTGGTATCTTCTGGGATATATTTACGGCGAAGAAGGCAACATTCCCGAAATGTTAAATGCATTCGATAAATCTTTATCAATCAGCGACAAATTCAAAAGTCAGATAGAGGAATCGAAGAAATATTATTGGGCAACGAGTTTCAACAAAGGCGTTAATCTGTTCAATAAAGCCAGCAATGCGACCGCTCAGGATACAATGCAAATGTTTTTCGAACAGGCTGCCGAGCAGTTCAACAATTCGATTCTTTGCGAGCCCGATTCCTCGGTGGGCTATATCAATCTGGTATACACTTACCTGAATATGAATAAAATTGACGATGCAATCGAACCTCTCGAAAAATTGACCGCCATGGGATCCTCGGCGGAAGCGTTCGCAATGCTCGGTCAAATTTATACGGAAAAAGGCAACACGTTGCTCGATTCGTATAACGAAACCAAAAACGAGCAGGACAGCGTTAAAGCTTACGAATATTTCGACAAAGCAATTTCTGTGCTCGAAAAAGGAAGGGATTTGTTCCCCGACGACAACGAAATATTGTTGAGACTTTCGAACGCCTACATTTCGGCTAACAAACTCGACGTAGCTCTCGATGCATTCAAAAAAGGCGTTGAAAAAGATCCCGGAAATAAATTTTATCAATATAACCTGGCTGTCCTTTTATTAAATTCCAATGATTTCGAGGGCGCGGAAGAGCATTTCAAAAAGGCAGTGGAAATCGACCCGAATTATACTAATGCGATTTACAATCTGGCTGTAACCTATATTCGATGGGGAGCTCAAATACGCGAAGAAATGGAAGAGAAAGGCGAAGTAGACGAAGCGAAATTCAAAGAAAAATTCCAGGCGGCTATCCCTTATCTTGAAAAATACCTGGAAGAAAATCCGAACGAAGCGACTATTTGGGAATTATTGGGTAAAGTTTATGCCAATCTCGGTAACGAAGAAAAATCCGCTGAAGCTTTCAATAAAGCGGATCAGTTAAGACAATAAAATTACTGTTCCGGGGGAGGCTCTCTCCCCCGGATTTCTTTCCTCTTAAATATAAACTCCCCTACAAACAGGAGCGGCAATGGAACAAAACGAAAAGAAACCTCAGCAAATAAACATCGAATTGGGCGAAAAAGAAGCCGAAGGCATATACTCAAACCTTGCAATAATTACTCATTCTCCCGCGGAATTTGTAATCGATTTCACTAGAGTGGTGCCCGGAGCGCCGAAAGCAAAGGTGCTTGCCAGAATAATTACTACGCCGCAGCATGCAAAAATGTTAATGCGCGCGCTCAAAGACAATATCGAAAAATTCGAAGCCCGTTTCGGTGAAATTAGAATCGACGCGCACACTTCCCCCCAGTACGGTTTTATTAATCCGGACAAGGAAAACAAAGTAAATTAAATCCGCTCCGGACCGGCTCTAAAAATTTTTGATTGAGGAAATCGAAATAATTAGTTACTTTTATTTTGTCCTCAATTAGGGCTGGTAAAACAAATCGGAGCTGCAATGAAAAAGACCACTCTCCTGGCTCTTCTGCTGGCAATAACTTTAAATGCTCAGCAGGGAGTCTCGATTCAATTGGATGTATTTCAGGATCTCGCTACTATAGACTTAGCCGCCTTTTTGCCCGACGAAAACATCTCCAATCAACCTCGTATTATGAGAGTATCAATCTTTCCGGAAAATACGGAAGTTGTCGTGGAAGGAGTAGTTGAATGGAAAAGGGACGAGAATTCGAATTTCGAGCAAGTTGCCTCTTTCAAGACGAAGCCTTTCTTATCCAGAACTTTTTATAATGATGAATTGGATAAAAGCGACTTATCTTTTGAATATTCCGATTACAATTCAGATATAATTTCTGACATCGTCAGTATCGGCAGGTTGAAAGGTATAGTCAGGGTTGTCCTGAAAGTGCAAGATACAAATACAGGAGCGCAAGCCGAAGACGAAAGAATCTTTACGTTTCTGAATCCAACTCCTCCTGAAATTACGTCGCCTATTGAAGATGAAGAAGTGGACGTCGGAAGTATAATAATAACGTGGGATCAGTCACCCGGCGCGAGCGGTTATATAATCAGAGCAAATTATATGGATGCAGGCGCCACGCCGGAAGACGCTCTTAATTCGGGCGATCCTCTGGTGGATGATCTCGAAGTAGAAAAGGGCGTTACGCAAATCAATTTAACGGAAAGCGCAACGAGGGAAATTTTGCCGGATACTAATATTGTGGTGTCTGTTACGGCTAAAATTGAAGGCGCGGGAGAGGTCATAAGATTGGCGAGTCAGCCGAGGGTTTTCAGAACTTCAACTGCTCCCGGCAGCGAGACTGCCGGAGTTCGTCCTGCCAGCCCTGCTGTGCTCCGTCTTGCAAATTTTCTTCAAAACAAAGTGAGCGCGGAATTCGTGAATAAATTGCTGAACGGCGAGATAAAGCCCGAAGAGATTAAAATTTTCGACAACGAGGGCAACCAAATCGATCTCAGCGTCTTAAACGCTTTGCTCGATTATCTCGAACAAAATGGAGAGTCCATCATTTCAATAGATTTTAAAAACAGGTGATTACAATGAAACTGAAAGTGATTTTTTTAATCATAGCTCCGCTTCTTATCGGATTTAACTCGGGGCAGGGCGACAACAACCGCAAGCCTGTTGACGAAACAAAAGAATTAATCGCCCTTATCAAAAAAGTATTTAATAACGTCGCATATCGATTGAGCGAAGAAGATCCGGAATGGAGGGAAGCAAAAATCGGTCTGCCTCTTTCTGACGGCAACGAATTGAGGACAGGTTCTAAATCTTTGGCGGTTGTAATTTTCAAGGACGGTTCGGGAATTTTAAGAGTGCGTGAAAATTCAATCCTTCATATTTACGGAACGTCAGAAAACAGAAAATTAAACAAGGATGCTTTTATACAAAGAGGCATGATTGGCTTCGACGTTAACAAGCAGTCCGAAGGCGAAGAATTCCGGTTTACTACTCCCACGGTTGTAGCTTCAATACGCGGCACAAACGGATTTCTTGAATTCGACGAAGACAGCACTTTTACGATGTCGCTGGAATCCGGAATGGCGGATCTTTCTTTCCGGGGTCCTCAAGGCGGAACAGGGCAATTGAATGAAGGCAATACGGTTATTATTACACCCGACGGCAATTTCCAATTTCGCGGTCAAAATCAGGAAGATATGAATAAAATTAAATTGTCCAAGCAAGCTGATGCAAAGAAAATTTATATTGAAACAGACGAAGGCACTGTCGAAATAGAATACTATGCGCCTGAAGAATAAAAATTTTATAAGGTAATATTTATGTATAAAAAATATTTCATAGCGTTTTTTCTATCGGCGAGTTTTATTTACGCTCAGGTCAGTAATTATATTACCGATGTACGGATTAGCGAGGCAGTTGAGAATTCGCCTGTAAATATTACAGCCAATCTGGTCTCTTCGGACAATATCTCATCAATGGAAATTGCTTACAGACAGTTCGGAAAGGATGAATTCATCGTAAAAGAAATGGAGGTCAAGGGGAACACCGCCAGCGCAGATATTTCGGGGGAATCGGTGTTAAGCCCTTATATCGAATACTATATTATTATTTATTTGAAGGACGGTTCTGTCGAAACTTATCCTCAAGGGGTTCCCGACGGAACGCCGCCTCTTCAAATTGCCGTCAGGGCGCCGTCGGAAAAATCCAAAGAAATATTGGTATTAAGCCCGGCTCCGGACGAAAAGCCCACCCCGGAAAATTTTCTCGTTAGTTTGTCTTTTATGAAGGCGTCTGACAAGATTGATATTAAGAAAACAAAATTATTTCTGAATAACGAAGACGTAACTTCAAAAGCGCTTATAGCGGGCGATTTAATTATTTTAAGTACGGCTAATATCGAAATAAACCCAGGCTTATATTCATTTAAAGCGGAAATTTATGACAAAGAAGGAAATATCTATCATACACTAGTCCGTAATATTCGGGTAATTTCAAGCGAGAGAATGGCGCAGCTTGAGAACCAATTTAAATACAGGGGGAATATAAGCGCGGAAACAAGATCTGAAAACGTAAGCGAAACGAACACTCAATATTCTAATGTTAATGCAAAAATTAATGCGTCTTACGGCGCATTGAATATAGACGGAAGGTTTTATGTAACGTCGGAAGAAAAAAGTAATCTCCAGCCTTATAATCGCTACAGTCTGAAAATTGCAGGCGGCGATATTTTTGAAATCCATTTGGGCGACGCTTATCCGAGATTTCCTTCCTTGATTTTAAACGGCAAGAGGGTAAGAGGAATAAGCGGTGAAATTAATTTAGGATTTTTTAATCTGCAAACTTCATTCGGCGAAATTACTCGCGGAATTGAAGGTAAACTTTTAGAAACCTATCAAAAGGAAAATGCTCCTCTCGGCTCGAATGTAATCCTGATTGACGAACTCAGATACGGCAATCCGTACGGGAGGGTAGAACTGGGCACATTCAAAAGAGAAATATTTTCTGTAAGACCGTCATTCGGCAGGGGCGAGAATTTTCAGTTGGGCTTCTCGTATTTGCACGGCAAAGACGATCCGGGTTCGATTGAGTTCGGGTCGCGCCCGAAGGAAAATGCCGTATTCGGCGCCGACTTGATGTTCGCGCTCGACAATAAAAACATTACGTTCAATTCACAGGTCGCATTCAGTATGAACAACAATGATATTTCCGCCGGCGAAATTGAAGATTCAAGAATCGATTCGGTATTCGGACCGGGAAAATCGATCGACGTAGACCCCGATCAAATCAGAACCATTCGCGATATTCTCGGAAATTTCATTACCGTTAACGAATACCTCGGACCTCTGAATCCTCAGGAATTTGCTTCTCTGGCAGCCGAAACAAATTTGAGCGTTAATTATTTTTATAATACTTTGAAAGCCTCGTATATTTATCGCGGCAACGATTTCCAGTCGTTCGGACAGAATTATTTGAGAACGGATATAAGAGGATTCAATATTAGCGACCGCGTCCGCCTTCTGGATAATCAATTGTTCATATCGTTGGGACTCGAAAAACTGGAAGACAATTTACAGAATACAAAAATTGCGACCACGTCTTTCGACAATATTTCAACGTCGATATCTTACTTCCCGAGAATTGATTTCCCGCGTATCACATTATCCTATAATCAATACAAAAAGAACAACGGCATCGATATTAACGACACCCTTTACAATCGATATATGATTAACGATAAGACGAACAGAATTTCGCTCGGCGTATCTTACAGTTTCGACCTGTATGTTCGAAACTCCGTTTCTTTTACGCTTGTAAATCAAAAAAGGGAAGACGAATCTTTGTTCAAAAATGATCTCACATATAATTCCGTTTCGCTTTCGGTCAATAGTTTTTGGAACAGAAATCTGACGTCGTTAATACAGATTTTATTCAACTCGACGGAATTGCAAAGCGTTACTTACGATTACGTTTCGTTTTTGGGACGTATAAAATATAAAATGCTGGAAGACCGCCTGCAGTTTACGTTTTCTTATAATCCCAGCTTCGGCGATTTCAAGCGGCATTATGTGGAGCTGCTGGCGGATTATAATTTGATTGCAAATTTATTCGTCGGATTACAGGCAAGATTTTTCCATTATCCCGGCAAGTATACGAACTCGATAACAGGTTTATCCGCGAGATTCAGCTTCTAATGAAGAAAAAGAAAGAGAAAGATTTTTGGGGCGGAATTCTTATTGCGTTTCTTTCCGCCGTATTAACTTTTCTGATAACAAATGTTTCGCCTTTTGAAATATCGCCGTTGAAAGACCTCGAACTGCGTCTTATCGACAAGAGATTTCAGGAAAGAGGCGCTCTCGATATTAAAGACAGTTCGAATATCATTCTTCTGGAAATAAACCAAAGCACATACGACCAGATACCGAAAGAGGAGAGGAGATGGCCCTGGCCTCGGTCGGTCTTTGCGCGCGTTATTAACAATCTTTCGAAAGCCGGAGTAAAAGCTATCGGCATCGATATTAATTTTTCTAATCCTGATTCCTACTCGCCTTCAAATGATTCTTTAATGGCTCAGTCCATAAAGCGATCGGGAAGGGTTATACTTGCTGGCAAAATCGATATATCGAATGAAGGCAAGCTGCAATCCGGCAAAAGTTTTATCTCTAAAACAAATTACAATTTGGGCAACATATTTTTTAGAGCGGACAGCTCAATCGGAATAGTTCAGGTGCCTTCGGACAACGACGGCGTTTATCGCAGGTACCTTCCTTACGTTCGTTCGGAAGTAATCGGTAAATCTTTCCCGAGTTTCGGTTTCGCGGTAATTAATAAATTCAAAGATTTGAAAAATAATTACCTGGTCGAAGACTCAGCCGGATATTTTGTTCTGGACGATATCAAAATACCGAAATGGGACAACGAAAGCATGCTGATCAATTTTTACGGGGGCAATGCGACATTCAAAAGAGTTAATTTAATCGACGTACTCGACGATAAAGAATATAAAACGTCTGACGAGCGCTCGCTTGATATCGAAATTAACACCTGGGACGACCCTGACATCGGGTTGCTGCATTCGGGAATGTTCAAAGATAAAATCGTAATTATCGGATCGACTATGCCGGAAGACAGAGATTTGCTTCCCGTCGCGTTCTCGGAAAGAAAAACCGGCGGCAATATCATGTACGGCGTAGAATTTCATGCAAATGTTGTTCAAAATATTTTATGGCGGGATTTTCTTTACAAACAATCCGCCGCAGCCGTTTTCTTCATTATAATCCTTCTTTCTTTTCTGTCGTATATAATGACCGGCTCCGTAAGAAAATTAAAACTGAAAAACAGCGTCATAAACGAAATATTGAATTTTACACTAATAGCCGTAAGCGTATATATCGTATTCAGAGGAACGGTTTTGTTGTTTGTCGAACATCATCTGGTTGCGCCTGCGGTCAGCTATTCGCTGGCGATTGTTCTGTCTTATTTTACGTCGACAGCGTATAATTTTATAAGCGAGCGCAAACAAAATCTTGTTATAAAAAATATGTTCAGTCAATATGTAAGCAAAGAGATTGTTACGGAATTGCTGAACAACCCGTCGAAATTGAGACTGGGAGGCGAAAGAAAAGAAATTACCGTTATGTTTTGCGATATAGCCAACTTTACTTCGTTCTCCGAAAAAAAACAACCCGAAGAACTGGTCGGATATATCAATGAATTTCTTAATGAGATGAGCGAAATAATAATCGATCATAAAGGGACGGTCGACAAATATTTGGGCGATGCGATAATGGCTTTCTGGGGCGCTCCGGTAGAAATAAAAGACCATGCTCTTCTGGCGTGCAATACCGCTTTAAAAATGCAGAAACGTCTTGTCGAATTGAGAAACAATTGGATGACTGTCGAAGAAATTCCGATTTATATAAGAATCGGAATTAATACAGGCGAGGCAATAGTGGGCAACATCGGCGGCTCAAAAAGATTCGATTATACTGTGCTGGGCGATAACGTAAATCTGGCTTCGAGGCTCGAAGGCGCCAATAAAGCGTACGGTACGAATATTATGATCAGCGACTCGACTTATGAAATAATTAAAGAACATTTTCTCGCTAGGGAACTCGACATTATAAGAGTGAAAGGCAAATCCGTGCCTACTAAAATATATGAGTTGATAAGCACAATTGACGACGCCGACGCGAAGGCTGCGTTGGAAAAACTCGATTTTTACTTCCAGGGATTGACTTTGTATAAAATGCGAAATTTCGAATCGGCTTGCGATTATTTCCGGAGAGCGTTTGAACAACTCAAAGATTATCCTTCGAGGGTTTATGCGGAACGCTGCGAGTTCTATATTTCCAATCCTCCTCCGGAAAATTGGGACGGCGTATTCGAACTTACCTCGAAATAATAAAATTATTTCGAAGCGTATTTTAAATTGAATATTGCCGCTGTTAGGAATACGAAATTTGCAAACCATGCGGTCAAAAACGGGTCTAACAAACCGTTCTTTCCGAAAGCCTGACTAACTTTCATGAAAACAAGATAAATAAACGTGATCAACAGATTAATTCCGAATTGGAGAGCCAATCCGCCTCTTCTTTTGTTTGCGGATATCGGCAAACCGAAAAGAACCACGACAATGCACGAAAAAGCAAATGATATTCTCGACTGATATTCTATTTCGATGGCTATCGGATTATTTCCGGTGCGCCTTTGTTCTTCGGCAAAATTTTTCAGCTCTTCAAGCGACATTTCTTCGGGCTTGCGTTGCTTTTTTATTACGTCTTCAGGTTTGAAGCTCAAACCCGGGAATTCTTTGACCGCAAACCGTCTAACGGTTTCCGAGGTGTCGCCGAATTCCCTTTCGATGCCGTTATACATCGTCCATTGATTTTTCAGCGTGTCGTATTTCATCCTGAAGGCGTCGTACCTTTTTATGATTTTTGTATTGTCGGCGGGATCGAACTCCTGAATACTGACTTGGTTTGCCTGATCGTTGGCTACGTCGTAAAGATTAATAGTTACTATTCTGTTCTTCGTATCCTGGAAATATATATTGCTTCCGAAATAAACTATTCCTTTTTTCAGATAGGTTTGCTCAATGTAAACTTTATGTTTGTTAGCCATCGGTACGATGTAGCCGCCGAAATAAACCAGCAGAATCGAAATAAAAAATGAAGTAATAATAAAAGGAGCCATAAAGCGGTATAGACTTATGCCGGCTGCTTTTATTGCCGTAAGTTCGTTCAAGTTCGACATTTTACCGGCTGTAAATAAGCTCGCCAATAAAACGGCAACGGGCGTCATTAGTCGTATTATTTCCGGCATGAAAACTATGTAGTATTCCGCTATCATACTCGCGTCGACATTCTGGTCGATAAAATCCCCGAGTTTTTCCATCATGTCGATGATTACGAAAATCACCGTAAAAGTAATCAGTCCGAACAATACGGACTGCAAAAATTGTTTAATCAGATAACGATCAAGAATTTTCATTTTCATCCGGGTTATATTTCCAGGATTTGGGCAATACTTTATTTATGAAGTCGAACTTCAATTCGATTCTTTCTCTTGCGCTTTTGATAGTGAGTATAATACCTAAAATTCCGAGCAAAATATTTGCGCTCCAAATTCCCCAGAAAGGGGACAACAAACCGCGATCGGAAAGCTTTTCGCCTCCGATTAAAAACGTCCAGTAAATCAAAAAGAATACAAGGCTTATGCCCGCCGCCATTCCAAAACCGCCCTTACGCGTCATTGTACCGAGCGGAGCCCCGATTAAAATAAAAACGATACATGCAAACGGCAGCGCATACTTTTTATGTATCTCGACCCAATAACGGTTAATTTCTTTTTTATTGTATTCGAGTCGGTTAAGAATGTTTCTCAAAATATTTTTGTGGTTGTTCAATCTCTGTTTTACTCTGTCATAAATTTTATCGGCGCCTTTTTCAGTAACAATCGGCGATTCGTTATATGTAATCTTGGAGATTGCGGTCTCCATTTCGGATAAATATCTTTCTCTGATCTTCTGAAGACTGTCTACGATCGCAAGCATTTGCGGAGCGCCGAGCTCGCGGTCGCCGCGAGGTCCGCCCGGCGTGGATTGTTCGAATGTGAATTGCTCCGCCGGCATTGCTATTTTGTGCCTGCTGAAACGGAGCCGTCTGTATTGATTCCAATTGGAATTGTTGAATTCGTGTATTTCCCCTTCATTCAAATCCATTATTAATTTTTTCTGATTCGGTGAAAGATAAATAACTCCCGATTTGGCGGTTACAACATTAATCGAAGGAGGATTCGAATAATCGTAGATTGTTATGTTTTTCAACGTGTTGTTTTCCTGGTCGATTTCACGTGCAAGGATAGAATAGTTCGGCACGTCCTGCGAAAATACTCCGGGGGAAAGCGATAGAGTCGGCTTCTGGCGTGAAATATCTTCCATCAATAGTCTCGCTGCATGATTCGCGTCCGGATAAATATTATTATTGAAATAGATAAGGAACAAAGCCAATAATAACGAGGCGCCCAGCGGCGGAAGTATCATTTTGTAGAGACTCATGCCAGTGGCTTTGAGAGCCGCAATTTCGTTATTCTGAGCCATTCCTCCGAAAGCCATCAATGTTGCAACCAGAACCGACATCGGAACTACAAGCACAATCATCCAGGCAAGATTATAAATTATCAGTTTTGTTATTATCCAGATTCCCAATCCTTTGCCTACCAGCCGGTCGGCAAATTTCATCAAAAACTGCAATAAGAAAATTCCTATCAGAGTAAATATCGAAAACAGAAACGGAGCGACATGGTTTTTTAATATGTATTTTGTTAATATCATTTATCGGAAATTTATTGATATTCAAATTTACCAATAAATAAAAGCAGAATAAAAATTTTTTATCTGTTAATTTACTTGAATCCCGCATTAATGTAAGTTAAATTTGAGTTTATAAGATAACGGGCTCTAAGCCCCTCGCAGAAAAATACCGGAGGAGTCGTGGACAACGTAATCAAATACCTGTATTCTAATTTTGACAATTCTTTGGACGAATTAAAAGAATACCTGCGTATTCCGAGTATCAGCACATCGCCCGAACACAGTAAAGATATGGTGAAATGCGCTGAGTTTCTTGCAAACAAACTGAGAAATATCGGTTTGACAAACGTTGAGGTATTCAGTACGGAAAAGCACCCGATAGTATACGGTCAATGGATCGGGGCTCCGGACAAACCCACCGTGCTAATTTACGGTCATTACGATGTGCAGCCGGTCGATCCGATTGAGAAGTGGTCTTTTCCGCCGTTCGAACCGAAGATTGAGAAAGGAAAATTATGGGGGAGGGGAGCAAACGACAATAAAGGACAACAGTTTGCTCATATCAAAAGCGTCGAAGCTTTCTTTAAGAATTACGGCGCGCCGCCGGTTAACGTTAAGTTTTTGATCGAAGGCGAGGAGGAGATCGGCAGCGGCAGCCTTTCCAAATTTATTTCCAAGCATAAAGAGCTTCTGAAATGCGACACTATATTGATTTCCGACACGAGCATGTACGCTCCCGGCGTGCCTACTATAACATACGGTCTGCGCGGGCTCCTTTATATGGAAGTTGAATTAACAGGTCCGAAAGCCGACCTACATTCGGGCAGTTTCGGCGGGGCTGTTGCCAATCCCGTTAACGAACTCGCCAAGATGATTGCAAAACTGCACGATAAAAACGGCAGGGTTACGGTGCCTAATTTTTACAAAGACGTTTTGAGATTAAGCAAAGCTGAAAAAGAAAATTTCAAACGCCTGAAATTTTCCGACGCAAAGTTTGCCAAAGAATTGGGCGTTAAAGCCCTCTACGGCGAAAAAGGATATACTACGCTCGAACGTTTGTGGGTAAGACCGACGCTCGACTGCAACGGTATTGTCGGCGGTTTTACAGGCGAAGGGGCAAAAACAATTATTCCTTCGAAAGCCTCTGCCAAAATAAGCATGCGGCTGGTGCCCAATCAGAACCCTAAAAAGATTGCCGCCGATTTTACTAAATATGTCAAAAGTCTGGCTCCCGAGGGAGTAAAGGTAAACGTAAAAATGATTCATTACGGTTACCCTGTTGTAGTGCCGCTGGAAGACAAAGCCGTTCAAACTGCCGCCAAAGCTGTTTCGAAAGCATTCGGCAAAAAAGCGGTCTTTACGCGCGAAGGAGGCTCGATTCCGATTGTCGTCGAATTTATGAATCAATTGAAAGCCCCGGCAATTTTAATGGGACTGGGACTCGATACCGACAATATCCATTCTCCGAACGAGCATTTCGCGCTCGACAATCTTAAAAAGGGTATGATTGCTTCCGCATACTTCTTAAAAGAATTTTCGGAAATGAAAGGATAATGAAGTTAGTAAAATCATTGATTGTATTATTGGTATTTATTGCGGCATGTACTTCCGAACAAAGAGAAGGGGGAGATGCCGCAACCTCTTCGAGCAAGGAAAAAGAGATCAGGGAATATAATCTCGAAGTGGAAAAAGAAAGAACCAAAAACAGATTCCCCTGCGATACGATAGCCCTCCGCGAGTATATTATGGATAATTATCCTCCCGGAACGTATATACTGCAAAACGAACCGTCTACCATTTACGGACTCCCTAAACCGGCTATAATCTATTTTAATGACGGCGGGAATTTTATTTTGACTCTTATTGTACGCTCCAAAGAATCCGAAAGATTTGTTGAAAGAAAAAACGTTCAGGGTTACGAATCGAGTTTTATCAACCTCGACAGCACAAAACTCGGCACCGCTTTCTTTTATTTGACGTTATTTGAATGCGCCGACAATAACTTCGAGAAAATTTGGGAAGCCGAAGTTCCTATTCACGGCGGCTTCAGCAAAATGTCTATCAAAACATGGAAACCCAAGAATATTAAATATGTCGAACTCTTCTACGAAGACGGAATAATTTCGGGACACAGGAAATATAATTTCTTCCTGATCGACGGCTGGCGTAAACCGCCGCATTTGCTCGAAACATACGTCGGCATCGTTCATAAAAGAACGCTTGCAAATATCAATAATGATAAATATCCCGATTATTACGAATACAGATTTATAGAAGACTCGCTTAGAATTCGAGTGCGGGATTCCATACCTTTCTATTGGAACGAAAAAAAACAACTTTACGTTACCAAGGTAAATCCGCGTTGGTTCCGCAAATATTGACTGAATCTATAACAAAAAACGGCTGCTTATGTATATTGAGACGGAAAAAACAAATATGTCTAAGAATATTAAGGAAGAATATAATCTGCTCCGCTACGGAGCGGGAGCTGTATCCCTCGATGAAAATATAATTAAACTGAGCGGAAAAGACACGCTCGATTTCATTCAAAGAGTTTCCACAAACGACGTAAAAGGTTTAATACCCGGCAGGAAGATAAGAACCCTTTTCTTGAATGATAAAGGAAGATTCATCGACCGCACAAATTTTCTTTACATTACGGATTATTTCTGGCTGATCGGACAAAACGACCCGGACAAAAAATTACTGAGCTGGATTAATAAATACATTATTACCGAAGACATAAAAACGGAAGAC
The DNA here is from genome assembly GCF_051488665.1 of Melioribacter sp. Ez-97. NCBI lineage: Bacteria > Pseudomonadati > Ignavibacteriota > Ignavibacteria > Ignavibacteriales > Melioribacteraceae > Melioribacter > Melioribacter sp. Ez-97. The sequence continues at coordinate 386,386 of NZ_JBPSEG010000002.1, read as the reverse complement.
GTTACAGACGACTACAAAGTAATTACAATTGCCGGGCAGCAAAGCGCTTCGTATTTATCTTTGATTTTCGGACAGGAATTTTCTTCTCTCGATGATGACAATTTGATTGTTACTCAAACGTCGGGTTTCGATACTCTATTATTCCGTAGCGTTGAAAAGGGGCAATCTTTTTACAAAATAATTGTAAAATCGAATCAGTACAAACAATTTGCGGAATATCTCAATGCAAACAAAAGCGTTTTCGATTTCGGTTTTGTAAACGAAGAATCATTCAGATATTTTTGCATTCTGCACGGTATACCTGGCAGAAACGAAATAACTATGGAATTTAATCCGCACGAAGTGGGATTGATTGATGAAGTTAGTTTTACGAAAGGGTGCTACATCGGACAGGAAGTTATAGCTCGACTTGACACGTACGATAAAGTCCAGAAAAAGATGATCGGAGTTAAGATCGAAGCTGACTTACCCGTGGAATCATACGATATCTACAGTTCAGATGAATTTGCTGGAATTATTACCAGCGGCATAAACGTGGACGGCGAATTATACGGACTCGCGGTTGTTAAGAAAAAATATTTGGACGGTAATCCTCTTTATATCTCTTATGAAGGGAAAGAATTTGAAATTGCGATTCGGAATTTTGATTGACCTATGAAGATTTATACTAAAACCGGCGATAAAGGCACGACTTCTTTATTGGGAGGCGAAAGGGTATTTAAAGACGATCCGCGCTTGAATGCTTACGGAACGGTCGACGAATTGAATTCTCTTTTGGGATTGGCTATTACCGAAATTGAAAACACGGAACTTATCGAAGTTTTACGCGGTATACAGGACGAGTTATTTGAATTGGGAGCCGACCTGGCTGCCCCCGCAAATTCAAATGTTAAAATTGACCGGATTAATATTGCGAATGCGGAGCGTCTGGAAAGATTGATTGACAAATTTGAAGAGCGCTTGCCGGCGCTGAAAAATTTCATTTTACCCGGTGGCGGTAAAGCGGGAGCTCTGTTGCACTATGCCAGGACGGTATGCAGAAGAGCGGAGCGCGAAACAGCCGCTCTGATGAAGGGTGTTGAAATGGATAGCGCGGTTTTAGTATATTTGAATCGTCTTTCCGATTTATTGTTTGTTCTGGCTCGATATTCTAATCAAATTGACGGCGCCCCGGAAATTATCTGGAAAAAATAATTTATGGGGGTGATATTGGCTTCGACGGAGCTATAAGTTCTTTGAACTGCACACCGTGTTGCCGTAGACACGTAAAACGACGGTAAAAAAAGTAAATGGCGAATATAATTACGCTTTAGCTGCCTAATTAAAATAAGGCAGCCGTTCTTCAAATCCTCTCGCACCGGGATTTGACAGAACGTCGCTCAGGTGCGATAGCCGAGCCGAGTGTCCGTGCAGGTAAGGCGAAATTCTAACGGACTGGTTTCGGGAGGATTTGTCTGTCAATCCGACCGGAACGAGACAAAACCAAGACAGACTATGTGTGTAGACGTTCACTGAAATGTAGCTTCGGACCGGGGTTCGACTCCCCGCACCTCCACCAAATATTTTAATTACACTTCAAAACAAAATTCCTCACGCTGCGTCTAACAATCCAAAAAGACGGAAACATATTTTTCATGAGATTAATCGGAAATCTTTTGTGGATTGTAATAGGCGGCGGAGTAGTCCTCTTTATTGAGTATTTAATCGCCGGATTATTGTTGTGCATTACAATTATCGGAATCCCGTTCGGAATACAGGCAATAAAACTATCTTTCCTTGCATTACTCCCGTTCGGTAAAGAAGTTGTTCAAACCGAGAGGGGAAGCGGGTGCGTCTCGACTTTTATGAATTTACTCTGGATTGTTACGGGCGGTATTGTAATTTCTATAACGCATTTTATTTTTGCCATCCTATGCGCTATAACTATAATCGGCATTCCGTTCGCCAAGCAGCATTTGAAACTTGCGTCGTTATCTCTCACGCCGTTCGGACATAGTTATAGATAATAATTTTAATATTTGCTAAGAATTCTTAGCTATAGCGAGAAGATCCGTTAAAATCGAAAATCCGGTTTCAATTTTGCCTGCGCCTTTTCCCACGATTGTAACGTCCCCCATTAAATCTGTGGTTATTGTAAGCGCGTTAACGGAACCCATAACTCCTGCCAGAGGGTGAGTCATTGGCACGAGTTCGGGTTTGACATACGCTTTGATTTTATCTTTCTTTATTTCAATCGAGCCGATTAGTTTCCATCGGGCGTTTTTCTTCTTCGCTTCTAAAATGTCTTCCCGGGTTATTTTTGTAATGCCCTTGCATTTTACTTGGTTGATATCGAGTTTAACGTTCATCAGTACGTTGGCAAGTATGGTTACCTTTGCCCTGGCGTCGTAGCCCTGAACGTCGTTAGTCGGATCGGCTTCGGCGTAACCAAGTTCTTGCGCTTCTTTAAGAGCGTCTTCGTAACTCATGCCGTCTTCCATCCGTGTAAGGATGTAATTCGTAGTTCCGTTTAAGATTCCTTTGAAAGCTTTAATTGTATTGCCCGCCAGCGGACCATTCGCCAGGTTAATTACCGGGGTGCCGCTTAATACAGTGCCTTCGATCATAAAACGCACGCCGTTTTTATCGGCAAGCCGTTTTAGTCTTCGATAAGCAAGCGCGGCAGGTCCTTTATTGCTTGTAACTACGTGTTTCTTGTTTTTGAATGCCGTTTCGCAATGTTTAATTGCAGGTTGTCCGTCTTTCAAATTAGTATACGCAAGTTCGCAAACGACGTCGGAATTCGACTTCTCAATCATCTCAACGGGATTCCAATCAATCCTGTCTTTAATAAATTTTCCTTTTTCTTTTACTTCCTTCAACAACCTTTTCAGGTTGAGTCCTTCCGGATTATAGACAACGCCGAATCGGAGATCACTTACCGCAACTATTTCGTATCGGTAGTTGTACTTCTTTGCAAGTTCGTTTTTCTTGTTTATTAGTATTTCGCACAGTCCCTGCGCTACCGTGCCGAAACCGATTAGAGCGATTTTTTGTTTCATTTTTTTTCTCGTTAAATGATTGAATGCAAAAATAACTTTCTTGAATCATTATTCCAAAAAATAGACGTACGGTATGATGATATGCACGGTGATGAATAATTATACAATATTTTTTCAAAAAAAACTTGACATCGAATTAATTAACGCGTATAATTGCATTCGAGTTATGGCTGAACATAATAAACATATTACAACCAATCAAATATCCGGCGGGCCAAAAGCACACGCTATCAACAGCCTTAGTGTTTCTTTTAACTCATCTTTAGATACTAACCTTCTAGGGATTATTAATCTAATTATTATCAATATTATTAGCCTAGTGATTATACTAGGGTAATAATATTAGTCAATCCCTAACAATAACATAATATAATTTTTAAGATAATTTAGGGATTGACTAAACCCCTAAAGGTATATCTAAAGTTATATTTTATTAAAAGTTAGAGGATTGAGATGAGATCCGATTTAATCAAAAAAGGTTTCGACAAAGCGCCGCACAGAAGTTTATTGAAAGCCACCGGCGTTATCAAATCAGACGAGGATTTTAATAAGCCGTTCATCGGCGTGTGCAATTCTTATATCGATTTAATTCCCGGACACGTACACCTTCAGGAATTCGGGAGAATAGTAAAAGAGGAGGTGCGCAAAGCGGGCGGAGTTCCCTTTGAATTCAATACGATCGGCGTTGACGACGGCATTGCAATGGGGCATATAGGAATGCGTTATTCGCTCGCAAGCAGGGAATTAATTGCCGACAGCGTTGAGACTGTTGCCGAAGCTCATCGTCTCGACGGATTGATCTGCATTCCGAATTGCGACAAAATTGTGCCCGGTATGCTGATGGCTGCAGTTAGACTCAATATCCCGACAATTTTTATATCCGGCGGTCCGATGAAAGCCGGTTACACTCCTTCGGGCGACGTGGTCGATTTGATTTCGGTTTTTGAAGGCGTCGGCAAATATTCAACGGGCGAAATTAACGACGACAAATTGAAAGAACTGGAAAATTTTGCATGCCCCACATGCGGCTCTTGCAGCGGTATGTTTACCGCCAACTCCATGAACTGCCTTATGGAAGCGCTCGGAATCGCTTTGCCCGGCAACGGTTCGATCCTTGCCGTCGATCCCAAAAGACATGAACTTGCAAAACAGGCCGCCTCTAAAATCATCGATCTGATAAATAAAGATTTGAAACCGAGAGACATTATAAACAAGAAATCGATTCTTAATGCTTTTGCATTGGATATGGCAATGGGAGGAAGCACAAATACCGTATTGCACACCCTGGCTATCGCCAACGAAGCGGAAATCGATTTTGAACTCGATGAATTGAATAAACTGGCTCAAAGAGTGCCTTATATTTGCAAAGTATCGCCTGCGACAAAAAGCGTGCATATGGAAGATGTGGATAGGGCCGGCGGAATATCTGCAATATTGAAAGAAATTTCGAAAATAGACGGACTGCTTTACCTCGATTCTCCAACGGTTACTGGAAAAACTCTCGGCGAGAATATCGCAGAAGCCGAAATTAAAGACGGCAATGTTATCAGAACAGTCGACAATCCGTTCAGCAAAACAGGCGGACTGGCTGTGCTGTTCGGCAATCTGGCTCCTAACGGTTCGGTTGTAAAAACCGGCGCAGTCGACCCTAAAATGCTGGTTCATCGCGGACCGGCGGTTATATTCGACTCGCAGGACGAAGCTCTGGAAGGAATAAGAAACGGAAAACTTAAAGCGGGCGACGTTGTTGTTATCAGATACGAAGGTCCCAAAGGCGGACCGGGAATGCCCGAAATGCTTGCGCCTACAAGCGAAATTATGGGAATGGGTTTGGGAGATAAAGTAGCTTTGATAACCGACGGAAGGTTCTCGGGAGGCACCAGAGGAGCTTGTATCGGACATGTATCGCCGGAAGCCGCCGTAAGAGGTCCTATTGCGGCGTTGAGAAACGGCGATATTATTTCAATTGATATACCTAATTATAAATTGGAAGTGGAATTAAGTCAGGAGGAAATCGAAAGAAGACTGGCTGAGCTTCCTCCGTTCGAACCGAAAATTAAAAAAGGTTATTTGGCGCGCTATTCCAAAATGGTTACTTCCGCCAATACCGGCGCCATTTTAAGTATAAAAGAAAATCAATGAAAGGGGTAATTATGAATAACAAAAAAAATAAAATGTCCGGGGCTGATATCTTCTTCGAATGCCTTAAAAGGGAAGGCGTTGAATATATCTTCGGATATCCCGGCGGCGCGGTTTTGCCTATCTACGAAAGACTCTATGATATCGACTTTTTGAAACATATTCTTGTGCGTCACGAGCAGGGCGCAACTCATATGGCTGAAGGTTATGCAAAAGCAACGGGCAAAGTCGGAGTCGTTCTCGTAACTTCGGGACCAGGCGCAACCAATACGGTTACCGGTATTACGGACGCTTATATGGATTCGGTGCCGATAGTCGTTTTTACCGGACAGGTGCCAACGCATTTGATCGGCAACGACGCTTTTCAGGAAGCCGACATTTGCGGAATAACCAGACCGATAACAAAACATAATTTTCTTGTAAGAGATATTTCTGAATTGGCGCCTACTATACGGCAGGCGTTTTATATCGCTTCGACCGGCAGACCCGGACCGGTTGTGGTCGATTTACCCAAAAACGTTATCAACAACATAACTGAATTTAATTACCCCGATAAAATAGATCTTAAAGGCTACAAGCCGAAAGTATACGGACATCAGAATCAGATTAAGAAAGCCGCCATGATGCTTCAAAAAGCAAAAAGACCTCTGCTCTATGTTGGAGGCGGAGTTATTATGTCGGGCGGTCACAGGGAATTGTATCTCCTTGCCAAAGAGAATAATCTGCCGGTTACGATGACGCTCCAGGGATTGGGCGCATTTCCCGGCACAGACCCTCAATCGCTCGGTATGCTCGGAATGCACGGCACTTACTGGGCAAATCAGGCTGTTAACAATTGCGACCTGCTCATTTCACTCGGAGCTCGCTTTGACGATCGTGTAACGGGAAAAGTGGATACGTTTGCCCGTAACGCATACAAAATTCACGTTGATATCGATCCGACTTGCATCGACAAAAATATCGTAGTCGATTTGCCGATTGTGGGAGACGTTAAACATGTAATGGCGGAACTTGCTTCCGAAATTACCCGTAAACCCGACCTTGAAGAATGGTGGGAACAAATTAATAAATGGAAAAACGATTGTCCGCTCGAATACGATATGTCCGACGGCAGACTGAGAGCTCAATTTGTAATTGAAAAATTATCCGAACTTACCAAAGGAGAAGCCGTCGTAGTTACAGACGTAGGTCAAAATCAAATGTGGACTGCGCAATATTATAAATTCAATCATCCGCGTTCTCATATTACCAGCGGCGGTTTGGGAACTATGGGGTTTGCGCTGCCGGCTGCAATCGGCGTTGCTTTTGGAATCAAAGACCGTCCCATTATTTCAATTAACGGCGACGGCGGATTCCAGATGAATATTCAGGAATTGGCGACAGCCGTTTATTACAGACTGCCGATTAAGATAATTGTCCTCAATAACAGCTTCCTCGGAATGGTACGGCAATGGCAGGAGCTTTTCCATGCCGAAAAATTCAGCTTTACCGACCTCTCCGACAGCAATCCCGATTTTGTAAAAGTAGCTGAAGCTTTCGGAGTAAAAGCATATTCGACAGACAGTCCTCATAATGTGGAACACCTTCTCAGGGAAATGCTCGATTACAATGACGGTCCGGTTATGGTCGAATTTAAAGTCGCTAAAGAAGACATGGTATTCCCGATTGTTCCTGCGGGCGCTTCGATAAGCGACATGATTATTCGCAGATTAGATCCAAAGGAGATGATCTAAAATGATGCATATAATATCAGCACTCGTAGAAAACAAATTCGGCGCGTTCAACCGGGTAGTAACAATGTTCAGCGCCAAAGGTTATAATATCCATTCGATTTCTATCGGCGAAACCGAAGATCCGACTGTATCGAGAATGACTATAGTTACTGAAGGCGAAGACAAAGTTATAGAGCAGATTGTTAAGCAACTGAACAGACTGATAGACACAATAAAAATTATCGATATGACGCATCAACCGAAAGTGCAGCGCGAATTAATGTTGATTACGGTATTCTATCAGAAAGGAACGCGTTCTGAAATTATCGATATCTGTGAAATATTCAGGGGTAATGTAGTCGATATTAATAACAAAACGATTATGCTTGAAATTACCGGCCCGCCTGAAAAGATCGACGCTGCAATTAATGTTCTCGAGCCGTTTGGAATTAAAGAGATTGCGCGTTCGGGAACCGTAGTTTTAAGGCGCGGCGAACAATTTAGAAAACTTCCCAAAGAAAAAGAAGACGACAATAAAAAAATTAACGGAGACAAAAAATGAAAGTCTATTACGACCAGGACGCAAATCTGGATTTGTTAAAAGGGAAAAAAATTGCCGTTATGGGATACGGCAGTCAGGGACACGCTCATGCTCTCAATCTTAAAGACAGCGGAATGGATGTGGCAATCGGTTTGAGAAAATCTTCTTCGAGATGGAAAGAAGCCGAAGAAGCCGGTCTCAAAGTCTTTACGGTCGACGAAGCCGCTAACTGGGCGGACATTATTATGATTTTACTTCCGGACCAGAATCAAAAGGAAGTCTATGAAAACCAGATTAAACCTCATCTGACCGAAGGCAAAACTCTTGCTTTTGCTCACGGTTTTAATATTCATTACAAACAGATAGTTCCTCCGGAAAATGTCGATGTTATAATGATCGCTCCGAAAGGACCGGGACACCTTGTGCGCCGTACTTTTCAGGAAGGAAGCGGCACTCCTTGTTTGATTGCAATTCATCAGGACTTTTCCGGACAGGCGCGCGATAAAGCCCTGGCGTGGGCAAAAGGAATCGGCGGCACTCGTGCCGGCGTTATCGAAACTACTTTCAAAGATGAAACCGAAACCGATTTGTTCGGAGAACAAGCCGTACTCTGCGGCGGATCGGCAGAGCTGATCAAAGCAGGATTTGAAACTTTGGTCGAAGCTGGTTATCCCGCCGAACTGGCTTATTTCGAGTGTATGCACGAACTTAAATTGATTGTAGACCTTTACTACGAAGGAGGCCTCACGCGTATGAACTATTCGGTAAGCGACACAGCCGAATACGGAGGCATGACAAGAGGCTCAAGAGTAATTAACAGCGATACGAAAAAAGTTATGAAAGAAATTTTGAACGAAATTCAAACCGGCAAATTTGCCGAGGAGTGGATTGAAGAAAATAAGAAAGGTCAACCGACTTTAAATAAATTGAGAAAAGAAAACCAGGAACATCCAATTGAAAAAGTAGGAGCCAAATTACGCAGCATGATGAGCTGGCTCAAAAAAAATTAAAGGGGAAATATATGTATCGGATAGCATTATTGCCGGGCGACGGCATCGGTCCCGAAGTCGTTAACTCAGCCGTTAAAGTACTTAAAGCCGCCGGAGAAAAATTTAACACGGAATTTGAATTTAAGATGGCGTTAATCGGCGGGTCTTCTTACGACAAATTCAAAACTCCGCTGACCGATGAAACTCTCGATGTATGTTACAGCTCCGATGTTGTTTTTCTTGGAGCCGTAGGAGGCCCTGAATGGGAAAATCTCGAGCATCATCTTAAACCCGAAGCGGCATTGCTCAAATTGAGGAAAGCCCTGGGCTTGTTTGCAAATTTAAGGCCTGCGAGAATTTATAACTCAATGCTCGAGAATTCATCGCTTAGAGCCGAAGTTCTTAAAGGAACCGACGTACTGATACTAAGGGAGCTTACCGGCGGTATCTATTTCGGCGAACCTCGCGGTTATGACGACGAGAAAGGCTTCAATACGATGGTTTATACAAAAGGGGAAGTCGAGAGAATCGCGCGTAAAGCGTTTGAACTTGCAAGACAACGCAATAAAAAAGTCACTTCCGTCGACAAAGCCAACGTTCTGGAAGTGTCGCAATTCTGGAGAAAAGTAGTAATGGACGTCCACAAGGAGTATCAGGACGTTCAGTTGAATCATATGTATGTCGACAATGCCGCAATGCAAATTGTAAGAGACCCGAAGCAATTCGACGTTATTTTGACTTCGAATCTGTTCGGAGATATTTTGAGCGATATAGCCGCAATGATAACCGGAAGTTTGGGAATGTTACCGTCGGCAAGCCTCGGGACCAAATATGCGTTATACGAGCCCGTTCACGGCAGCGCTCCGGACATTGCGGGAAAAGGAGTCGCCAATCCGATAGCGGCAATTTCGTCGGCTGCCATGATGCTAAAATATTCTTTCCAGATGGACAAAGCTTCGGAGATTATCGAAAATTCGATCGAAAACGTTCTGTCGAAAGGATACAGAACAAGAGACATCTTTAAAGAAGGAAATAAACTCGTTACTACTGAAGAGATGACCAACTTGATTATAGAAGAATTTGAAAAGATTGTGGCTACTCAGGCTATCAATGTTTTTACATTATGAAAAAGATATTAGCGGAGAAACAACATGAACGACAATAAAATACTGATATTCGATACAACATTAAGAGACGGCGAACAGTCGCCTGGCGCGTCGTTGAACGTCCATGAGAAAGTAGAAATTGCGCATCAGCTCGCTAAACTAAATGTTGACGTAATCGAAGCGGGATTTCCGATTTCGTCGCCGGCGCAATTCGAAGCCGTAAAACGGATTGCCGAAGAGGTCGATTGCATTATCGCTGCCTTGTCCCGCGCAAACGAAAAAGACATTAAAGCTGCGGCAGATGCGCTGGCTTCAGCTCCGCGGAAAAGAATTCATACTTTTTCGAGCACTTCCGACTATCATATTCTAGGAAAATTCGGACACGAACGTTACGGAAAAACACTGGAAGAGAAACGGAAGACAATAATTAAAATGTCGTACGACGCGGTGGCGTACGCCAAAACTTTTACCGAGGACGTTGAATTTTCCGCTGAAGACGCAGGCAGAACCGATATCGGTTATCTCGCCGAAGTAATCGAAGCGGCAATCGAAGCAGGAGCCACTACGGTTAATATTCCTGACACAACAGGCTATACGCTGCCGTTCGAATTTGCAGCAAAAATAGCCGAATTGAAAAAAAGAGTAAAAAATATTAATAAAGCGATAATAAGCGTTCACTGCCATAATGATTTGGGACTTGCAGTAGCAAATTCAATCGCCGCAGTTCAAAGCGGCGCGCGACAGGTTGAATGCACTATAAACGGAATAGGCGAAAGAGCCGGCAACGCTTCGCTGGAAGAGTTCGTAATGGCTCTTAACGTAAGGAAAGACCTGCTTAATTTTTACACCGAAATTAATACGAAAGAAATTTACAATACGAGCAAAATGGTTTCGGCTTTTACCGGGCTGCTTGTGCAGCGCAATAAAGCAATAGTGGGAGAAAACGCCTTTGCGCACGAATCAGGAATTCATCAGGACGGCGTTCTCAAAAGCCGCGAAACTTACGAAATTATGACACCCGAAAGCGTCGGTATCCCGAAAAATAATATTGTGCTGGGCAGACATTCCGGAAGGCACGGTCTAAAAGTACGCCTTCAGGAACTCGGCTATAAAGTGACCGACGAAGAACTCCAGAATATCTACAAAGCCTTTACCGAATTGGCTGACAAAAAGAAAGAAGTTTTTGACGACGATCTCCGAATGCTGATGGGAGACGAAATACAAAAAGATAACGACATATATGAACTCGAGTATATTCAGGTTAATGCCGGTTCCAATCTTATCCCGAATGCGGTAGTAAAAATTAATTATAATGGCGAAATTTATTCGGAATCGGCAACAGGCGACGGTCCGGTAGACGCGGTTTTCAATGCTATTGAACGCGCTCTTTCTATAAATTCCGAAGTGGAATCCTACCAGGTGCGCTCGGTTACTTCGGGACGGGAAGCTATGGGCGAAGTTATTATAAGAATACGCAGCGGAAATAAATCCTTTATGGGAAGAGGTGTTTCGACCGATATAATCGAAGCGAGCGCAAAAGCTTATTTGAGCGCGCTGAATCAAAAAGAAAAATATATGAATCAGACTTCACCTAAAAATAACGAATCAATTTCAGAAGTAATTTAATAAGGAAATAAATTATGGGCATGACTATAACCGAAAAAATTATGGCTAAATCCGCCGGTAAAAAAAGAGTTGAACCCGGCGAAAGCATATGGCTCAATGTGGATGTACTGATGACTCACGATGTATGCGGACCGCCGACTATCGATATTTGGAAAAGAGAATTCGGCGATAAAGCAAAAATTTGGGATAAAGAAAAACTGGTCATCTTTCCCGACCATTATATTTTTACGAAAAATCCTCAGGCTAACCGTAACGTAAATATTCTGAGAGAATTTGCAAACGAATACAACGTGCCGAATTATTACGACGTCGGCACCGACCGTTATAAAGGAGTATGCCACATAGCGCTTGCCGAAGAAGGATATAATCTTCCCGGAACGGTATTATTCGGAACGGATTCGCATACGTGCACATCCGGCGCCTTCGGAATGTTTTCGACTGGAGTTGGAAATACCGACGCCGCATTTATTCTGGGTACGGGTAAAATTTGGGAAAAAGTGCCCGAATCGCTCAAGTTTATTTTCGAAGGCAGTATGCCGGACTACCTGACGGCTAAAGATCTTATTTTGATGATCCTCGGAGACATAACAACCGACGGCGGCACTTACAGAGCATTGGAATTCGACGGCGAGGCTATCTTTTCAATGCAGATGGACGAAAGAATGACTTTGACTAATATGGCAATCGAAGCCGGAGCCATGAACGGAATCATTAAAGCCGACGAAGTAACTGAAAAATACGTCAGAGAAAGAACGAACAAACCGTACGAAATTTTCGAAAGCGATCCCGACGCAAAATACCGCGATATATATCATTACAATGTAAATGAAATTGAACCGCTGGTTGCAAAACCGCATAGTCCCGATAATAGAGATACAGTTCGAAACGTCGCGGGCAGAAAATTGACAAAATGTTATATCGGCTCATGCACGGGCGGTAAGTTAACGGATTTCTATAACGCCGCTAAAATTATTTTCGGTAACGAAGTCAAAACGCCGACTTTCGTCGTACCCGGCAGCACTTATGTGGCACAACAGCTAGAAGTGGAAACCATTAATGGAATTACATTGAAAGAAATTTTTGAAAAAGCAGGATGTGTAATAGCCCAATCGTCGTGCGCCGCCTGCCTGGGCGGTCCGGCAGACACTGTGGGAAGGGCTGCAGACGGCGAAGTCGTTATTTCGACTACCAACAGAAATTTCCCCGGCAGAATGGGCAGCAAAAAATCCGAAGTCTATCTGGCGTCGCCTTTAACCGTGGCGGCTTCCGCCGTTACCGGCGTAATTACAGACCCGAGAGAATTTTTATAAAAAAAATTGCAGAGAATATAAAATGGAAAAAATAATTAAAGGCAGAGCATTTGTGCTTGGAGACAATATCGACACAGACCAGATTATTCCCGCCGAGCATCTGGTCTACAGTTTAAGCGACCCGGAAGAATCCAAAAATTACGGTAGATTTGCCCTTTCGGGCGTGCCTTTGGCTCAGTCCGGCTTGCCCGGAGGCGGCATTCCTTTCGTTGAGGAAGGTCAATATCAAACAAAGTATCAGATTATAATCGGAGGTTCGAATTTCGGATGCGGTTCGTCGCGCGAACACGCTCCCTTTGCTCTTCAGGTTGCCGGAGCAAAAGCGATCGTAGCCGAATCGTATGCCCGAATATTTTATCGCAATTGCGTTGACGGGGGGTTCGTTGTGCCTTATGAAACTTCCGATAAACTCAACGATAAAATAGAAACCGGAGACGAGCTTGAACTCGACCTGAACGAAAATATACTGCGAAATTTGACAAAAAACGAATCCTACAGGCTGAGACCGCTGGGCGATATATTACCGATCATCGAAGCGGGAAATATATTCGAATATGCCCGTAAAAATAATATGATTTAATTTAGAGGAAGAAATTATGTTAGTAGAAATATTTGATACAACACTACGCGACGGAACCCAGGGCGAAGGGGTTAACCTCTCGGTTCAGGATAAACTTTTGATTGCAAAAAAGCTCGACGAATTCGGAATCGATATTATTGAAGGCGGCTGGCCCGGAAGCAATCCCAAAGACGAAGAATTCTTCAAAAAAGCGAAAGAACTAAATCTTAATCACGCCAAATTATGCGCCTTCGGTTCCACAGCCAGGTCAGTTAAAGACGTTGAATCCGATTACAATTTGAATACTCTTATCAATTCTGAAACGCCGATTATTACGATCTTTGGAAAAACCTGGAAACTTCATTCTCAAAAGGGTCTCGGATTGACCGACGCCGAAAACGAAGAATTGATCTACAAATCGGTCAAATATTTAAAAGAGCGCGGTAGAAGGGTAATATTCGACGCAGAGCACTTTTTCGACGGCTATAAAGACGACCCTGAATTCGCGCTCAAGATGCTCGATGCGGCTGTAAAAGGAGGCGCCGATACGCTGGTATTATGCGACACCAACGGCGGCACGCTTCCGGAAGAAGTATATGAAATTACGAAAACCGTTAAAGATAAATTTGACGTTATAATCGGCATCCATACTCACAACGATTCCGAGCTAGCGGTGGCAAATTCGTTGGCGGCTGTAAGAGCCGGCGCGCGTCATGTGCAGGGAACCATCAACGGATTGGGCGAGCGTTGCGGCAACGCTAATCTGTGCAGTATTATTCCGAATTTAATTTTGAAAATGAATTATGAAACCAATCAAAAATCAAAACTTTCCAGCCTGACTTCGGTTTCGAATTACGTCTACGAAATAATGAATCTGCATCCGAATACAAGGGCTGCATTTACGGGCAAATCCGCCTTTGCGCACAAAGGAGGCGTTCACGTAAGCGCTGTAATGAAAGAAAGCAGAATGTACGAGCATATCGAGCCGGAATTGGTTGGCAATAAACAACGTGTGCTCGTTTCGGATTTGTCGGGACAAAGCAACGTCCGTTATAAAGCCAAAGAAGTCGGAGTGGATATCGGAGGCAATAAAGAACTGAGTAAAAAAATTGTTAATCACATAAAATCGCTCGAATATAACGGATACCAGTTCGACGGGGCGGAAGCATCATTCGAACTGTTGCTCAGGTCCGAAACCAATGAATTTTCGCCATTCTTCAAAGTTCTTGATTCCAAGGTAAATGTTTTTTACGATGAAGAAGGACATTCGAATGCCGAAGCGGTTCTTAAAATAGAAGTGAACGGGGAAATCGAGCATACGGCTTCGGACGGCGACGGTCCCGTTAACGCTCTCGACAAAGCTCTCCGTAAAGCGCTTACCAGATTCTATCCGGAAGTTGCCAATATTAAATTGGTCGATTATAAGGTAAGAGTTCTGGACGAAAAAGAAGGAACTGCGGCTAAGGTAAGAGTAATGATTGAATCGAGCGACGGTAAGGATGCCTGGGGAACGGTGGGAGTTTCTACAAATATTATCGAGGCAAGTTTTAAAGCGCTGAGCGACAGTATTAACTATAAACTTTTTCAGTATTACAAGAACAAACAACTGATAGAAAAATAATTTTTTGTGAAGGGAAATAAGCTTCGATTTGAGCTTATTTCCCGTTCAATTCCGAAAGTTCTTTCGAGCGTTTTTCGGCATTAAGTATTGCGTTTGCAAAAATCTCGTCGAATTTATTATCCTTCATTGTCTTTAAAGCCGCTTCGGTGGTTCCTCCTTTAGAAGCGACTTTACTTATAAGCTTGTCCAGCTCTGTATCCGAATTGTTCATAACGTGAAAAGCTCCGTGCATCGTGTGCATGACGAGCAAATTTGCAAGGCTTTCGTCAAAACCCATTTTTTGGGCGGTTTCGGTCATGATTTTAACTATATAATAGAAATAAGCCGGCCCGCTGCCGCTGAGCGCCGTAACTCCGTCCATTAAATCTTCATTCTCAATCATGAAAGTTCTTCCGGTTGTATTCAGCAGGTTTTCTACAGTCGAAAGATGATGTACATTCGCGTCCGAAGAAGGGATGTATACGGTAATCCCCATTCCGAATTGAGCCGGCATATTGGGCATTGCGCGTACAATATATTTATGTTCGAGTTTTTCTTTGAGAGTATATAATTTTACGCCGGCAAGAATCGATATTACAAGAGTTTCCGGAGGTATCTTCCCTTTGAGAGAACGGGCGACATCGATAAAATCCTGCGGTTTTACTGCAAGTATCAAAACGTCGCACTGCAACGACTCGGGCGAAATTCCGACGATTACTTTTCCGAGCTTCATTAAATTCAAATCAGCCGCATGTTTATCGTCCTTTGCGATTAAAGTCAGGTCTTCAAAACTAGTTTTGTGATACTGTAAGAATGCGCGGGCATAAGTCAAGCCCATATTGCCGCAGCCGAGGATTGTAATTTTCATAATCATACCTAAGAATTGATTTGTAGATGTAAATTTAGCGATTTTTTTAAAAAAATTTTATAAATTTGTAATTCTTATTTGATATAGTACTTAAAATAGCAGAAAAATCTATCTGTATATTGCATTTTATTTAAAAGCGTTCTATATTTGATGCTCGCTTTTTGACTTTATGTGGATAGATATATCTGGGCGGACGCCGGAGTTGGAGAGCCGGGGCGGACTGTAAATCCGTTGGCGAATGCCTTTGGGGGTTCGAATCCCTCGCCGCCCACTACTTAAAACTCGGTATTAAATATCGGGATTTTTTTTGCAATTTCAGCTGTTCATTAAATATTGATTTTTCTATCCGGTTTTTCGGAAGAAATCGTTCAAACGAAAAAATTACCTTTTCTGTTTGAATGCGGGAGTAACTCAGTTGGTAGAGTCACAGCCTTCCAAGCTGTTGGTCGCGGGTTCGAGTCCCGTCTCCCGCTCTCTGATTTTTTCTTATATCGGTTGACGGAAACAGACCGGATTTCAACCGGAATTATATGCATTAATTGAAATGCTGATGGAGCTCATCCGTCGACTGACGGAGGTAGAGCATTCCGGCTCATGCGGAAAAACAGTTCAGCCGGAGTCAATGCGTAATTAGAAATGCTGATGTAGCTCAGTTGGTAGAGCACTTCCTTGGTAAGGAAGAGGTCACCGGTTCAATCCCGGTCATCAGCTCAAAAGTAAAAACCGCTGCTTTTTTGCGTTAAAAATATTAAAAAATAAACAGAAGCAAAATAAAATGGCCAAAGCAAAAAATATCAGACAAATCATTGTATTGGAAAGCTCTGCTGGAACCGGTTATCGTTATACGACAACAAAAAATAAAAGAAATCACCCTGGCCGCGTAGAATACAAAAAATACGACCCGGTTGTTAGAAAACACGTAATATTTAAGGAAACTAAATAATACGTCAGTAGCTCAATTGGCAGAGCAGCGGTCTCCAAAACCGCAGGCTGGGGGTTCGAGTCCCTCCTGACGTGCTAGCCATAAAAGTGTGCGATTATGAAAGAAAAAATTATCAATTTTGTTAATGATGTCGTCAAGGAGATGAAAAAGGTCACCTGGCCGACAAAAGAAGAATTGAAAGATTCTACCGTAGTTGTGGTTGTTGTATGCTTGATTTTAGCACTCTTTACGTATGCTATCGATATGTCTCTTAATCAAATATTAAAAGGAATCTTCTAGAATTGGATACCCAGTTAGGCAAATGGTATGTAGTCAGAACTTTTTCGGGACACGAAAACAAGGTAAAAACCTTGATTGAAAACGAGCTCGAGGATAATGAATATTTAAGAGCCCGCATTCATGAAGTTCTGGTTCCGACTGAAAAAGTTTTTGAAGTAAAAGACGGCAAGAAGAAAACGAAAAAGAAGAATTTCTTCCCCGGCTACATACTTTTGTGCGCCGACCTGGACGCTAAAGTTAAGGACTTTATATTGAACACCCCGTCTGTGATGGGTTTTCTGGGTTCGCAAAAAACTCCGATTCCTCTGCAACCCGACGAGGTAAAAAGAATTGTTGGCAGAATTTCGAAAGACGAGGATACCGAACGCACCGAAACTTTATTCAGAGCCGGAGATTACGTCAAAATAATCGACGGTCCGTTTAATAATTTTTCGGGAATTGTTGAAGAAGTTAACGAAGAAAAAATGAAAATAAAAGTCATGGTTTCGATTTTCGGGCGTAAAACTCCCGTCGAAATTGACTTTGCTCAAGCAGAATTAGAGAAATAATTAAGGTAGAAAAATGGCAAAGAAAGTAGAAGGTTATATCAAGCTGCAGATTCCCGGAGGACAAGCTAATCCTTCTCCGCCGGTAGGCCCCGCTCTGGGTCAAAAAGGCGTTAATATTATGGAATTTTGTAAACAGTTCAACGCCAAAACCGCCGACAAGCAGGGATTGATTATTCCGGTCGTTATCACGGTCTATACAGATAAATCCTTTACGTTTATTACGAAAACGCCGCCAGCTGCAGTGCTTCTTAAAAAAGCTTTGAAGCTCGATAAAGGTTCGCCTGAACCGAATAAAACCAAAGTCGGAAAAGTTACAAAAGAACAGTTGCGCGAAATTGCAGAATTGAAAATGCCCGACTTGAACGCTCATGATATCGAACATGCAATGAGCATGATTGCGGGTACTGCGCGAAGTATGGGAATTACAGTAGAAGAATAATAAAAAATTATTGTGGATGACATTATGAAAGTTTCAAAAAGAATGAAGTCTATAAAGGAAAAAATCGAAGCCCAGAAAGAATATACTCTGAAGGAAGCGATCGATAAACTAAAAGAGCTTTCGAGCGTAAAATTTGACGAAACTCTCGACTGCGCTATCAGATTGGGCGTCGATCCGAGACATGCCGACCAGATGGTTAGAGGCACGGTCTCTCTTCCTCACGGTACCGGAAAAGATGTAAAAGTTCTTGTTATAGCTAAAGGTTCGAAAGCCCAGGAAGCTTTGGATGCAGGCGCGGATTATGCCGGCTTCGAAGAATATCTCGAAAAGATTAAAGAAGGCTGGGCAGACGTAGACGTTGTGATTGCAACGCCCGACAGCATGGCGGAATTAGGTAAGTTAGGAAAAATTCTGGGTCCGAAAGGTCTTATGCCCAACCCAAAAAGCGGCACTGTTACTCAGGATGTCGCCCAGGCGGTTAAAGAAGTCAAAGCCGGTAAAATTGAATTCCGCGTCGAGAAAGCGGGTATCGTTCACACTCCGCTCGGCAAACTTTCTTTTGATACCGACAAACTTGTCGATAATGCAAAAGCTTTTCTCAATACGATTGTAAAAATGAAGCCCGCTTCGGCAAAGGGTCAGTACATAAAAAGTATTTACTTGTCGTCTACAATGGGGCCCGGCTTAAAAATCAGTAAAGACGAAGTGGCTTCCGCATAAAAAAGATTACGCACTCACCCGTATATCGATATACGGGTTTTATTTATAAATGCTTCTTAAGCCGAACGATGTAATAACTGATACGGGAGAATGATGAAAAAAGCGAAAAAATACGAGGTCGTAGAGCAAATTAAGGAACTTGTAAGTAATTCTACGGCAATCTATCTGGTGGACTACAAAGGAGTTAATGTTGAAGATATTAATAAGCTCCGTTCCACATTCAAAAAAGAAGGCGTTACTTACAAGGTATTCAAAAATACGCTCTTCAAAAAAGCCCTCGAAGATTTAGGCGGTTACGAACAGCTTTACGATCAATTCGTCGGTATGACGGGCGTGGCATTCGCAGGCGAAAATTTCGTTGCGCCGGCTAAAATCATCAAAAAATATTTTGATGAAACCGGCAAATTCCAGTTCAAAGGATGCTACCTCGAATCGAATTTCTACCCAGCCGACCAGTTGAATACATTGGCTTCGATGCCGTCCAAGGAAGAATTGATTGCCGGAATTATCGGAAGTATAAACTCCCCGGCGTCAGGAATCGTCGGCGCTATCAATGCAGTTATGCGCGACATAGTCAGCCTTGTTGACGAGATTTCCAAGAAAAAAGCAGCATAATTTTTTAAGATTATAATTAAGAAATAGGAGATATAAAAATGTCAGAAAAAGTTGCAGAAATTGTTGAAAAAATCAAAGCCCTTACGCTTGTTGAAGCAGCAGAATTAAAGAAAGCTCTCGAAGACGAATTCGGCGTTACCGCCGCTGCTCCTGTTGTTATGGCCGGCGGAGCTGCCGCAGGCGGCGATGCAGCTCCTGCAGAAGAAAAAACCGAATTCGACGTTATTCTTGAAAGCGCAGGCGCCACCAAAATCAACGTTATTAAAGTTGTCCGCGCTCATACTTCGCTCGGACTCAAAGAAGCAAAAGATTTGGTTGACAGCGCTCCGAAACCGATTAAAGAAGGCGTTTCCAAAGAAGAAGCCGAGAAAATCAAGAAGGAATTGGAAGAAGCCGGCGCTACAGTCACAATTAAGTAATTATACGATTTTCCTGGAAAATCATATTAATTTTTGAAGTGGTAAAACGGAATTTCCGGGTTACCACTTTCTTTCATTTATTGAAAGAGCCTAATAAATCATCGGAGGTTAGGATTGGAAAAACAAAAGATAAATAAAATTAACGGACGCATTACGTTTGGTAAGATTACGCCTGCTCTTAAAGTGCCCGATTTGTTGAATATTCAGCTTGAATCGTTTGAAGATTTCTTGCAGCTTTCAGTGCCGCCCTCTCAGAGAGAAAACAAAGGTCTGCAGGCTGTTTTCAATCAAAATTTTCCCATACTCGACAATAAAGAATTTTATCGCCTCGATTTTATCGAATATCATATCGAAAAACCCCGCTTTTCGATTGCAGAGTGCGAGGAAAGAGGACTTACATATTCGGCTCCTCTGAAAGCAAAATTGCGACTTTCTACCAAGGATAGCGAAACCGAAGAGTTTATCAATACCGTCGAGCAGGAAGTTTATCTCGGCAACCTGCCTTTTATGACGGAGAAAGGAACCTTCGTAATTAACGGTGCCGAGCGAGTGATTGTAAGTCAGTTACACCGCTCTCCCGGCGTTGCATTTGCTCAAACTTTCCATCCGAACGGCACGCCGATCTATTCGGCTCGTATTATTCCTTTCAGAGGTTCCTGGGTGGAGTTTGCGACCGACATTAACAATGTGCTTTATGTATATATCGACAGAAGGAAAAAATTCCCTTCGACAACTCTTCTGAGAGCGCTCGGTTACGAGACAGACGAACAAATTCTTAATCTTTTCAGTCTGATCGAAGAAGTCGCTGTTAAAAAACTCGACCCTGAAGTTCACTCCGGACGTATTGCAGCCGACGACGTTATCGATTTGCAAACCGGAGAGATTTACGTTTCGAAAGACGAAGAACTGAACGAAGAAATTATCGATAATATTAAAAAATCAACGCTCCAAAAAGTTAAATTAATAACCTCCGAAACTTCTGTTGAACAAGACCTTATTATAAATACGCTCAAAAAAGATACGGCTAAAACAAAAGAAGAAGCTCTCTTTGCCATCTACCGGCAATTAAGAACGGGCGAAGCTCCCGACATCGAAACGGCTTTGGGGCTTCTCGACAAACTTTTCTTTAACGACAAGAGATACGACCTTGGCGATGTCGGTCGTTTCAGAATGAACGATAAACTCGGCTTGAATGTCGATGAAAGCGTTAGAGTTCTGACTGTTGAAGATATCGTCGCCATCATGAAAAATATTATTATGCTCAAGAACGGTAATGTCAGCGTTGACGACATCGATCATCTGGGCAACAGACGCGTTAGAACTATCGGCGAGCAGCTTCAACAGCAATATAATATCGGTCTTGCAAGAATGGCTCGTACAATCAAAGAACGCATGAACATGCGCGATAACGAGAATATGCAGCCGCAGGATCTGGTCAACGCCAGAACTATCAGCAGCGTTATCAATGCGTTTTTCGGTACGAACCAGTTGTCGCAATTTATGGATCAAACCAATCCTCTTTCCGAAATAACGCATAAGAGGAGAATTTCCGCTCTAGGACCCGGAGGTCTTACAAGGGAACGCGCCGGATTCGAAGTGCGCGACGTTCACCATTCGCATTACGGACGACTCTGTCCGATCGAAACTCCCGAAGGTCCCAATATCGGTCTTATTTCATCGCTTACAATTTATGCAAGAGTAAACCATTACGGATTCCTTGAAACGCCTTATCGCAAAGTTAAAGACGGAAGAGTTACAAATCAGATAGAATATTTGAGCGCGGATCAGGAAGACCAATATATAATTGCTCAGGCAAACGCTCCAATCGACGAGCAGGGCAGATTCATACTCGACAGAGTAAAATGCCGTTTGAAAGACGAATATCCCGTCGTGCCGCCGAGCGAAGTTCAGTATATGGACGTGGCTCCCGCTCAGATTGTTAGCGCGGCGGCTTCTCTGATTCCTTTCCTCGAGCACGACGACGCTAACCGCGCATTGATGGGCTCGAACATGCAGCGCCAGGCTGTTCCTCTGCTTGTGCCCGAAGCCCCGATTGTCGGAACCGGTATGGAATATAAAGTAGCCCGCGATTCAAGAGCCGTAATTGTAGCCGAAAAAGACGGCGTTGTAGAATTTGCCGACGCCGAAAAAATTATTGTAGCTTACGATACCGATCTCGAAGCAGAAGAAGCTCTTGTGAGCTTTGACAGCGAAAGAAAAGTTGAATATAAATTGACAAAATTCGCCGGCACGAACCAGGAAACCTGCTTCAATCAAAAACCGCGCGTTGTCTCGGGTCAAAGAGTTAAAAAGGGCGATATACTTGCCGACGGTCCTTCGGTCGAAAACGGGGAACTTGCATTGGGCAGAAATATTTCCGTCGCATTCATGCCCTGGCGCGGATATAACTTTGAGGACGCTATAATTATAAGCGAACGACTCGTTGCCGACGACGTTTTTACTTCGATTCATATTGAAGAATTCGAACTTCAGGTGCGCGAGACAAAACGCGGACAGGAAGAATTAACGAGAGATATTCCTAACGTAAGCGAAGAAGCTACAAAGGATTTGGACGAAAACGGTATTATTCGGGAAGGCGCCGAAGTCAAAGAAGGCGATATCCTGATCGGTAAAATTACTCCCAAAGGCGAGTCCGATCCGACACCGGAAGAAAAACTTCTTAAAGCAATATTCGGAGACAAAGCCGGCGACGTAAAAGACGCTTCTCTTAAAGCGCCTCCGGGACTCAAAGGCGTTGTTATTAAAACGCGTCTTTTCAGCAGAAAGAAAAAAGACGCCGAAGCGAAAAAGCTCGAGAAAAAGCAGCTTGAAGCTCTCGATTTGGAATATCAAAGAAAGAAAGACGCTTATTACAATAAATTAGTCGAAAAGCTGACGGCTTTGACGCTTGGAAAAACTACAACCGGAATTCGCGATCTGGATGGCAGCGTTGTGATTCGCAGCGGAACCGCCATCAAAGAATCGACTTTTTCCGAAATGGACGACGTTACAAAACTCGATTATACGAAAGATTGGTTTGATAAAGCTAAGACTAACGAATTGATTAAAAAACTCTTCTCAAATTATTTCGGCGTCCTTGCCGAAATTGAAGAAGATTTCAAGAGAGAACGCCTCAAAATTCAGTCGGGCGACGAACTGCCTCCGGGAATCACACAACTCGCAAAAGTATATGTAGCCAAGAAGAGAAAAATTCAGGTTGGCGATAAAATGGCGGGCAGACACGGTAACAAAGGCGTTGTTGCCAAAGTTGTTCCGGTTGAAGATATGCCCTATCACGAAGACGGGACTCCTGTAGACATAGTTCTCAATCCGCTTGGCGTGCCTTCGCGTATGAATATCGGACAGCTTTACGAAACCGCTCTCGGCTGGGTAGGAAAGAAACTCGGCGTTAAATTCGAGACGCCGATATTCGACGGCGCGGGAGTTAACGACGTGGAAGAATGGCTCAGGAAAGCAGAACTTTCCGAAGGAAGCAAAACCTGGCTTTACGACGGACGCACGGGCGAACGTTTCCATCAGAAAGTAACCTGCGGTTATATTTATATGATGAAACTCGGTCATATGGTCGACGATAAGATTCACGCCCGTTCGATTGGACCTTATTCCTTGATTACTCAACAGCCATTAGGCGGTAAGGCTCAGTTCGGCGGACAGAGATTCGGTGAAATGGAAGTGTGGGCTCTCGAAGGATATGGCGCCGCTCACGTGCTTCAGGAAATCTTAACGGTTAAAAGCGACGATGTAACAGGCAGAGCTAAAACATACGAAGCTATTGTCAAAGGCGAAAACATTCCGGACCCGAATATTCCGGAAGCCTTTAACGTTATGATAAAAGAATTGCAAGGTCTGGGTCTGAATATCAAAATTAATTGATTAACCGTGTGAGATTATATTAAAAAAAGTTTGAAGGAGAAATTATTTATGGCAGCTAAATTTCAAGAAACAAAAGTAAGAAATATAGAACGATTGACTATAAGCCTTGCTAGTCCTGATGATATTCTTTCGCGCTCACATGGCGAGGTAACCAAACCCGAGAC
Organism: Melioribacter sp. Ez-97; assembly: GCF_051488665.1. Taxonomy (NCBI): domain Bacteria; kingdom Pseudomonadati; phylum Ignavibacteriota; class Ignavibacteria; order Ignavibacteriales; family Melioribacteraceae; genus Melioribacter; species Melioribacter sp. Ez-97. The sequence continues at coordinate 362,874 of NZ_JBPSEG010000002.1, read as the reverse complement.
AATCAACTACAGGTCTTTCCGCCCGGAAAAAGACGGTCTCTTCTGCGAAAAAATATTCGGGCCGGTGAAAGACTGGGAATGCGCCTGCGGAAAGTATAAAGGTATCAGATATAAAGGAATCGTATGCGATCGTTGCGGCGTCGAAGTAACTTTGAAATCGGTCAGAAGAGAGCGCATGGGACATATAGCTCTGGCAGTTCCTGTCGTGCACATCTGGTTCTTCAAAGCGCTTCCTTCCAAAATCGGAAATATTATCGGAATGACCACAAAAGAACTCGAAAGAGTTATTTATTATGAATCGTATGTGGTCTTAAATCCCGGGCCGACAGGACTTCAAAGAAAAGACCTTATTTCCGAAGACCAGTATTATGAAATCGTACAATCGCTGCCTCATGATAACGACGCGCTCGAAGACGACGACCCGAAAAAATTCGTGGCTAAAATCGGCGGCGAAGCCGTTAAAGAACTGCTCAAAAGCATCGATATAGAAGCTACATTCAGAGAATTAAAAGCTCAACTGGCAGAAGAAACTTCGCAGCAAAAGAGAAACGACATTCTCAAACGCCTCAGAGTGCTCGAAGCCTTCAGGGAACACGAAGGCAAAGTGCCCAATAAACCCGAATGGATGGTGCTGAGCGTAATTCCGGTTATACCGCCGGAACTCAGACCCTTGGTGCCTTTGGAGGGCGGTCGTTTTGCAACGAGCGATTTGAATGATTTGTATCGTCGCGTCATTATCAGAAATAATCGATTAAAAAGATTAATAGATATTAAAGCTCCAGAAGTAATTCTTCGCAATGAAAAGAGAATGCTTCAGGAAGCCGTCGACGCTCTTTTCGATAATTCAAGAAGATCGAGCGCGGTAAGAAGCGACGGCAACCGTCCGCTCAAATCATTAAGCGATATGCTCAAAGGAAAACAAGGTCGATTTCGTCAGAATCTTTTGGGTAAAAGAGTCGATTATTCGGGACGTTCGGTTATTGTCGTCGGTCCAGAGTTAAAACTCCATCAATGCGGTTTGCCGAAAGACATGGCTGTCGAATTGTTTAAGCCTTTCATCATACGAAAATTGATGGAACGCGGACACTATAAAACGGTAAAAAGCGCAAGAAAAGCAGTCGACAGGAAAGAGCCGATTATCTGGGAAATTTTGGAAAAATTAATAGAAGGCCATCCGGTATTGCTGAACCGCGCTCCTACGTTGCACCGTTTGGGTATTCAGGCTTTTCAACCCGTTTTGATCGATGGCAAAGCCATTCAGCTGCACCCGATGGTTTGTACGGCGTTCAACGCCGACTTCGACGGCGACCAGATGGCTGTGCACGTTCCGCTGTCGTACGAAGCTCAGCTCGAAGCTTCGATTTTGATGCTCAGTTCGCATAATATTCTTTCGCCTCAGAACGGTATGCCGATTGTAATTCCCACTCAGGATATAGTTCTCGGCTGTTACTACTTGACCAAATTTATGCCCGGCGCAAAAGGCGAAGGTATGATTTTCGGCAGCATGGAAGAAGTTATTATCGCATACAATACAAAAGCTGTCGACCTCCATGCAAAAATAAAATTGAAATATGAAGGAGAATTGATAGAGACTACCGTGGGACGTGTGATATTCAATCGAATCGTCCCGAGAGAAATGGGCTTTATCAATGAACTGTTGGTTAAAAAGATTTTCAGCGGTCTGATTTATAAGATGTTTATGAAACTCGGAAACGAAGTTACAGCCAAATTTATCGACGACGTTAAAGATTTGGGTTACAGATACGCTACCGCTGCGGGTATTTCGATCAGTTTCAGCGATATGATAATTCCCGACGAAAAATCGAAATTAATAGAAGAAGCTAACCAGAAAGTAATAGGCGTTCTCAATGAACACGAGCAGGGTCTCATTACGGACGCTGAAAGATACAATAAGATTATCGATATCTGGACGTTTACGACCAATAACGTTGCCCGTTCGTTAATGGAAAGACTTAAGAGTGACCAGAACGGGTTTAATTCGCTTCATATGATGGTCGATTCTGGAGCCCGCGGTTCTCAAGAACAGGTGCGTCAGCTCGCAGGTATGCGCGGTCTTATGCAAAAACCACAAAAGAGTCTTTCCGGTCAGTCGGGTGAAATTATCGAAAACCCGATTGTGGCTAACTTTAAAGAAGGTCTCTCGGTATTGGAATACTTTATCTCCACTCACGGCGCGCGTAAAGGTCTTGCCGATACGGCTCTTAAAACTGCAGACGCCGGTTACCTGACCAGAAGATTGACCGACGTCGCTCAGGATGTTATAGTAACCGAAGAGGATTGCGGAACTATTCGCGGCGTTTATATAACGGCGCTAAAAGATGTCGAGCTGGAACGCGAACCTCTTGCCGAACGTATCACAGGCCGCGTCGCTCAGGAAGACGTTTATGATCCCAGAACTGACGAGCTGATTGTTGAAGCCGGAGAGATTATAACCGAGGAATTAGCCGAAAAGATTGACGAAGCGAATATCGACCAGGTATATATTAGAACAGTCCTCACATGCGAAGCCCGTCAGGGAGTTTGCGCTAAATGTTACGGAAGAAACCTGACTACGGGTCAACTTGTGGAAATCGGAGAATCGGTCGGTATCATTGCAGCTCAATCAATCGGCGAGCCGGGCACTCAGCTTACTCTTCGTACATTCCACTTCGGCGGTACCTCTTCGCGTATTGCAAGTCAGTCCCAGGTTGAAACAAACGTTGCAGGTAAGGTTAAATACGACAAGATTAATTACGTTGAGAAAAAAGACGTATTTGGCTCCGTAAAAGTGGTCATCGGAAGACGGGGCGCTATCGGAATTTTCGATAACGATAACAGACAAATCAAAAGATATGAAATTCCATACGGCGCTGAACTGATGGTTAACGACGGTCAGGATGTGGAAAAAGGCACTCCGCTCTATAATCACGATCCGTATAACTCTGTTATTCTCTCCGATATTAGCGGTACGGTTGTATTTGTCGATCTGGTCGATAATGTTACATATCAGCAGGTTGCCGACGAACAAACCGGTCACGTGCAAAAAGTGGTTATTGAATCGAAAGATAAAAATCTTACCCCGAGTATTTTGATAAGAGACTCCAAAGGGAATGAAAAAGTATTTAATTTGCCGACGCGAGCCTACCTCTCAGTCGAAGAAGGCGAAGTGATTCAGGCTGGAACTGTCCTTGCCAAGATTTCTAAATCTGCCGCAAAGACGAGAGATATCACGGGCGGTTTGCCGAGAGTTACGGAACTTTTCGAAGCAAGAAGTCCTCACGATCCTGCAATTGTCTCGGAGATCGAAGGACGAGTTAAATTCGGAGCAAGAAAAAGAGGCTCGCGCGAAATTATTGTTGAATCGTTCGACGGTTCCGTTCAAAAAGTATACGCAGTGCCTTACGGCAAACACGTGCTTGTTCAAGAAGGCGACGAGATACCCGCAGGCGAAAAGATTACCGACGGTCCCGTTAATCCTCATGATATCTTGAAAATCAAGGGTACGAATGCCGTGCAGGAATACCTTGTTAACGAAATCCAGGATGTTTATCGTCTGCAAGGCGTTAAAATAAACGACAAGCATATTGAAGTTATAGTTAAACAAATGCTGCAGAAACTCCGTATTATTTCGTCGGGCGACACCAATTTCATCGAAGAAAGTCTGGAAGACAGAAACAAAGTTATCGAAGAGAACGAAAGAATCAAGAATATGGTTTATATCATCGATCCCGGTCAATCGCGTTTCAAAGAAGGTCAGTTGATTACGCGTTCAAAGTACAGAGAAGTCAATGCCGACCTGAACAGAAAAGGCAAGAAACCGATGAAAGTACGGGACGCCGAACCCGCAACATTCGACAATATTCTTTTGGGTATTACCCAGGCGGCTCTTTCTACGGAAAGCTTTATTTCCGCTGCGTCTTTCCAGGAAACCACAAAGGTTCTTACAAATGCGGCTGTTGAAGCAAGAACCGACTATCTTGTCGGTCTTAAAGAAAACGTCGTTATGGGTCATCTCATCCCGGCGGGTACAGGCTTGAAAAAATACAGAAACATAATTTTGGCAAGCGAAGAAGAAAAAGAGAAAGAAGACCAAAAAGTAGAAGAAAAAGAGTCGATAAATTAATATTTCTTATAGACTTAACTTGACAATTGAATTAATTATCGATAAATTTTGAGTCTGAATTTTTTATTAAAGTGAAATAGACTTGGAGGATTTACGTGCCAACGATAAACCAGTTGGTTAGAAAAGGAAGAGAGGTAGTAACCTCTAAAAATAAAGCGCCTGCTTTAGAAGCTTGCCCTCAAAAGCGCGGCGTTTGTACCAGAGTTTATACTACTACGCCTAAGAAACCTAACTCGGCTCTCCGAAAAGTAGCCAGAGTAAGGTTGAGCAACGGTATTGAAGTTACCGCCTATATTCCGGGAGAAGGACATAACCTTCAGGAACACTCGATAGTGTTAATCAGGGGCGGAAGAGTTAAAGACTTGCCGGGCGTCAGATATCACATTATAAGAGGTACGCTCGATACAAGCGGCGTTGAAGATAGAAAACAAGGCAGATCGAAATACGGAACCAAAAAACCAAAAGCTAAATAACTATGAGAAAGAGAAGAGCAGAAAAAAGATATCTTAAACCGGATCCGCGTTATAACGACGTGCTGGTATCCAAGTTTATCAATTATATTATGTGGGACGGCAAAAAGTCTACTGCCAGAAGAATTGTTTATGATAGTTTCGATATTATTGAGCAGCGTACGAAAAAACCGGCGCTCGAAGTTTTCAAAAAAGCGGTTCAGAATGTTTCCCCGTTGGTTGAAGTAAGAAGCCGTAGAGTAGGCGGCGCTACATATCAGGTGCCGATGGAAGTAAGACCTGAAAGAAGAATGGCTCTGGCGCTGAGATGGTTGAGAACATACGCGCGAGATCGCAAAGATAAATCGATGGCGTTGAAATTAGCCGCCGAATTAATTGCAGCTTCCAATGGCGAAGGTAGTTCGGTAAAGAAAAAAGATGATACACACAGAATGGCAGAAGCTAATAAAGCTTTTGCTCACTTTAAATGGTGAAAGGAGTAATTCGATAAATTATGTCTAAAAGAGTTGAAATAAATAAGGTTAGAAATATCGGCATTATGGCTCATATCGATGCCGGTAAGACGACGACGACGGAAAGAATTTTGTTCTACACGGGTAAAGTGCATCGAATCGGCGAAGTTCACGACGGAGCCGCTACGATGGACTGGATGGAACAGGAAAAAGAAAGAGGCATTACGATTACCAGCGCCGCAACCACAACAATGTGGGCGGGGCATCAAATAAATATTATTGACACTCCCGGACACGTCGATTTTACGGTTGAAGTTGAACGTTCTTTGAGAGTTTTGGATGGCGCCATTGCGCTCTTTTGCGCGGTTGGCGGAGTTGAACCTCAGTCGGAAACCGTTTGGAGACAGGCTGACAAGTACGGCGTACCGAGAATAGCTTTTGTAAATAAGATGGATCGAGTCGGCGCCGATTTCTATAACGCCGTTCAGATGATGAAAGACCGACTGGGCGCCAATGCCGTACCGATTACTTTGCCTATCGGCGAAGGCGATATGTTTAGCGGTATTATTGACCTGATGACTATGAAAGCTCGTATGTTCCACGAAGAAACGCTTGGCACTACATTCGAGGATGTAGAGATACCCCAGGATTTGAGACCGCTTGCCAATAAATACCGCACTCAAATGCTCGAAGCAGTCTCTGAAGTTGACGATACTCTTCTTGAAAAATATATAGAAGGTAAGGAAATCACATCTGAAGAAGTTCTGAGAGTTTTAAGAGAAGCTACTATCAAGCTGAAAATAGTGCCTGTTCTTTGCGGTTCGTCTTTTAAGAACAAAGGCGTTCAGATGTTGCTCGATGCGGTTGTGAATTTCTTGCCTTCTCCTCTTGATCTCGGCAATCTGGTTGCTCATCATGTTCATAAAAACGACCGTGTGGAAAGAAAGATAGATCCGAATGAAAAGTTCGCGGCTCTTGCCTTTAAAATTATGACCGATCCTTATGTTGGTAAATTGACGTTTATCAGAGTTTACACAGGTACTCTAAAATCGGGTTCTTATGTTTATAATTCGATTTCGGACAAAAAGGAAAGAGTCGGAAGAATATTGCAAATGCATGCAAATCATCGTGAGGATATGGATGAAATACGAGCCGGAGATATAGCCGCTATAGTAGGGCTTAAAAACACTCGTACCGGCGATACCTTGTGCACGGAAGACGACCCGATTGTGCTGGAAAAGATGGCGTTCCCCGAACCGGTTATTCAGATTGCCATCGAACCGAAAACAAAAGCCGATCAGGATAAGCTTTCGGACGCGTTGGCTAAATTATCCGACGAAGACCCGACTTTCAAAGTTAAAGTTGACGAAGAAACAGGTCAAACGTTAATTAGCGGTATGGGCGAGTTGCACCTCGAAATTCTCGTCGATCGAATGAAACGTGAATTCAAAGTCGAGGCAAACATCGGAAAACCCCAGGTCGCTTACAGAGAAACGATCACCAAAACTGTTCAAGCCGAAGGAAAGTTTGTCAAGCAATCGGGCGGTCGAGGAAAATACGGTCACGTTTGGATAGAATTATCGCCGAATGAGCAGGGTAAAGGCTTCGAATTTGAAAATGCGATTGTAGGCGGCGCTGTTCCGAAGGAATATATTAATCCTGTTATCAATGGTTTGCAGGATGCAATGAAAAACGGCGTGCTTGCGGGTTATCCGGTTGTGGACGTTAAGGCTAAGCTTTATGACGGATCTTATCACGAAGTCGACTCGGACGAAATATCGTTCCGTGTGGCAGCTTCGATGGCTTTCAAGAACGGAGCCTTAAAAGCCGGACCTATATTGCTGGAACCGATTATGCAGGTAGAAGTGATTACTCCGGAAGAATATCTCGGCGATGTTATGGGCGATCTGAATTCGCGAAGAGGAAAAATCGAAGGATTTTCTACCAGAAAAGATGCACAGGTTATCAGAGCTCAGGTGCCGCTTGCTCAAATGTTCGGTTATGCTACTGTTTTGAGATCGATGACTCAGGGACGAGCTATCTACACTATGCAGTTTTCGCACTATGCAGAAGTGCCTAAATCGGTAGCCGAAGAAATTATGGAAAAATCGCAATCAAAAAAATCGGTCGAAGAATATTAATTAAAATAAATTAAAAAGAATATAAAACAACAAGGAGAGTAACTCGATGGCAAAAGAAAAATTTGATCGTAGTAAACCTCACGTTAATATTGGAACAATCGGACACGTAGACCATGGTAAAACAACTTTGACTGCAGCCATAACCATGGCTCTTGCAAACAAAGGATTGTCCCAGGCTCGTACTTTCGACAGTATTGATAACGCTCCGGAAGAAAGAGAAAGAGGTATTACAATTGCAACGGCGCACGTTGAATATTCAACTGAAAATCGTCACTATGCGCATGTGGACTGTCCCGGTCACGCTGACTATGTTAAGAACATGATCACAGGAGCCGCTCAGATGGACGGCGCTATTCTCGTTGTTGCAGCTACAGACGGTCCTATGCCCCAGACAAGAGAGCATATTCTTCTTGCCCGTCAGGTAGGCGTGCCAAGAATAGTCGTCTTTTTGAATAAAATTGATATGGTTGACGATCCCGAATTGATCGAGTTGGTTGAGATGGAATTGAGAGAACTCCTCAGTAAATATGAATTCCCCGGAGACGAAATTCCGATTGTTAGAGGTTCAGCTTTGAAAGCCTTGGAAGCAGGCACTGAAAATGCTCCGATCGACGATCCGAGATATCAATGCATCTGGGATCTTATGAAAGCTGTTGACGAATACATCCCCGTTCCGCAAAGAGACGTCGACAAACCGTTCCTTATGCCTGTCGAGGACGTTTTCTCCATTACAGGTCGCGGTACCGTTGCTACGGGTAGAGTTGAAAGAGGTCAAATTAAATTGAACGAAGAAGTTGAATTGATCGGTCTCGGTCAGCATAAAAAGACGGTTGTTACTGGTATCGAAATGTTCCGTAAAGAGCTCGATTCGGCAATGGCTGGCGACAATGCAGGCCTGTTGTTAAGAGGCGTCGACAAAAAAGAAATCGAAAGAGGTATGGTTCTTGCTAAACCCGGTTCGATTACTCCTCATAAGAAATTCGAAGGTGAGGTTTACATCTTGTCGAAAGAAGAAGGCGGACGCCATACTCCGTTCTTCAACGGATATCGTCCTCAGTTCTATTTCAGAACAACCGACGTTACAGGCGTAGCTACTTTGCCCGAAGGAACTGAAATGGTTATGCCCGGCGATAACGTTAAGCTGTCCGTAGAGTTGATTTCGGAAATCGCTATGGAAGAAGGTCTCCGTTTCGCTATTCGCGAAGGCGGTAGAACTGTAGGCGCAGGCGTTGTAACCAAAATTATCGAATAGTTAATAAGTTAATAGATGAAGGGAAAGAGGAATCTTTCCCTTCTTTTTGCCTCGAAAGGCTAAATACACTGAAGATATGATTTGTAAAAAGGAGAATTAAAAAAGTGCCCGGTCAAAAAATTAGAATAAAGTTGAAATCTTATGATCATATTCTGATTGATAAGTCAACTGAAAAGATTATTAAGACTGTAAAGAGCACGGGAGCCGTGGTCTCCGGACCGATTCCGTTGCCGACAAAAAGAACTGTTTTTACCGTTTTGCGTTCGCCTCACGTCGACAAAAAATCGCGTGAACAGTTCGAGATTAGGGCTCACAAAAGAATTATTGATATTCATAATTCAAACAATAAAACAGTAGATGCGCTGAGCAAGTTGGAAATACCTGCCGGCGTGGATATTGAGATAAAGTTATAGGAAATTAAAAATGCCTGGATTGATAGCTAAAAAAATCGGAATGACAAATATTTTCGGTGAAGACGGTCAAGTTATACCGGTAACCGTTCTCGAAGCAGGTCCGTGTAAAGTATACGGTTTGAGGACTGCCGATAAGGACGGTTACGAAGCGCTTCAGCTCGGTTTCGGCTCAAAGAAAGAAAAGAAAGTAAACAAACCGCAGCTCGAAGTCTACAAAAAATTAGGTCTTAATCCGCCCAGATTCGTAAAAGAATTCAAAAACTTCGACGTAAACCAGTTTAAGATCGGAGGCGAAATCAAAGCCGATATCTTCCAGCCCGGCGATAAAGTTAAAGTAACGGGCAACAGCAAAGGAAAAGGTTTCCAGGGCGTAGTTAAACGTCACGGATTTGGCGGCGTCGGCTCCGCAACGCACGGCCAAAGCGACAGGGAAAGAGCTCCCGGTTCAATCGGAGCAAGTTCTTATCCGTCCAGAGTTTTCAAGGGACAGAGAATGGCCGGAAGAATGGGCGGAAAACAAATTACGGTCAGAAATTTGAAAGTTGTAAAAGTTATACCGGAACAGAATATAATTATGGTTAAAGGAGCTGTACCCGGTTCGGTTAATTCAATAGTTGCTATCAATAAATAAACGACGATCGAAAAATGAAAGTAGATGTTTATAAAATAGACGGTACAAAATCGGGCGAGCAGATAGAACTCTCGAAAGATATATTTGAAATTGAACCTAACGATCACGTGCTCTATCTTGCTGTGAAAGCTTACCTGGCGAATCAAAGACAGGGTACTCACAAAGCGAAAGAAAGAAGCGAAGTAAGAGGCGGAGGCAAAAAACCGTGGCGTCAAAAAGGACGCGGCGGCGCAAGAGCAGGTTCCGTTCGATCGCCCCTCTGGGTTGGCGGCGGTAGAATCTTCGGACCCAAACCGAGAAACTACAGACAAAAATTGAATAAAAAAGTAGTTCAGCTTGCTCGTAAATCCGCTCTCTCTTATAAATCGAAAGCTAATCAGATTATTGTCGTTGAGGATTTTGATTTCGAACAACCGAAGACGAAAAATTTTGTGGAAGTTCTCAAAGCCCTGAATTTGAACGGTAAGAAAACTCTCTTGCTGACGAACGGAACTTTAAAAAACGTATATAAATCGGGCAGAAATATCGACAGAGTATCGATTGTTGAAGCGAATAAAGCTTCGGTTTATGAATTATTGAACAATCAGGTCCTTATGCTCCAGAAGAGCGCGGTTCAATTGCTCGAAAGTACATTTAATTAAAATTTGGTATTGATATGAAAAGCATACTAATAAGACCTTTGATAACAGAAAAAATGACTACGATACAGGAAAAAAATCCGAATAAGTACGGATTTATCGTATCGGTTGACGCAAATAAAATTGAGATTGCCAAAGCGGTTAAAGAAAAATTTAACGTCGATGTTGTTTCTGTTAATACAATGAAATATAAAGGTAAAAGAAGAACGCAGTTTACGAGAAAAGGCCGTTTCGAAGGCAGAACGCCAAAATTCAAAAAGGCAATTGTTACGCTCAAAGAAGGTCAAACAATAGATATTTTCGGCGAAGTATAATCTGAGAATCGGAGTAAATTAAATGGCTATAAGAAAATTAAAACCAATTACACCCGGAACGAGATTTATGAGTATCTCTTCTTTCGAAGAGATAACTAAGACGGAACCGGAAAAATCGTTGCTGGCTCCTATTAAAAAATCCGGCGGAAGAAATAATCAGGGACGTGTTACATCTCGTCATCGCGGCGGCGGTCATAAACGTAAATATAGAGTTATCGATTTCAAACGCGATAAACATGGTATTCCTGCTAAGGTATTCTCGATTGAATACGATCCGAACAGAACTGCAAGAATTGCGTTGCTTCACTATGCCGACGGCGAAAAAAGATATATTATCGCTCCGGACGGACTTAAAGTTGGCGATACTGTAATGTCTGGCACAGGAGCCGAAATTAAAGTTGGCAACGCTCTTCCGTTGAAAGAAATTCCGCTCGGCAGTTTTGTGCATAATGTTGAATTAAAGCCGGGTAAGGGCGGTCAAATCGGACGTTCCGCGGGAGTATCGTTACAATTAATGGCTCGCGAAGGTAAATTTGCTCAATTGAAAATGCCTTCTGGTGAGGTAAGAATGATAAATGTGGAATGTATGGCAACCTACGGTACGGTTGGAAATTCCGACCACGAAAACATTAGTCTCGGAAAAGCAGGAAGAAGCAGATGGCTCGGCAGAAGACCTCACGTAAGAGGCGTTGCAATGAATCCCGTTGACCATCCGATGGGCGGCGGCGAAGGCAAAACTTCAGGCGGCGGACATCCGGTATCGCCTTGGGGTCAAAAAGCAAAAGGTCTTAAAACCAGAAAAAAGAAAAATCCTTCTAATAAATACATTGTAAAGAGAAGAAAATAGAGTAAGCTATGCCAAGATCAGTCAAAAAAGGTCCTTATATCGATGTCAAATTGCTCAGGAAAATCAGACAGTTAAACGAGACCAACCAGAAAAAAATTATTAAAACATGGTCTCGCGCTTCTACTATATCTCCTGAGTTCGTCGGACATACAATTGCCGTTCATAACGGCAACAAAATGATTCCGGTTTATATATCTGAAAATATGGTCGGACATAAGCTGGGTGAATTTGCGCCGACGAGAATTTTCAGAGGACACCCGGGAACCAAAGCGGAAAAAGCATCTAAAGCAAAGTAAATCAAGAATGTAACTGAGGTTTGGAATAATGGAAGCAAAAGCGACACACAAATATATCGGATCCTCGCCACGCAAAATGAGGCTGGTTGTCGATTTGATCAGAGGAAAGTCGGTCGATCAAGCAATCGAGATTCTTCACTTTTCTCCAAAGCATGCATCGGTTGACGCGGAAAAAGTATTGCGCTCTGCAGTCTCAAATTTGATGAATAAAGATGAAAACGCAAGTCATGACATTTCCGAGCTCTACGTCAAAGAAGCTTATGTTAATCAGGGTCCGACTTTGAAAAGAATTATGCCTGCGCCTATGGGCAGAGCTTACAGAATAAGAAAAAGATCAAATCATTTAACAATCGTTGTTGCAACAAAAAAGTAATCGGAGGAAGATTTGGGTCAAAAGACACATCCAATCGGCTTTAGAGTTGGTATTATAAGAGGCTGGGAATCGAACTGGTTCGAGAACAAAAGTTACGCCCCGAAATTAATGGAAGATCACAAACTCCGGCTCTATATTAGAAAAAGACTTCAAAATGCCGGCGTTTCTGCCATCAAAATCGATCGGACATCGAAGAATATTATTCTTACCATTCATACTTCGCGACCCGGCGTTGTCATCGGTAAAAGCGGTAAAGAAATCGCCCAGCTCGAAGAAGAATTGAAAAAAATTACTCAAAAGGAAGTGAAAGTCCAAATTTCGGAAATAAAAAGACCCGAATTGGATGCTTATCTGGTTGCCGAAAATATTGCAAGACAAATCGAAGGCAGAATTTCCTTCAGAAGAGCTATGAAAACAGCGATTACTGCGGCTATGAGAATGGGCGCCGAAGGCATCAGAGTTATGTGCTCGGGCAGATTGGGTGGCGCTGAAATGGCTCGTACGGAACAATACAAAGAAGGTAGAATTCCGCTCCATACAATAAGAGCCGACATCGACTATGCTCAGGCTACAGCTCAGACTATATACGGCTCTATTGGAGTAAAAGTTTGGATCTGCCGCGGTGAAATTTTAGGTAAACGTTCATCCGAATAGGAGTTTAATGCCATGTTAATGCCAAAAAGAGTTAAATATCGTAAATCGCAAAGAGGAAGAAGAAAAGGTAAAGCATCGAGAGGACATTTGGTCAATTTCGGTGATTACGGTCTCAAAGCATTAGAACCGGCTTGGATTACAAGTCGTCAGATAGAAGCTTGCCGTGTCGCTCTGTCTCGTAAAATGAAACGCGACGGTAAAGTGTGGATTCGTATTTTTCCGGATAAACCCGTCAGTAAAAAACCTCTTGAAACAAGAATGGGTAAAGGAAAAGGCGCTCCGGAATTTTGGGTTGCGGTAGTAAAGCCGGGCAGAATCCTTTTTGAAATTAACGGCGTCGACAGAGAAACCGCTTACGAAGCTTTACAACTGGCGGCTCATAAGCTTCCAATTAAAACTAAAATTGTTCAGAGAATCGATTTAGAATCATAAGGGTTGATAAAATGAAAATTTATCAAATCAGAGAAATGTCAACAGAAGAAATTCAGAGAAGAATTCTGGAAGAACAGAAAAATTTAATTGATCTGAGATTTCAGCACGAATTGAAAAATTTGACAAATACCGCGCTGCTCAGAGCTACTCGTAAAGACATTGCAAAAATGAAGACGGTTCTCAAAGAACGCCAGCTTCAGGAAGCAAAACAGAATGAACAAAAGGAAAATAAATAAGGAGCAAATAGTTTTCCATGCAGACAAGAAACAACAGAAAAGTTAGGATCGGAACCGTAATCAGCACTAAGATGGACAAAAGCATTATTGTTGCGATAGAAAGACGCGTGGCGCATCCGATTTACAAAAAGTACTTCAAAAAAACTACCAAGCTGATGGCTCATGACGAAAAAAATGAGTGCGGCATGGGAGACAAAGTAAAAATAATGGAGACACGCCCGCTCAGTAAAAGAAAAACATGGCGTTTAGTAGAAATTATCGAAAAAGCTAAGTAAATAGAAAAAGCTCGACGGAGATCTGGAAATTATGATACAAGAAGAAACAAATTTAGTCGTTGCGGATAACTCGGGAGCTAAAAAAATCCGATGTATCCGTGTATTGGGTGGCAGCGGCAGACGCTATGCCAGCGTAGGCGATATTATTGTTGTCAGCGTTAAAGCAGCCATTCCGGGCGGCGCCGTTAAAAAAGGCGACGTGTCGCGTGCCGTGGTTGTGCGCACTAAAAAAGAAGTGCGCAGAAAAGACGGGTCTTATATCAGATTCGACGAAAACGCCGCGGTATTGCTCAACAATCAAGGCGAACCGAGAGGTACTCGTATCTTCGGTCCGGTTGCAAGAGAATTAAGAGACAAAAAATTTATGAAAATTATTTCTCTGGCTCCAGAGGTTCTTTAAGAGGATAGATACTATGAAACTTAAAAAAAATGACAATGTAATCGTAATAGCCGGTAACTATAAAGGAAAAACCGGTAAAATTTTGAAAGTTTTTCCCGCTGAGAATCGGGTCATTGTAGAAGGCGTTAATCTCCGCAAACGTCATACAAAGCCTTCTCAAAAAAATCCTCAGGGAGGAATTATTGAAAAAGAAGCTCCGATTGACGCTTCTAATGTTATGATTCTCGACCCTAAAACAAACGAACCGGCGCGTATCGGAGCAAAGATTATAATAGACGAAAAAACAGGCAAGAAAAAAAGCGTTAGAATTAGCAAAAAAAGCGGCGAAATGCTCGGATAATTATCTCGATAAGTCAAACGTCAAAAAGGATTGATATTTAAGATGGCAAAACAAAAAACAGAAAAACAGGAAAAAGCAGTTAAAAAAACTGCAAAAGCCGGCGCCGAAAAAGAAACGGTAATCGAAGAAAAAATTCCGGCCCGTTTGAAAGAAAAATATAATAAGGAAATTGCCCCGAAATTGATGGAGCAGTTCGGATATAAGAATTTTATGCAGGTTCCGCGCCTGGCAAAGATCGTCGTTAATATGGGCGTCGGTCAGGCTGTTCAGGATCCCAAAATTCTCGACGAAGCGGTTAAAGACCTGGAAACTATTACCGGTCAAAAAGCTTCGATAAGAACCGCCAAAAAGTCGATTTCGAATTTCAAGCTCAGAGAAGGAATGAAAATCGGCGCTAAGGTTACTTTGCGCAGAGAAATGATGTACGAATTCCTCGACAGATTGATTACGATTGCTCTTCCCCGTGTAAGGGACTTCAGAGGCATTTCCGATAAATCCTTTGACGGCAGAGGCAATTATACTCTCGGGATTAAAGAACAAATTATCTTTCCCGAAATTAATATCGACAAAGTGAACAGAGTTTTGGGTATGGATATTACGTTTGTTACGACTGCCAAAACAGATAAAGAAGCGTACGAACTGCTAAGCGCATTCGGAATGCCGTTCAGAAAAAAAGAAAATAATTAAAGGGATATCATGGCAAGAAAAAGCTTATTGGCTCGCGAAATTAAAAGAGCGAAATTAAGAGAAAAATACGCTCAAAAAAGAAAAGAATTAAAAGAAAAAGGAGATTACGAGGCTTTGCAATTACTGCCCCGTAATTCGGCTCCTACAAGAGCGCACAATCGCTGTTTGATTAGCGGTCGTCCCAGAGGTTATTACAGAAAATTCGGAATTTCACGTCTCGTTCTCAGAGAAATGGCTCTAAGAGGCGAAATTCCCGGTCTAAAGAAATCAAGTTGGTAATAGAAGGAGAATAAAGTAATGTTGACAACCGACCCGATTGCAGATTTTTTAACAAGAATACGTAATGCAATTAAAGCCAGAAAAAAATACGTTGATATTCCTTCCTCGAAAATGAAAGAAGGACTGGCTGAAATCTTAAAAGCTAATAAGTACATTAAAGATTATAATGTGATCGAAGATAACAAGCAGAACATATTAAGAATTCATCTTCAGTATGTTAATGGAATTCCTTCAATAACCGGCTTAAAGAAAGTCAGCAAACCGGGTCTTCGTATCTATGCAGGCAAAGACGAACTCCCGAAAGTCCTAAACGGATTGGGAATATCGATTATATCGACGTCAAAAGGTTTAATGACGGACAAACAAGCACGTAAAGAATCAGTGGGCGGAGAAGTAATCTGCCAAGTTTGGTAATAATTGAGAGGTCTAAAAGTGTCACGAATAGGCAAAAAACCGATTCCAATTAAAGACGTTACCGTTACAAAAGACGGTAATCTGTTAAAAGTTAAAGGCAAACTCGGCGAACTCCAGATGGAGATTCATCCGAATATTAATGTCGAAATTACAAAAGAAGAAATATTGGTTACTCGACCTAACGACGAGAAACAAAACAGAGCTCTTCACGGTCTTACCAGATCGTTGATAAATAATATGGTGGTAGGAGTTACGGAAGGTTTTTCCAAAACGCTCGATATCGTTGGAGTGGGTTATCGCGCCGAGGCAAAAGGCAACGGTATCTTGTTGACTATCGGCTATTCGCATCCGATCTTTTTTATTCCTCCCGAAGGAATTAAAGTTGAAGTCGTAACTCCAAACCAACTGAAAATTTCGGGAAGCGATAAAGAACTTGTCGGATTGGTAGCAGCCAAGATAAGGTCTTTCAGAAAACCCGAACCGTACAAAGGCAAAGGCATTAAATATTCAAACGAAGTTATTATTAGAAAAGCGGGCAAAACAGCCGGCAAATAATTAGGAGATTGTGAAAAATGTTCTTAAAAGACACTACAAGAAGATTAAGAAAACGAGTAAGAATCAGAAAGAAAATACATGGAACTCCTGAGCGTCCTCGTTTGAGCGTATTCAAGAGCCTTAATCACATTTATGCTCAATTAATCGACGACACTACAGGCACAACATTAGCTGCAGCATCAACGCTTTCGAAGGAAATTGCCGAGGAATTGAAAGGAGTTAAAGGAAAGGTTGAAAAAGGAAGAATTGTAGGAAAGTTACTTGCTAAGATTGCAACCGAGAAGGGGATTACTGCAGCGGTATTTGACCGAAACGGCTATCCCTATCACGGAAAAGTAAAAGCGGTTGCGGAAGGCGCTCGCGAAGGCGGATTGAAATTCTAAAGGGATTGCCGGATCGTCTAATGGTAGGACAGCGGCCTTTGGAGCCGTATGTGGAGGTTCGAATCCTCCTCCGGCAGCTATAAATAAGGTAATTCAAAAGGAGTGAAAATTGAACTTCAAATCGAAAAAAGTTAGCGGACTGGAAAACTTAAAGGAAAAAATAGTTCATATTAACAGGGTTGCCAAGGTCGTTAAAGGCGGACGTCGCTTTAGCTTTAATGCAATTGTTGTTGTAGGCGACGGTAACGGTCACGTAGGAGTTGGCCTGGGCAAAGCTAATGAAGTTACCGATGCTATTTCCAAAGGCATAGACGATGCCAAGAAAAACGTATATAAAGTGCCTGTTATTAAAGGAACGGTGCCTCACGAAATTATTGGCAAATTCGGAGCAGGCGAAGTTCTCATAAAACCCGCTTCGCCGGGAACAGGCTTGATAGCAGGCGGAGGCGTTAGAGCGGTTCTCGAAGCTGCAGGCGTTCAGGACGTTTTGACTAAATCGCTCGGTTCGTCGAATCCGCATAATCAGGTTAAAGCTACTTTGGCTGCTTTGCTCAATTTATGGGACGCGCGCTCCGTAGCTTACAAAAGAGGTATGAAACTTAACGAGTTATTCAGTGCAGAGTGAGGTAGAAATGGCTAAGAAATTAAAAATTACGCAAACACACAGCATTATCGATCGTCCGAAACCGCAAAAGCTTACTATCCAGGCTCTCGGTTTGGGAAGACCGAATTATCAGGTTGTTCATAACGATACTCCTCAGATAAGAGGAATGGTTAGAAAAGTATCTCATTTAGTAAAAGTAGAAGAAATAGAAGATTAACAGGGTGATACATGGATATTCTAAGTAATTTAAAACCTGCAAAAGGTTCCAACAAGAGAGAAAAAAGAATCGGCAGAGGCGAAGGAAGCGGACACGGCGGCACTGCTACGCGCGGTATGAACGGACAACGCTCGAGGTCGGGCGCGAAGTACAAAGTATGGTTTGAAGGCGGTCAGATGCCTTTGCAGCGCAGAGTGCCCAAACGCGGTTTCAAAAGTCCTTTTAAAGTGACCTATCAGGTTATTAATCTCGACCGTATTCAAAAGTTAGTCGACGATAAAAAGATAACCGAAGATGTAATTACTCCAGCTGTTTTATATCAAAACGGTTTGATTTCGAAAGCCGCCGCTCCTTATAAAATACTCGGCAGCGGAGAAATTAAATCGAAAATTAATATTGAAGCGCATGCTTTCAGCGCTTCGGCTAAACAAAAAATTGAATCAGTCGGTGGAACCATAAAAGAGATTAAAGCTTAATGGCAACTTTTCAAGAAACATTCCGGAACATATTTAAGATTCACGAGCTGAGGCAAAGAATCCTTTATACTTTAGCCCTGCTTGTGATTGTAAGAATAGGAGCTCACGTAACGCTGCCGGGCATCGACTCGCATTTGCTCAGCTCGGCTATGTCGAACTCCACTTCCGACAATCTTTTCGGTCTTTATGATTTATTTGTCGGCGGAGCATTCAGAAACGCAGCCCTTTTCGCTCTGGGTATAATGCCCTATATTTCAGCTTCGATTATTCTCCAGCTTGCGGGAGCGGTTGTTCCTTATATTCAAAAGCTACAGCGCGAAGGAGAAGAAGGCAGAAAGAAAATTACGCAATGGACGCGTTACGGCACCGTAATAATTTCCGCTTTCCAGGCGTGGGGAGTTACTATTCATCTTCTTAATATGAATTTTAACGGTTCGCCTGTTGTGCCCGAAGAAATAAGAGGCATCGGATGGACGTTTTCTACAATAGTTTTTCTTGTTGCAGGCACAGTATTTATTATGTGGCTCGGTGAACAAATTACGGACAAAGGCATTGGCAACGGTATCTCTCTTATCATATTTATAGGAATCATCGATAGATTTCCGTTTGCTGTTCTCGATGAATACAGATTGTTGGCTGCCGGGCAGCGTAACCTCGTAATTGAAATCGTAATAATTGCGTTCATGTTATTGGTTATTGCCGGCGTAATACTTGTGACTCAGGGAACAAGAAGAATTCCGGTGCAATATGCAAAACGTGTTGTCGGAAGAAAAGTTTACGGCGGAGTTACTCAATATATTCCTTTGAGAGTGAACACTGCGGGTGTGATGCCGATTATTTTCGCTCAGTCGATTATGTTTATTCCGAGCACTTTGTTCTCATTTTTCCCTAATAATGAATTTATAGCTTCGATTGCCGGATATTTTAATTATCAGTCGTTTACGTATTCTTTTATATATGCTTTGATGATCGTATTTTTTACCTACTTCTACACGGCAATTGCATTTAATCCGCAGGAAGTGGCAGAAAACATGAAAAAACAAGGCGGCTTTATACCGGGTATTCGTCCGGGTAAACAGACTGCGGAATTTATCGATAACATTTTGACAAAGATTACATTGCCCGGTTCAATCTTCCTTGCAATCGTGGCTATATTGCCTGCGTTTGTGGCTAAGTTCGGCGTATCTGGTAGTTTTGCTTCTTTCTTTGGCGGAACAAGTTTATTGATTATCGTTGGAGTTGCGCTCGACACTCTTCAACAAATCGAGTCGCACCTTTTGATGCGCCATTACGACGGATTCATGAAATCAGGTAAAATAAGAGGCAGAAGATTTTAATACAATAGTGTAGCGTATTGTGATTTTAATTAAGACTAAAAAAGAAATCGATTATATAAGAGAAAGTTGTCAGATTGTTGCCGAAGTTCTTCAATTACTGAAAAATTACGTTAAGCCGGGCGTTACAACGCTCGAGCTCGATAAAATGGCTGAGGATTATATTCTCAGCAACAATGCCCGCGCGGCATTCAAAGGTTATTCGCAGGTCGGGTCGTTTGATTTTCCCGGCTCAATTTGTTCTTCGATTGATGACGAGGTTGTTCACGGAATTCCGGGCAACAGAGTTCTTAAAGAAGGCGAAATTATTTCGATAGACGTAGGCGTCGAAAAGAACGGCTACTACGGCGACGCTGCTTTAACCGTAGCGGTCGGAAATATATCCGACGAAAAGAAAAAGTTGATGGATGTTACGGAAAAGTCGCTCTATCTGGCGATTGAAGAAGCGCGTCCCGGAAACAGAATCGGCGATATCGGATTTGCGGTGCAATCGTACGTCGAAAGTTTCGGTTACTCGGTAGTGCGCGATTTATGCGGTCACGGCGTCGGAAAACATTTGCACGAAGACCCGCAAATTCCCAATTACGGCAAAAAGGGAAGCGGAGCGCTCTTGAAAAACGGAATGACGCTGGCTATCGAACCGATGATTAATTTAGGAACTCACAAAGTCTTCGTGGAAAAAGACGGATGGACAGTGAAAACAATGGATGGTAAACCGTCGGCTCATTTCGAGCATACCATTGCAATAATTGACGGTAAACCGGAAATATTAACAAAATGCTGAAATAAAAAATGGCAAAACAAGGACCGATAAAAGTAGACGGAGTTGTAACGGAAACGTTACCCAACGCTCATTTCAAGGTTAAACTTGACAACGGGCACGAGATCCTTGCGCATATTTCCGGTAAGATGAGAATGCATTTTATTAAAATTCTTGTGGGAGATAAAGTGGCAGTTGAATTATCTCCGTACGATCTTAATAAAGGAAGAATAACATACAGATATAAATAACGGAGCATTTATGAAGGTAAGAGCATCTGTAAAAAAAATGTGCGACCATTGCAAGGTGATTAAAAGAAAAGGCGTTGTTCGAGTAATTTGCAAAAATCCTAAACACAAACAAAGACAAGGATAGGAGGAAAAGATTTGGCTCGTATAGCAGGAATTGACTTACCAAAGCAAAAAAAATCGTATATAGGATTAACCTATATTTATGGTATAGGTCGTAGGACGGCTTTGGATATACTGTCTAAAGCAGGCATCGATCCCGAAAAGAAAATAGCTGATTTGTCCGAAGAAGAAGTAGCTAAGATTCGCGCGATCATGACATCCGACTATAAAGTTGAAGGCGCGCTCAGAAGCGAAGTGCAGCAAAACATCAAACGCTTGATGGACATCGGGTGCTATCGCGGATTGAGACACCGCCGCGGCTTGCCTGTAAGAGGACAAAGAACCAGAACAAATGCAAGAACCAGAAAAGGTAAAAGAAAAACAGTAGCCGGAAAGAAAAAAGCACCGGCTAAGAAGTAATAATTAATTACGGAGATTTAAATTGGCTAAGGCAGGAAAAAAGACTAAAAAGAAAGTTCACGTTGACTCGGTCGGAGTAGCGCACATTAAAGCTTCGTTTAACAACGTGATCGTTACTATAACGGATATTTACGGCAATACAATTTCATGGTCTTCTGCCGGTAAAAACGGCTTCAAGGGTTCCAGAAAAAACACACCCTTTGCAGCTCAAGTTACCGCAGAAGCCGCCGCTAAAGAAGCTTACGACTTAGGTCTGCGCAAAGTCGACGTTTTAATTAAAGGTCCCGGCGCAGGCAGAGAAGCTGCTATCCGCGCTCTCAATACAGCCGGATTGGAAATCCTTTCCATTAAGGATATTACTCCGATTCCGCATAACGGATGCAGACCACCAAAACGTAGAAGAGTATAACAGGAGAAAATTTAGATGGCAAGATACACTGGTCCAAGTTGCAAATTATGCAGAAGAGAAAGACAAAAATTATTTCTTAAAGGTTCTAAATGCCATTCCGAGCGTTGCCCGCTCGAAAAGAAAAATTATATCCCGGGTCAGCACGGTTTGTCCCGTAGATCCAAATTTTCCGAGTATGGCGTTCAGTTAAGAGAAAAACAAAAAGTTAAACGTATTTACGGATTGCAGGAAACGCAATTCAAGCTCTACTTCTTCAGAGCAACGCGCCAGAAAGGCGTTACAGGCGCCAACCTCGTCAAGTTGCTCGAAAGACGTCTGGACAACGTTGTCTACCGGCTCGGATTTGCGCCTTCGAGAAAGGCAGCCCGACAATTAGTGCTTCACAGGCATTTTACCGTTAACGGCAAAGTTGTCGATATCCCGTCGTATTTGCTAATGCCCGGCGACGTTGTAGCCGTTAGAGAAAAGAGCAAAAAACTCGATATTATTCACGACTCGTTGAGAAGAACTAAAGACAACGCATACGGTTGGCTTTCGGTCGATAAAGCTTCGCTCTCGGGTACTTTTATGAACATTCCCGAAAGAGAAGACGTGCCGTTGAACGCCAATGAACAATTAATTGTCGAATTGTATTCTAAGTAATTTTATAATAATAGAGGATATATTAAATGAGCTATCCGTTAATTAAAATGCCCGATGGCGTAGTACAAGAAGAATCCTCAAAAAGCGCTACATTCGGAAGATTTACTATTCAACCTTTAGAGAGAGGATTTGGCGTTACATTAGGAAATTCGTTGAGAAGGGTATTATTATCCTCGCTTCCGGGAGCCGCTATTACAGCCGTTAAAATCGAAGGCGTGCTTCACGAATTCTCTACAATTCAGGGAGTTCAGGAAGACGTTACCGAAATTATCCTGAATCTCAAAAAAGTTCGTATGAGACTTCTCGATAAAAAGGTAACCGGATGCCAGGTCACGGTTACCGGCGAAGGCGACTTCAAAGCGGAAGATATTCAAAAGGCTTGCCCTGATGTTGAAATTCTTAATCCCGATTTACATATCGCTCACTTGAATAAAGATACTCAGTTAAATCTCGAACTTCGTTTCGGTATCGGTAAAGGCTATGTTCCGGCTCAGGAACAAAAAACTCCCGATATGACTATCGGCACAATTCCGATCGATTCGATCTATACCCCGATTGTTAACGTAAAGTACGACGTTGAAAACGTGCGTATTGGCGAACGAAACGACTACGAAAAACTTACTCTCGAAATTACTACCGACGGTTCTATTACTCCCGAAGAAGCTCTTTCCACTTCGGGCAAAATCTTGAGAGATCATATTCAGATGTTCATTAATTTCGAAACCGAACCCGAAGAAGTAAAAGAAGAGACCGAAAGAGACGAAGAATCCGAAAGATTGAGAAAAATTCTTTCGACCAGCGTTGACGATCTCGAATTGAGCGTAAGGTCTCATAATTGTCTTAAAACCGCCAATATCAAAACATTAGGCGATTTGGTTCGCCGCGACGAAAACGAAATGCTCCGCTTTAGAAACTTCGGACGCAAGTCGCTTGCCGAACTGAAAGAAATTGTTGAAAATTACGGACTCCATTTCGGTATGGACGTCGATAAATATTTGTCAGAAAAACCCGATAAAAAATAATCATTAAAACTGCGAAGGTTCAATAATGAGACACAGAGTAAAAGGTAGAAAATTAAAAAGAACATCGGAACACAGACTGGCTACTTTGAGAAATTTAGCAACTTCTTTGCTAAAACATAAAAAGATTAAAACTACTCTGGCTAAAGCCAAAGAGTTGCGCACTTTTGTAGAACCGATTATTACAAAAGCCAAAGTCGATTCGGTTGCAAACCGCAGATACGTGGCTGCCGATATTAAGGATAAAGAAGTCGTAAAGGAACTCTTTACCGCTATTATTCCTAAAATCGGCGACAGACCCGGCGGATATACAAGAATAATCAAACTGGGTCAAAGAAAAGGCGACGGAGCCGAACTGGCTTATATCGAATTGGTTGACTACAGCGACATCGTAAAAGAAAAAGCTCCGAAAAAGAAAAAAGAAGATAAGGCAAAAGCGGAAGATACCGCAGCCGAAGAAGTAAAAGCCGAAGAAGTAAAAGCCGAAGAAGCTAAAGAGGAAACGGCAGCTGAAACAGATTCCGAAGTAAGCCAGGAACCCAAAGCCGAAGCCAAAGAAGAAGGCGAATCCAAGGAAGAGGAATCTTCATCGGAAGAAAATAAAGAAGAAAAATAATCGATTCCTTTTTTGAATTTTAGACGCGTCCGGATCTCCGTTTGGTTCCGGACGTTTCTTTTTTAAATCTTTGTTGTGCCTATGAAAAAAATAGAATTTGTCGCGTCGGCTTTCAATATAAACGAAATACCGAAAGACGACCTGCCTTGCGCCGTGCTTTGCGGAAGGTCGAACGTGGGTAAATCTTCGTTTATAAATACTCTGTTTTCTCCTCTGAAAGTAGCGCGGACAAGTTCTACGCCCGGTAAAACGCGTTCGATAAACTATTATCTCGTCGAAAGAAAATTTTATATTGTGGACTTGCCGGGCTTCGGTTACGCCAAAGTGTCAAAAAGCGAGAAGAATTATTGGGAACGGCTCATCACCAATTACTTCGACACCAATAAAAACATTTCGACGGTTTTCCATTTGATAGACGCGCGCCACAAACCTCAGCCGCTGGATCTGATGCTGAACGAATTCGTGCGTTCCAGAGAGTTGCCCTATTTCCTGATTTTGAATAAAACCGACAAACTGAAACAATCCGAAATCGCGGGCATAAAGAAAACCGTTAAAGAAGCGTTTCCGGAAATTATTTTCGGAACCAATGCTTTTCTCTTTTCGTCGGTAAAGCATACGGGCAAAAAAGAAATAATAAAACTGCTTGCTTCGCTCTACTTATCATGAAAATTTCATAAAACTTTATTATTATTGAATCGAAATTGTAAACATTCTGAGTGAAGAGATGGGTTTATCGTCAAAGTACAAAAAAAGAATTCTTATTTTTATGTTAATACCCATCCTTCTGACCATCCTTTTTATTACAGATGATTTTTTGACAAGAATAATTACAAGCGTAATTTTAGTTATTTACATCGGCTTTATAATTTTTCTGCGCGATTCTTCGCGCGGTCATGAGAACGCCGAACCCGACATGCCGGAATCCGGAACTTTGGCGGATAACGAAACTGATACGGATCAAGGTTATCAAACAGACGAGGGAGAAGAATTTAAGATTGTCTCGCCCGTTAAAAATATAGAAGTGCTGACCGCTGAAAATATGGGCGCGTATTTTCCGCGCACAGGAAACCGTGAAGTTTTTAAGCCTTCCGACTTTAAAGAAAATTTTCAGAAAATTGCTCTCGAAGAACTACCGAAAGACGTAAGTCACGACGAACAATTCGGGTTCTTACTCGAAAAAATATTGAGCGTACTTAAGGAAGCGTTTCTTGCGCACACGGTGGCGTTTTTCTGGTACAATAAAAAAAGACAGCGGCTGACTCTCGAACGTTATGTCTCCAGTTCTTCGGCCATTACGCGCCAAAAGTTCGACCTTGAGGACGACATTCTCGGTAAAATAATACAGAATGAAGAGCCCGAATTGCTGACGGATATTACGCCAAATGCGGAAGCGGATGTCATACGTTACTATAGCGCGCCGCAAGGAATTAAGAGCTTTGTCGGTGTGCCTCTCTTTTACGGAAAAAATCTTACCGGGCTGCTTGTGCTCGATTCAAAAGTTAAAGACGCTTTTGGCATCGAACAAATCTATTCGCTCGGAAAGATTGTAAGAGTTATCTCGATTATAATCTCGCTCTTCGAAGATAAATTTTCGGAATCGCAAGCCGAACAACGCCTGAAAGCTTTGACGGAAATTTTGGAAAAGGACAGAAAATTCGAATCGGAAGAAGACATCTTCGAAATGCTCGACAGGACGGTCGAAAGATTGCTTGACTGGGATGCATTTGCTTTCGTACTTTATAATCCGCTAGAACAAAAATTTAAGACTACCCGCATAATCAATAAAACTTCATTGAAATACGTTGGCGAAAATCTCGAGGTCGAACTCAAAGATACTCTGGTCGGCAAATCGATAATGAGTTCCATCCCTGTTAAAATTGACGATACAACCCAAACCGATATTCCGCGATTCAACAGAAACGAAGACGTTAGTTTCGACGGTTCTTTTTTGGCTATACCGTTAATTTACGACGAACAAAATTACGGTGTATTGTGTTTCGAGAGTCTTAAAAAGAATTATTATTCGAACAGCGAAGTAACCTTCGTAAAAAATGCCACTAAAATTTTCGCTTTCATTCTTTATTCACACGCATCGATTAATGTTCTGAAAAGTCTGCTGGCACACGACGTCGAAACAAAAGTATTAAATCACCGGTCGTTTATCGAACGACTGACAACGGATTTGGTAAGGAGCAAAGAACTCGAACTTCCCGGCGCTCTTGCGCTTATTAAAATTGATGATTTCATCGAAGAAGATTCTCTCTTCGACGGCAATCCGTTCCCGAAAGTCTTGAAAGCGATAGCGCAGATGATTCGAGACGAAACGACCCCGATGAATTTAATAGGACGTTTGAGCGAGCGGATTTTCGCTGTCTACTTTTTCAATACCGCTCCGAAAGACGTATTTCTGTGGGCTGAAAAACTGCGCATTAAAGTCGCTCGTAAGCCGATTTCTGTAGTGTCGAAACAGACCACTTTTACAATCTCGGTAGGAGTGGCTTCGACATCGAACAAAACCGACGTAGACGAAATATTAACAAACGCCGAATTGGCGCTCAATAAAGCCCTCGAAAAAGGAGGGAATACCGTAAAAAGTTTGTGACAGTTTGTGAATAATTTTATTGTAATAGTTTTAGACGGTGTCGGTATCGGCGAGCTGCCGGACGCTGACAAATATGGCGATCGGGGCAGCAATACTTTGGCTAACATGGCCGAATACGTGGGCGGGTTGAATTTACCTAATTTACAAAAATCAGGATTAGGCAATATCGATTCGATCAAAGGCGTCGACCCCGTCGGAAAACCTCTTGCGTCTTTCGGAAAAATGAATGAGGTATCCGTCGGAAAAGATTCCACTACCGGGCATTGGGAATTGGGCGGGCTTCATATCAACAAAGAATTTCCGCTCTATCCCGAAGGCTTTCCGAAAAGTATCGTCGATGAATTCATTAAAGAAACCGGAGTCAAAGGAATCCTCGGCAACATTCCTGCCTCCGGAACGGAAATTATAGAAAGACTTGGAGAAGAGCATTTAAAAACGTCGTACCCGATTGTTTACACGTCGGCAGATTCGGTATTTCAGATTGCCGCTCATGAAGAAATCATTCCTCTGGAAAGACTCTATGAAATATGCGAAATTGCGCGGAACAAAGTATTGACCGGAGATAATGCCGTCGCCAGGGTAATAGCCCGTCCTTTTATCGGAAAGCCGGGTAAGTTTACGCGCACTACAAACAGAAAAGATTTTTCGCTCGATCCGTTCGGATATACAATACTCGATTATTTGTACCACAATAATATAAATACGATTGCCATCGGTAAAATTAACGACCTTTTCAATTACCGGGGAATCAAAACCGGTTATAAGACTAAATCGAACGCCGAAGGGATGGATAAACTGCTTCGGATCAGTTCCGAAGCTGTTTCGTCTTTTATATTTGTCAACCTTGTCGATTTCGACGTTTATTACGGTCATCGTAACGATCCCGAGGGATTCGCAAGAGCGTTAAAAGAGTTTGACAATTTTTTGCCGTCGCTTCTGGATAAAATGGATACGAGCGACCGGTTGATAATAACCGCAGACCACGGCAACGACCCTACTACTCCGAGTACCGATCACAGCAGGGAATATGTTCCTTTGCTTTTTTATTCGAAAGAAGAGCCGCCGCGCAATCTGGGCGTTAGAAATACATTTGCAGACGTCGCGCAAACTATTGCTCATTTTTTTAAAGTTAATAACGATTTGAAAGGAACAAGCTTTTTATATGGATAAAGATAACTTGACGGAAATAATTTCATTCAAAGCAAGCCTTGATGAAAACAATACGATAACTTTACCGGAAGGCGTTCTCGATAAAATTAAAAACAATAATATCAGCGAATTTTTCGTGACAATATACTACGACGCAAAACGAGCTGCTTTTCTCGACGGTTTTTCTGAAGAGCGGGTAGACAAAATTAAAAATACCCAGGGAATACCGTATTCGTCTGTTTATGATTTTTTGAAAGCTAAAGGAAGTTTGAATAAAGAAAACTTCGGGAAGGGATTTATCTGGTACTAATATGGAAAAAAAGAAACCGGAATATTTAATAGATACCGATATATTGATTGAGTATCTAGACTCCGCCGCTGTTGAAGAAACCGTACTTGAGATACTTATGGAGCGCAGCGTTTGCTTTACGACGGTAATTAATTCGGCTGAACTCTTTTTCAACGCGCACAACGAAATTCGCAACGAAGCCGTTCGACAATTGCTTTCAGCCCTGAAAGTGCTCGGCTTAAATTCAAGATACAGTTTGAACATTTCGAAATTTTTTAATAAAGTTGCAGGCGTCCGTGAAGCTTTAATCTGTTCAGTGGCGTTAAATAATAACTTGCCGCTGGTAACAAGGCAAAAAGAAAAGTATTTGAATGCCGGCATTAAAATAATTGACCCGGAAGAAATTAAAACAGGGAGGTAGTTCTGGTACTCGGAAAGGTAATTGGAACGGTCTGGTCAACGCGTAAGGACGAGAATCTGGTAGGCGCAAAATTCTTGATCGTCCGCGAATTGAATCTCGATTTAACCCCAAAAGCATCGACTGTAATAGCTGTCGATTCTGTGGGAGCTGGAATAGGAGAGACGGTTTTGGTAGCTCAGGGCAGCTCGGCAAGACAGACTACTTTTACGAAAAACAAACCGGTCGACGCCGTGATAATGGCTATTGTTGATAAACTTGACGTCGCAATTAACGATAATAAGTAGGTATTATTTAATGCATCTGGGAAAAGTGATCGGAACAATCTGGGCTACTAGAAAGTATGACGCCGTTGCAGGTTATAAAATGCAGCTGGTTCAACCGATCAATTACGAACTGGAAAATACGGCGAGTCCTATCATAGCTCTCGATACGGTCGGCGCAGGTCCGGGCGAAATTATTTTTTACGTTACGGCTAGCGAGGCTGTTATTCCGCTCGATGTGGATATGGCTCCCGTGGACGCTTCGATTGTCGGTATTGTCGATTCTATAAATACAGAAAAATAGATAGGGGAGAGGAATCTTGAAAATCACAAAACAATTTACAAATCGTGAAAGTCTTTCTCTCGATAAATACCTGCAGGAAATCGGTAAAGTTGAATTGCTTACTCCGGAGGAAGAAATTGAACTGGCAATTAAAATAAAAAAAGGCGATCAGAAAGCTCTGGAAAAACTCGTCAAGGCAAATCTGAGATTCGTTGTCTCGGTTGCAAAACAATATCAAAACCAGGGGCTGTCGCTCGGAGATTTGATTAATGAAGGAAATCTGGGACTGATAAAAGCGGCAAAACGTTTCGACGAAACACGCGGTTTCAAATTTATTTCGTACGCTGTATGGTGGATCAGGCAGTCGATTCTACAGGCGCTTGCAGAACAGTCGAGAATCGTTCGTCTTCCGCTCAACAGGGTCGGGGCGCTTAACAAAATCGGCAAAGCTTACAGTAATCTTGTCCAGGAATTCGAAAGGGAACCGAATGCAGAGGAGCTCGCAGAACAATTGAATATGGACGTTTCCGAAGTAGCCGACGCAATTAAAAATGCCGGCAGACACATATCGATGGACGCCCCTTTCAGCCAGGGCGAAGAAAACAGTCTGCTCGACGTTCTGCCCAACGACGAAGTTCCGTCGCCCGACCAGACTTTGATGTCGGAATCTCTGAAAAAAGAAATTGAGAGAGCGCTTTCAACTTTAACCGACAGAGAAGCGGAAGTCATAAAACTCTATTTCGGACTCAACGGCGAACATTCCCTTACGCTCGAAGAAATTGGCGAAAAGTTCAACCTTACGCGGGAAAGAGTCCGGCAAATTAAGGAAAAAGCAATTAGACGTCTCAGGCATACTTCCAGGAGTAAAAACTTAAGAGCATATCTGGGATAAAACTCGGATGCCAAGGAAAATAGCTATATCCCTTTTACTCATTGCGATTGTCCTGACAACCGGATGCTCTTCGACTTCTTCTTCCGTAAGATATAACAAACCGAAAGAAAAAAAGGAAGAAGTAAACCGTACGCCCAGGTTTACTTCCGAAGATAACTTTAAAAGCGATACGTTGAATAATAACGTTCCGGTTGCGGATTCCGGAGTTTCTGAATTCGATGAGTTGCCGGAAGAAATCAATTCCATCAATAAAGAAGAATTTATTGAAGAATACAGAACTACGATAAGCTCCGGCGCGCCCATTTCGTTCAGGGAAAAATTACTTCTCGAAGTAATCAAGTATATCGACGCTCCATATAAATACGGCGGCAATTCGGATAAAGGCATTGATTGCTCGGCGTTTACCAAGCAAATATTGAGCGCCTTTTCCGTAGATTTGCCACGTACCGCAAAAGAACAATTCGCCGCCGGTACAAGCGTTAATGAAAACGAATTAAAATTCGGCGACCTTGTGTTTTTTAATACTTCCAAACGAAGTTATCCCGGGCATGTGGGAATTTATCTTGGAAACCGGGAATTCATCCATTCGAGCAGGACGCTGGGCGTTACCATTTCTTCGCTGGACGAAAATTATTACAAAAAAAGATTTATCGGCGCCCGCCGTTTTCCCCTATCACAATAACCGATATTAACGATTGCATTAATTTATTCATTCCATTAATTTGTGGCATCTAATCAAATTTATAGGAGTCAAAGATGGATTACAGAATTGAAACCGACAGCATGGGCGAAATTAAAGTTCCCGCAGACAAATATTACGGCGCTCAGACTGCAAGGTCGTTGCAAAATTTTAAAATCGGGGGCGAAAGATTTCCATTCGAACTGATTAGAGCGCTTGCAATCGTTAAGAAAGCCGCCGCGATGACAAATAACGAGCTGGGACTTTTACCGGACGAAAAGAAAGATCTGATAATTAAAGCCGCCGACGAAGTTATAGAGGGAAAACTGAACGAGCACTTTCCGTTGGTAGTATGGCAAACCGGAAGCGGCACGCAAACGAATATGAATGTAAACGAAGTTATTTCTAACCGCGCGATTGAAATTGCCGGAGGGAAACTCGGCAGCAAAACTCCCATTCATCCTAACGACGACGTTAATAAGTCCCAATCCACAAACGACGCATTTCCGACCGCTATTCATGTTGCGGCAGTTGAAGAAATTCATCGTCGACTTATTCCGATGATCACAAAATTAAGAGACGCGCTGCAGGAAAAGGCAAAAGAGTTCGAGCCGATAATTAAAATCGGAAGAACTCATTTGATGGACGCTACGCCGCTGACTTTGGGACAGGAATTTTCGGGTTATGCGCAACAATTAACTAACGGATTGGCAAGAATAAACGACGCGTTGAATCGCCTTTACGAAATACCTCTCGGAGGAACTGCTGTTGGAACGGGTTTGAATACGCATCCTGATTATGCCGTTAAAGCGGCTCAAAAAATTTCGGAGCTTACAGGCAAACCTTTCCGTACCGCTCCGAATAAATTCGAGGCTATGGCTGGCAAAGACGCGCTTGTGGAATTCAGCGGCGTTCTGAAAACCATAGCGGCATCTTTGATGAAAATTGCCAACGACATTCGATGGCTCGGTTCGGGACCCCGCTGCGGCATCGGAGAAATTATTTTGCCTGCTAACGAACCCGGCAGCTCTATAATGCCCGGGAAAGTAAATCCGACTCAATCCGAAGCTATGACTATGGTTTGTACGCAGGTATTCGGCAACGATGTTACGATAAACTTTGCCGGCGCAAGCGGCAATTTCGAACTTAACGTCTTTATGCCGGTTATCGCTTTCAATATTCTTCAGTCGATACGACTTATTGCAGACGCGTGCGAAAGCTTTACCGACAACTGCGTAGTCGGTATAAAACCGAACAAAGAAGTAATTAACAAGAATCTGAACAATTCGCTTATGCTTGTTACTGCATTGAATCCCGTCATCGGATACGATAATGCCGCCAAAGTAGCAAAGAAAGCTTATGCCGAGAATAAAACTCTTAAGCAAGCCGCTGTCGAACTGGGACTCTTGACTGAAGAAGAATTTGACAAATACGTACGACCGGAAAATATGGTCGGTCCGAACAAAAAATAAATTATAAGGCAAAGAAGGCTGTCCTTTATTCAAAAGGGCAGCCTTTATTTTTATGAAAGAAACCATATTAAATATTTACGTCGAAATAGAAAACAAGGAAGTAATCGGATTTAAAGCGATTTCATACGAAGCAGACGGCACGGACGCCGAAAAAATTAATTTTCTTAAACAGCAGGCAAAGAAAGATTACATGCGCGCAGCGCGTTTCGAAGCGCCAGTTAATGATAAAGGGAAATTTATCTCCTACAGAAAATTCTCCCGACTCGAATCCAAAGGATATCATTACAAATTGTACGAGGAAATTTTTGACTATTTCAAAGCGCCGGACAATCCTTTGATTTGCGTAACTCCGGTTCTCGAGGGAAAAATTTTAGCGGATTAAATAAGATATTTTATTGCCACAAATCCGCCTATTAACAGTACAGTAAAGAGAATAGCCAGCGTGTTGAAATATTTGTCGATGAAGGTTCTTATTTGTTCGCCGAATTTCCATATCAGTCCTGCAACCAGAAAGAAACGAAGTCCTCTGCCTACAAGCGAGGCTGTTATGAAAAGTAGAAAATTTATGTCGAAAGCGCCGCCGGAGATTGTAAACACTTTATAAGGTATGGGAGTAAATCCTGCCGTAAAAATTATCCAGAAGTTCCACTCGTTGTAAAGATTACGTACGTTAAAAAATAATTCTTTAGTAAAACCGGGGACGTTGGCAAAAAAGAAATCGGCTAAAGCCGAAAAATTTTCCGGCGAATCCCACCACAAGTAATGACCGATACCGAATCCCGCGGCTGCGCCCAGCACCGAAGCCGCGGTACAAATTAAAGCGAATCTGAAAGCTTTTTCCCTGGAACCGAGAACAAGCGCTATCAAAAGCGCGTCGGGTGGAATCGGGAAAAATGACGCTTCTGCAAAAGCCAGCAGAAACAATGCCGCCGCTCCGTAGGGAGTTTCCGACCAGTGAAGCACCCAATCGTATAATTTTCTTAAAAATTGCATATTGTATTAATTTTAATCCGTAATTATAGCAAAAATATTGTCAGGATAAAATCGAATATGGCTGCCGTCCTTTTTTGATTGCCTTTTTTATTTTGTCCGTTTATCTTGTATAAAACATTTTGGGAGATGATATGCCTATAATAAAAGACTTTAAAACCATTCCTGAATTATTTCATATTATAGCCGTTGAATTTGGTAAAGGAAAAGAAAAACCCGCGCTCAAATACAAGGAGAAAGACAAATGGGTCGACATCGGTTACGACCGTCTGTATGAAGAAACGGAGTTATTGGCTTGCGGATTGGCATCGATGGGCGTTAAAAAAGACGATAAAATAGCGATAATTTCCGAGAACAGACCCGAATGGGTCTATGCAGACATGGCGATTCTCGGACTCGGAGCCATTGACGTGCCTTTGTATCCGATTTCAACCGCTGACACTATCGAGTTTATTCTCAATAATTCCGAAGCTGTGGGCATATTTGTTTCCAATAAATTTCATCTCAACAAAATTTTGAAGATAAAGGACAAGTGTAAACACCTCAAGTTTATTATAGTAATGAACAACGCCGAAAAATCTCCTGACAAGGGCGTCTATGCATTTGAAGATATCTTAAATAAAGGAAGAGAGTTTCGAAAAGAAAATCCCGGATATTTCAAAGATAAAAGCGAATTGGTGGACGAGAATCAGCTTTGCACTATTATTTACACATCCGGCACAACGGGCGAGCCGAAAGGCGTAATGCTTACGCATAAGAATATTGTATCGAATGTCAAAGCGGCGCATGAAGTTTTCGACATCGATGAGAATGATATCTTTCTTTCCTTCCTTCCTTTGTGCCATATTTTCGAAAGAATGGCGGGATACTACACTGCATTTTCGTGCGGAGGTACGATAGCATACGCGGAATCGATTGAAAAAATTGCATCGAACATGCTCGAAATACGGCCTACAATAATGACGGCAGTTCCGCGGCTCTTCGAAAGAATGTACACCAAAATCAAAAGGAACATCGAAAATCAATCTGAAAAGAAACAGAAAATTTTTAATTGGGCGATTGAAACCGGCAAAGAATATCAACTGGCAAGAAAATCGGGACAGCCGGTTCCAGTGTCATTGACTTTGAAACACAAACTTGCCGACAAACTCGTGCTTTCTAAGCTGCGCGAAAGAACTGGCGGAAGAATGAGATTCTTTATATCGGGCGGCGCCGCCTTGGCAAGAGAACTTGGTATATTTTTCGAAGCAGCGGGAATTCTTATTATCGAAGGCTACGGTTTGACGGAATCTTCTCCCGTAATTGCTGTTAACAGACTGAACGATTATAAATTCGGAACGGTCGGTAAGCCTTTACCCGGCGTCGAAGTGAAAATTGCCAAAGACGGCGAAATACTGGCGCACGGCCCCAACATCATGCAGGGATATTATAAAAATAAAAAAGAAACCGAGGAGACTATTAAAGACGGCTGGCTCCATACTGGCGATATCGGCGTGTTTGATGCCGAAGGATTTCTGATCATTACGGACAGAAAAAAGCACTTGTTCAAGACGAGTCAGGGTAAATACGTGGCTCCAACTCCGATAGAAAGCATGTTTCTTGCAAGTAAATACATAGAACAATTTGTAATTATCGGCGACCGCAGAATGTTCATTACGGCATTGATAGTTCCCGATTTCGAAGCCCTGAAAGAATATGCGGACGCCAACAGGATACAGTATAAAGATGAAAAAGAACTCGTTAAAATGAAGCAAATCTACGAATTGCTCGACAAAGAACTTGAACAGTTCCAGAAGAAGCTTTCTTCTTTCGAAAGGGTGCGCAAATTTACCTTGCTGGACAAACCGTTTACTATTGAAGACGGCGAACTTACTCCGTCTTTAAAAGTAAAAAGAAAAGTGATAGAAGAAAGATATCGCGACTTAATCGACGAAATGTATAAAGGCTTGGAAGGGTAATCCGGTCTTTGATATTCTCAATGCCCGGCGGTTGAGATCGCCGGGCGCTTAATACAACAAATCATTTTAACCCGCAGTCTGTTTCAATTCTATTCTGGGAAATTTCTTATATTTGCCTTCAATCATTAATAAAAATGAGTGAAAAATTGAAGAAGGAAAAGGTGCTCGTTACCTCGGCTCTGCCTTACGCAAACGGCAGAATTCATCTCGGACATTTGAGCGGAGCTTATTTGCCTGCCGATATTTATGTGCGTTACAAACGGCTTAAAGGCGACGATGTGATTTATATTTGCGGCTCGGATGAGCACGGCGTGCCTATTACAATTACAGCGGATAAAGAAAAAGTTAGTCCTAAAGTAATTATCGACAGATATCATGAACTCAATAAACAGGCTTTCGAAAAATTCGGTATGAGCTTCGATATCTATTCGAGAACCAGCATTCCGATTCATCATAAAACGGCTCAGGAATTTTTCAAATGTTTTTACGATAACGGTCTGCTCGTCGAAAAAAAATCGATGCAGTTTTACGATCCGAAAGCCAAAATGTTTTTACCCGACAGATACGTCGAAGGCACATGCCCGAAATGCGGCAACGAAGAAGCCAGGAGCGACGAGTGCGAAAAATGCGGATCGTTATACGAACCTTCGGAATTGAAAAATCCCAAAAGTAAAATTACCGGTGAAACGCCCGTATTAAAGGAAACTTCGCACTGGTATTTCCCCCTCGGTAAATTTCAGGAGCGTCTCGAAAAGTATATCGACGAGATGAACAAAAAATACGGCTGGAAAGAAAACGTGCTTCAATATTGCCGCGGTTGGTTTAAGGACGGCTTGAAAGACAGAGCCGTGACGAGAGATCTCGATTGGGGCATTAAAGTGCCTCTCGAAAATGCCGAAGGAAAAGTAATCTATGTATGGTTCGAAGCTGTCCTCGGTTATATTTCTGCAACCAAAGAACTTTCGGAAAAAAGAAATCAACCCGACTTATGGAAAAATTACTGGCAGAATCCCGAAACAAAATATGTGGCTTTCATCGGAAAAGATAACATTGTTTTCCATACAATTATTTTTCCCGCCATGCTGATGGCTTGGAACGATTACAATGAAGACAAATATATATTGCCGCAGAACGTTCCTGCGAACGAATTCCTGAATTTTGAAAGTAAGAAGTTTTCAAAATCGAGAGGCTGGGGCGTTGACGTTCTGGAATTCCTCGATATGTTTCCGCCGGATCCTTTGAGATATACTTTGGCGGCAAACCTGCCCGAGAATAAGGATACGGATTTTTACTGGAAAGAATTTCAATCCCGCAACAACGGCGAACTAGCCGACATACTTGGCAATTTTATTAATCGCACGTTTACGTTCGCGTTCAAACATTTCGAAGGGAAAGTTCCGCCCGTTGATAAACTCGAGGATATCGACAGGGAAATGATTGAACTGGTAAAAAATTATCCGTCAAAAGTAGGCGAATTAATCGAGAGATATAAAATTAAAGACGCCGTCTTTGAAATGATGAGTCTCGCAAGAGCGGCAAACAAGTATTTCAACGATTCCGAACCGTGGATAACGGTAAAGAAAGACAAAAGCAAATGCGCCGCTACGATTAACGTTTGTCTTAATACAATCTACACTCTGGCGGAAATATTTGAACCTGTTATTCCTTTTACGTCTCAAAAAATATTCAATATGCTTGGCGCGGAAAGAGTCCCGTGGTATGAAGCCGGTCGGTTCCGTCTCGAACCGGGCAGGGAATTGAAGAAGCCCGAAATACTCTTTACTAAAATTGAAGACAAAATAATTGAAGAACAGATTTCAAAACTGGAAGAGGGAGAACCTGCAAAAGAAGACGAATTGATTTCGATAGACGACTTCAAGAAAGTCAAACTGATCGTGGCTAAAGTTATCGAAGCCGAAAAAGTTCCGAAGAGCGATAAGCTTCTTAAATTAAAATTGAACACCGGCGACGGCGAACGACAGGTAGTGGCGGGAATTGCAAAAAGTTACAGTCCCGAAGAATTAGTAGGAAAGAACTTGCTTATAGTCGGAAATCTAAAGCCGGCGAAGCTTTTCGGAATCGAATCGCAAGGAATGATTCTCGCTCTCGATACAGACGAAAAAGACAAGGTAAAAATAATTGAAATCGATTCTTCCGTTTCGCCGGGGCGCCTGGCTAAATAGTTTTATGGATTATTGATATGAAGGCGGGCAAAGAAACGAAGACGAGGAACAAGACTATTATTCTTGATAATGACGAATTAAATATTTATTCGAAAAAACTTATAAGACTCGATTCGCATACGGAAATAAATTCTTTGATCAACAAAACGATTAACCAGGATTTTTTCGAAGCAGTCAAATATTTGCCCGAAGAATTCGTAGACCTTCTGGTTCTCGATCCGCCCTATAATTTGAATAAGTCGTTTAACTCGATAAAATTTACTTCGAGAAGCGTCGAAAAATATTCCGAATGGATTGATAAAATAATTACGGCTCTTAAGCCGTCTTTAAAGAAAGAGGCGTCGATCTACTTCTGCGGCGATTGGTACACTTCGATTTCCATTTCAAATGTGCTCTGCAAACATTTTATTGTGCGCAACAGAATAACGTGGGAAAGAGAGAAAGGAAGAGGTTCGGTAAAAAACTGGAAAAATAATTCCGAAGACATCTGGTTTTGCACAATGTCGGACAAATATAAATTTAACGTCAACGACGTTAAACTGATTAAGAAAGTAATCGCTCCGTACAGGGACGCAAACGGTTTGCCCAAGGACTGGATTGAAGTCGAAAACGGGAATTACAGACTGACGCATCCTTCCAATATCTGGACGGACATTTCGGTGCCGTTTTGGTCGATGTCTGAAAATACCGAACACCCCACGCAAAAACCTGAGAAGTTAATAGCCAAATTGATATTAGCAAGCAGCGACGAAAACGACGTTGTGTTCGATCCGTTTGTTGGCTCCGGCACTACATCCGTAGTAGCTAAAAAACTGGGTAGAAAATACGTGGGAATCGAGGCTGATAATTATTTTGCATGTCTTACCGAAAAGCGATTGGAATTAGCAGAAACAAATTCCGATATTCAGGGTTATAATTATGGCTATTTCTGGGAACGTAATACCAAACCGTTTCCGTTCAATTTGAATGTTAAAAAGAAGCGTTAAAAAATAGCGGGAGGAATCTCATGTCGTTAAAATCTGTCAAAGTCCTGAGTCTGATTTTTATCATTGTTCTGTCTGCATGTTCTGCTCAAAATTCCAAAATTGTGGTTGCCGAATTCGGCGACAACGAAATTACGCTTGATGAATTTCAAAAAGCTTACGAAAAAAACGCCGCGCTTGAAAAAAACGCCGGCGACTCGCTCGACAGTTACAAAAATTTTCTCGACCTTTATGTCAATTACAGAATGAAGTTAAGAGACGCCTGGGTAAGAGGGTATTATGAAGACGAAGATTTACAAAAGGAATTGACCGACTACAAAGTGAATATCGGCACAGCTCTCTATTATGAAAATGAAATTATTAAACCCGGAATTCAAAAACTCTACGACAAAAGAAAAGAAGAATTCAAAGTGGCTCATATAATGCTCGTTCCCGATTCCGGTAAAACCGTTGAAGATATAATCGCTTTGGGCAAAGAATTAATTCAAAGAATTAATAACGGCGAGGATTTTGCAGCTCTGGCTAAAGAATATTCAAAAGACAAATTTACAAATAACAAAGGCGGAGTTATCGGATACATTACCGCAGGCGACATTCCATTCCCGGAAATTGAAGACGCCATTTATGCCACCGCGCCCGGCTCGGTTTATCCCGAACCGGTAAAATCGAATTTTGCTTATCATGTTTTGAAGGTTCTCGAAAAGCAACCCCGCAGATATATGATTAGAATCAGGCATATCATGGCTTCCGTAATGGATTCCAATGAAGTTATCGATACTGCCGCTTCCTATAAAAAAATTCTCGAGGTGGATGAAAAATTGAAGAATGGCGGCGATTTTGAAGAACTGGCTAAAGAATATTCGGACGATAAATTCAGTTCTAAAAGAGGCGGCGACCTCGGCTTTATCGCAAGAGGAAGAATGGTCAGGGAATTTGAGGATGCGGCTTTTCAGTTGAAAGTGGGCGAACGTTCTCCGATTGTCAAAACACGATTCGGCTACCATATAATCGAAGTTACGGACGAAAAACCGACGCCCCCGATTGACGAAATAAAAGAAGAATTGAAAAATATCTATCAAAAAACGCGATATAACTATGACAAAAATATTTTTGTCGACAGCCTTAAACAAAAAGCCGGATTTACAATCGTCCGGACTACAATAGACAAAATTTTGGAAAACGTCGACTCGATGAAAATGGGCGAAGATTACTGGACTTGCAAAATTCACAATGATTTTGGAAATATGCCAGTTTTCAAACTTAATGGAAGAGACGTAATCGTCGATTCATTGTTCAACTTTATGATAACAAAAAAGAAAATTACAAGAGGAAAAGTAGGCGAAACCATAATCAATAATTCTATCGAAGAATATTCGGACGAATTGGTTGTCCGCGACGAAGTAATGAACTATGATAAAGTTAACGCGCAATTCGCTTCCTTGATGGACGAATACGAGAAAGGCGTTTACTTATTTAAGATACTTGACGAAGAAGTCTGGTCGAAAGTTAATATCGACAGCGCTATGGCTAAAAATTATTATGAAAAAAACAAAGAAAACTTCAGACTGAACGACAGGGTTCAATATAAGCAAATACAGGTGAGGTCGGACTCGCTTGCGAATGTAATTTATGGGGAATTGAAATCGGGAGCCGATTTCGATTCGGTGGCTTCAAAGTATACTCGTTCTACCATTGTATCGGAATTGGTGGAAGTTAAAAACGACGGAAGTCTGGCTGACAAAGCTCTCGAACTCGGCGAGGTCGGTAAAATTTCCGAGCCGTTTAAGTTCAAAGGCAACTGGGTAATTTTGAAATTAATAAAACATGAACCCGCAAGAATTAAAACATTTGAAGAAGCGCGGAACGAAATTACAGGTATATTGCAGGAACAGGAAAGCAAACGCCTTGAAAACGAATATATCGAAAGATTGAAAAAATTGTATCATCCGGAATATCATTATGACAAACTCGCAGAAGTTGTTAAAAAATAAAACGCTGATTGTTGCGTCGCTCTTGTTATTTCTGGCTGCATGCGAACACAAAAAGGAAACCGGCAATGAGGTTGCGCGTATCGGCGATGCCGTGTTGACCGAAGAAGATATTGAAAAAGAAATTGGAAAAGGCGCCGCAAGGTCTATGTATCGTGAACAATTTATTAACGACTGGATTGAAAAAGAGGCTCTCTATCAAAAAGCAATCGACGAAGGCGTTACGGAATCCGATGATTATATCAGATTGATCGAAAATTCAAAAAAAGAACTTGCCGGCGCTTTGCTTATTGAAAAATACTTAAAAGAAAATCCGGTCGTTATTGAAGAAAACGAATTGATTGATTTTTACGAAAAGTACAAACAAGATTTTGCGCTTCAACAGGATGCGTACTTATTAAATTATATCTCGTTCAATAACGCGGAAAGCGCGGGTGAATTCAGAAGAATTCTGATTGAAAGCGATTGGAACAGAGCCCTCAACGTTTTTCGCGATAACAAGTCAATTATTGAGAACGAAACCGGCAAACTTTTTTATGAATATCAAATTACGCCGATTGCTCTTAATCGCATTGTAAAAAATCTTTATGAAAATGAAGTCAGCGTCGTAACGGAAGTTAATCCCGGAAAATATGCGGTGGTTCAGTACTTAAAACGATATGCAAAAGGAACGCTGCCCGAATTAAGAGTTGTAAAGAATATTGTTTATGAAAGGTGTAAACAGTACAAGCAGAAAGAAAAAATAAAAGAATACATTGAACGGTTAGTGATGGAAACCGAAATTAAAAGGGAATCAGAATGAAAAAAATATTTTTGTTTTTTTTACTTGTCTCGGGAATTTATGCACAGCAAACTATCGATAGAATTGTGGCGGTAGTGGATAACGATATTATACTCCAGTCGGAGCTCGAATTTCGAGCAAACGTAGAAGCGGCGCAAAGACAATTGCCTCAGGTCGATTCGACTTTGCTCAGAAACGTTTTGATGCGTATGGTCGAAGAAAAACTTCTTTACGCTCAGGCGGAGCTCGACTCGGTGGTGGTTTCCGACGACCAGGTGAAAAGTCAGCTCGATTATCAGATCAATTATTTTATTCAACAGTACGGTTCGCAGGAAAAGCTCGAAGAAGCATACGGTATGCCGGTCGAAAAAATTAAAAGAGTTCTGAGGGACGACACCAGAAAAAACCTTATGGCTCAGATGCTTCAGCAAAAGAAATTCGGAGAAATTCAGGTTTCGCGCAAAGAAGTTGAAGATTTTTACGAGACCTACAAAGATTCGCTCGGAATGGTGCCGGAAAAATTCGAGCTGGCGCATATATTCCAGAATCCCAAAACAGGAGAACAAACCAAAAAACGCGCGTATGAATTCGCCAGAGCGCTGCTCGACAGTTTGATTCAGGGAGCCGACTTTGCGTATCTGGCGAGAAAATATTCCGACGATCCGGGAAGCGCATCGGCAGGGGGCGATCTCGGCTATGTTAAACGAGGCGTTTTCTATCCTCAATTCGAAGCGGCTGCTTTCTCTCTTGTTCCAAATCAAATTTCCGATATCGTCGAAACTCCCGTCGGATATCATATTATTCAATTGCTCGACAGGAGAGGAGAGTCTATCCACGTTAGACATATTCTCGTAAAATTGAAAGCCGACGACGAAGCCGATTTGAAAGCTATCGAATTCCTTAACGAAATACGCGACAGTATCTTAGCGGGTTATAATTCATTTGAATATTATGCAAAAAAATATAGTGACGATAAAGAAAGCGCAAAGTTCGGAGGCAAACTCGGAATTTTCGAAGCGAGTCAGCTCGACAAATCTTTGCTCGATTTAATTTATAAAATGAAAGAAGGAGATATCTCTTATCCAAAAAGAATGGAGCTTGACCCGACTTCGTACGGATATCATATCGTTAAATTAATCCGCAGAATTCCCCAGCACAAACCGAATCTCGAGCAGGACTATGACGAATTGAAACGCCTGGCAGAATATTATAAAAGACAAAAGATCTATAACGAATGGATGCAGGAAATCAAGAAAAGAATCTACTGGGAAATTAGACTATAACAAGGAAGAAAATTGAAAAATAATGACAATAATTCAGTCGACCTGGAACTCGCCGAAAAATTAAGCGAGAAAATTAATAAAGTCAGAAAGGAAATATCGAAAGTAATTATTGGACAGACCGATATAGTTGATAACTTATTGGTGTCGCTCCTTTCGCGGGGACATTGTTTGCTCATCGGCGTTCCGGGTCTTGCCAAAACTTTATTGATCAAAACTCTCGCCGAGGTAATGGACCTCAAATTCAGCCGTATCCAGTTTACGCCCGATTTAATGCCGGGCGACATTACGGGTACGGAAATAATCGAAGAAGACTTAACAACGAAAAGAAGGAATTTCCGGTTTATTAAGGGACCTTTGTTTGCGAATATTGTTTTGGCGGACGAAATAAACAGAACGCCGCCCAAAACACAGTCGGCTTTGCTGGAAGCCATGCAGGAGCACAGAGTGACTGCTGCGGGAGCTACGTACAAACTCGAAGAGCCTTTTTTTGTTTTGGCAACTCAAAATCCGATTGAGCAGGAAGGCACATATCCGCTGCCGGAAGCGCAGCTCGATCGGTTTATGTTCAGTCTTTGGCTCGATTACCCTGCGATTGAAGAAGAAATCGAAATCATAAAACAAACTACTAGCGATTATCTGCCCGGTTTGGAAAGGGTTATCACTTCTGAAGAAATAATCGAATTCCAGAATTTGATTAAACGCGTTCCCGTTGCGGACAACGTTATAGAATATACGGTTAAATTTGTAAATGCAACTCGACCGGGCGACGGCAAACCTGAATTTATCAATAAATGGGTAAATTGGGGAGCCGGTCCCAGAGCCTCGCAATATCTTATAATGGCTGCAAAAACAAAATCTGTCGTCGACGGCAGATTTACTCCGAACATCGACGATGTTAAAAGCTTTCTTTATCCGACTCTGCGACATCGAATCGTTCCTAATTTTTCAGCCGAAGCGGAAGGAATTTCCACGCTCGATATTATTTCTAAACTGCAAAATAATTTATAGTTAATCGTCAATTATTCAACCGGGTAATATGCTCAAATCAACAAAAATTCTCGTTGCGCTGGCGTTCGCAGTATTAATATTTTCTGCCTGTTCCAAAAACGATAAAATTACAAAACAAAATGAATACAAAAAGAATTCTTACGGTATAGTAGCCGATACTCTGGAAATCGTTTCCGGAAAAGTAAAAGCCGGGCAAACCGTTACCGATCTATTGGCTCCGTATGCGGACTATTCGTTAATTCATAAAATGAAAGAAGCTTCCGGCGGCATTTTCAGTTTGCGGAGTATTAAAGTCGGCAATCCGTATTATATTTATTTAAATAAAGATTCGCTCAACACCCCTAAATATTTTGTCTACAACGAGGATATGATTAACTATGTTGTTTTTGAATTCGGGGATTCGGTTACGGTCAAAAAGGGAGAAAAGGAAAAATACGTAGAATTGAGCGTTGCCGAGAGTAAGATTGTCAATTCTCTTTACGAAACCCTCGACAAAAAAAATCTGAGCGTGGATTTGGCCATTAGACTGTCCGATATTTACGCATGGCAAATCGACTTTTTCAGAATTCAACCGAGCGACAGTTTTAAGGTTTATTACGAAAATGTTTATGTGGACAGCCAATATGTGGGGACGGGGAAAATACTGGCGGCTCAATTTTTCCACCGGGGAACAGAATTCAATGCGTTTTATTTTGAAAACGGTAAAGAGTCGGGTTACTATGACGAAGAAGGAAATAGTTTGAGAAAGGCTTTTCTGAAGGCTCCGCTGAAATTCAGCCGTATTTCATCAAGGTATTCGCCTCGACGTTTGCATCCGATTCTGGGCAGAGTCAAAGCGCATCTGGGTACAGATTATGCAGCTCCGACGGGCACGCCGATAATGAGCGTCGGAGACGGCGTGGTGATCGCGGCGGGTTATACGAGAGGAAACGGGAACTATGTGAAAATAAAACACAACTCTGTTTATACCACTCAATATTTGCATATGTCGCGTTTTGCCAAAGGAATACGCAAAGGAGTTTATGTTAAACAGGGGCAGGTTATCGGATATGTGGGCAAAACCGGACTCGCCACCGGCCCGCACGTATGTTTCAGGTTCTGGAAAAACGGAAGACAGGTGGATCCTTTTCGGGAAAAGATACCTCCCTCGAAAGGCATTTCGGAGGAAAGCCGCGCCAAATTCGATTCTTTGAAAATTGCTTATCTTGAAA
Source organism: Melioribacter sp. Ez-97 (assembly GCF_051488665.1). Taxonomy (NCBI): domain Bacteria; kingdom Pseudomonadati; phylum Ignavibacteriota; class Ignavibacteria; order Ignavibacteriales; family Melioribacteraceae; genus Melioribacter; species Melioribacter sp. Ez-97. The sequence goes on along the minus strand of NZ_JBPSEG010000002.1, from coordinate 318,990 downwards.
TTCTCAACCGGGACGCAATCTGATATCAACAGACGCTTATTCAAAAAATTTATAATTATGCATGATTGTGCATAAAAATTATTTTTATAATTTTGTAAAGGCGCAAAAATTTTTTTATTTTTGCAATTAATTTTTCCCAAATTAATGAGGTCATGTTATGAAAGCGGAATGCCCGGTCTGCGGCGCAGAAATAGAATTAGCCGAAGGAACCGTTACGGGTGAATTGCTCGAATGCCCCGATTGCGGAACCGAACTCGAAGTGATTTCGTTAGACCCGCCCAAATTAAACGAAGCCCCTCAAGAAGAAGAAGATTGGGGTGAGTAATTGGTCTGGGTTCTCGATTCCACATTAAGAGAGGGCGAGCAAACGCCGGGTGTTTATTTCGATAAACACATCAAGCTGGCAATAGCAAACATGCTCGACGAAGTGGGCGTCGATATAATCGAAGCGGGACACCCGATGGTCACTCCCGAAATACACGCAGCCGTTAAATCGATTGCTCAAAAAGATTACAAGGCGATCGTCGGGGCGCATTCGAGATCTCTAAAAGCCGATGTCGATCTGGCTCTCGAATGCGGCGTTAAATTTATCGGCATTTTTTATTGCGTATCGGACGAGCGTCTTAATACAGTATTCAAAAAAGATCTTAATACGGCAATTAATCAAATTACCGACGTAATAAAATACGCCAAATCCCAAAAACCGAATTTACTTGTGCGTTATACTCCCGAAGATACAGTGCGCTCCCAATTTGAAAACGTTGTAACCGCGGCGGTCGCAGCAGTGGAAGCCGGAGCGGATATTATAAGCGTTGCCGATACAACCGGTTATATGGTGCCCGGAACTAAAAGGAGTATGTACGATTATATATCGCGTTTGAAAGATGAGTTCGCCAAAAGGAATTTGAATCCCAAAGTCGCAGTCCATTGCCATAACGACAGGGGACTGGCATTGGCAAATTCGCTCGACGCTTACAGGGCTGGCGCCGATATAATCGACGCGGCTACTCTCGGATTAGGAGAACGCGCCGGTATAACCGACCTCGCGCAACTGCTCGTCGTCCTTACGGTTGATTTCGGAGAAAACAGATGGAACTTGAATAAATTGCCTGAATTGTATGATCTGGTCAGTAAACATTCCGGAGTCCCGATTCCCCATAATTTCCCTATGACTGGCAAAAATGCATTTACGCATTGCGCAGGCGTTCACACTCACGCGGCTTCGATAAATCCGATGCACTACGAAAGTCTTACGCCCGAAATTTTAGGACGTCAGCGAGCCTTTGCTCTCGACCATATGTCCGGTATTGCATCTCTCAGATATGCTCTCGGTCTCATCGGCGAAAATGAGCTTGACGAAGAAATGCAGAACGATATTCTAAAAGAAGTTAAAGCCGTAGGACAACGCGGCAGAACAGTTGACCTTTCCGAACTTAAACATATCGTCGACGCTGTAAAACATCATCAGACCTATAAACATATTTGATGTTTTATAGCTCTTCTAAATAAATTACAATAAGAGGAGATTACTAAAATGAAAGTCGGGTTACTTCATTCATTATTAAGAAAAGATGAAAAATTTTTAATAGACGAATTTAATAAAGTTAAAGGCGTCGAACTTGTTATGATTGACGACAGAAAGGTCAAGTTTAATATCGGCAAAGACAAATTTGATGTGGATGTAATCGTAGAAAGGTGCATAAATCACTCGAGAGCTTTGCACGGTTTGCGACTGTTCGAAGCTGCCGGCGTAAAATGCGTAAATTCTTATAAAACGGCTACTATTTGCGGCGATAAACTTTTGACTTCAGTAGCACTGGCTGAACACAACGTTCCTCAACCCGAAGTACGAATTGCATTTACCGAAGAATCGGCTCTTGAAGCGATTGAAGAAATGGGATATCCTGTTGTTCTCAAACCCGCCGTCGGTTCATGGGGAAGATTGCTTTCAAAAGTTAACGACAGGGACGCCGCCGAAGCTATTCTGGAACACAAAACAATTTTGGGCTCTTATCATCATTCGATTTTCTATATTCAAAAATACGTTGAGAAAAAAGGAAGAGACATTCGCAGTTTTGTCGTCGGCGACGAATGCATCGCGGCAATTTACAGAACGTCGCCTCACTGGATTACAAATACAGCTCGCGGCGGTAAAGCCACGAATTGTCCCGTAACAAATGAAATTGCAGAAATTTCATTAAACGCCGCTAAAGCCGTAGGCGGCGGAATAGTAGCTATCGATATTTTCGAAACCGATGATGGATATATGGTGAACGAAGTGAATTATACAATGGAGTACAAAAACAGCATCGATACGACGGGCGTAAATATACCAGCTAAAATGGTCGAATATGTATTAAAAGTCGCCGGAGGAGAATAATGGAAAAATTGAAAGTTTCTATTGTCGGAGCTTCCGGATATACGGGCGGCGAATTGTTGAGATTATTGCTGTTCCATCCGAATGCTGAAGTTAAGCAGGTCACTTCGGAATCGTATACCGGGAAATTTGTCTACAAAGTTCATCCTAATTTGCGCAAAGCCACACAGTTGAAATTCTGCTCGGTTACCGAGCTTGAAGAATGCGACGTATTATTCCTTTGCCTGCCTCATAAGAGCTCGCAGAATAAAATTGACGACTTTATGAAACTCGCTCCGAAAATAATCGACTTGAGCGCGGATTTCAGACTGAAAAACAGCGAGGAATATAAAAAGTGGTACGGACACGACCACGCTCGTCCCGACCTGCTGGATAAGTTTGTTTACGGAATTCCCGAGCTTCATCGCGAAGAAATGAAAAAGGCAAATTATATTTCGAGCGCAGGATGCAATGCCACGGCTTCCATTCTCGGTTTGTATCCGCTTTATAAAGAAGGTTTGGTCGAAGAAGACAAAACCGTTATCGAAGTGAAAGTCGGTTCGAGCGAAGGCGGCAATAAAGCAAATGAAGGTTCTCATCATCCCGAGCGCAGCAATGTTGTTCGCTCTTATATGCCGACGCGGCATCGACATACTGCAGAGATAATTCAGGAACTGAGTTTCGGAAAAAATATTAACGTCCATTTTTCTGCGACGGCAATCGACCTTGTAAGAGGTTTGCTTGCCACTTGCCATCTCTTCCTGAAAGAAAATCTTGAAGAAAAAGACATCTGGAAAATTTATCGCAAATATTATTCTGAAGAACCGTTTATCAGAATCGTCAAGGAAAACGAAGGAATTTACAGATTCCCCGAACCGAAGTTATTGGCAGGAACGAATTATTGCGACATCGGTTTTAAGAAGGATGAATTGTCGAACAGACTGGTCGTAATAAGCGCAATCGATAATCTGATGAAAGGCGCCGCCGGACAGGCTCTGCAGGCGTTCAATATTATGAACGGATTCGATGAAAAAACCGGGCTCGAATTCCCGGGTCTTCATCCAATTTAACCGGACCGGATATGTGCCGTTTATTCTATCTTAATTCGAAAGAAAAAATTAATGCCAGAGAATACCTCGAAAAATTTGCCCTTATTTCCAAAAACAGTAAGGAATTTCAGGGGCACGGATGGGGTATGGCGTATTGGATCGACGGCGAACGTAAAATTTATAAGAATATTAAACCGATCTGGGAAGACGACCTTTCGCAATTCGGATTTACGAACAGAATTATTGCGCACGCCCGCAGCGCTTTCAGGGATGAAGGTATAGTTGTTGGAAACAATATGCCTTTTTACGACGATAAGTATGTTTTTATTTTTAACGGAGAATTGCGAGGCGTAAGAATAAAAGAAGGAGGAAGAATAGGCGCCGAAAAAATTTTTAATTACATTAAAAGGTTCGACAAGGGATCGATTAAAGACGCAATCCTGAAAGGAGCTTCGATAATCGAAAAGAAAAGCGCTTATATAAGAGCTATGAATATCATTTTAGCCGATAACGACTTCGCTTATGTTTATTCTAAGTTCGGCGAAGACCCCGATTATTTTACAATGCACAAAAAGATTGAGGACGATCTCGTTCTCGTTTGTTCGGATCCTTTCCCGGGTGAATCCGGCTGGCAAAAAATTGAAAACGAATCAATAACGGAGTTCAAATGCTTTTGATTAAAATCGGCGGCGGGGCGGATATCAATATAAAAGGAATTATAGAAGACCTCGCCAAAATTGACGACAAATTTATTTTACTGCACGGGGCAAATGCGTTGCGCGATAACATAGGCAAAAAGCTCGGGTACAACAAACGCGTTGTTACTTCTGTTTCCGGCTACGATTCCGTCTTCAGCGACGAGGAAACAATCGATTTGATGATGATGACATACGCCGGACTCAGAAATAAAAGAATAGTCGAATTGTGCCATCAGAACGGAATAAACGCCGTCGGTTTAAGCGGGCTGGACGGAAAAGTTATGGAAGCCAAACGCAACAGCGGCATTCGTGTGCGGGAAAACGGCAAAACGCTTTTGCTAAGAGATTTTTCGGGCAAGCCGAAATCGATCAACAAACATTTGCTCGATCTGCTCCTTGAAAACGGTTATACGCCGGTTTTGTCGGTGCCTTTGATTGACGAAAATAATTTCGCCGTTAATTCCGAGAACGACGATATTCTGGCTCTCCTTCAGAAAGAATTTAATGCGGATAAAATAATTTCGCTGATTGAAGCACCGGGATTCTTACTCGACAAAAACGACCCGGAATCCTTGGTTAAAAATATTTCCCGCTATGAACTTGAAGCGATGGAACAAAAAGTTGAAGGCAGGATGAAGAGAAAAATACTTGCTCTTAGAAAATTGTTCGAAGGCTCGCCTACTACCGTTATAATATCAGACGGCAGAACCGAACATCCTGTGGACGACGCTCTTAACGGAAAAGGAACAACAATTTCATAAAGGTGTGTTATGAAAGACTTCAAAACTCTGCAGCAACAATACGAAATCGACGTTTATCCGATGAGGGACGTGGTTTTTGTAAAAGGAAAAAATTCCAGATTGTGGGACGACAAGGGAAACGAATATATCGATTTGTCTTCCGGAATCAGCGTCGCAAATATCGGACATTCCAACGAACAGGTTGCGCAAGCAATCTCCGAACAGGCGCATACTCTAATCACTTGCGCAAATACGTTTTATAACGATAAAAAAGCGCTGTTCCTGGAAAAACTTTTTTCTGTTGCGCCTAAAAATCTTAAAAAAGCATTTTTAACCAATTCCGGCGCCGAAGCTGTTGAAGCCGCAATCAAGTTTGCCAGATTTACCACCAAAAAGAGAAATTTCATTGCCGCTATGAAAGGATTCCATGGCAGAACAATGGGAGCGCTGAGCGCGACATTTAAGAAGGAATACAGAGAAGCATTCGAACCCCTTGTGCCCGGCTTTTCTTTTGTACCGTATAATAATTTTGAAAAATTGACGGAAGCCGCTGATGAAAACACCGCGGGTATTATTCTCGAAGTTGTGCAGGGGGAAGGAGGAATTAATATCGGCGACAAGGAATATTTCCGGAAAGTACGCGAATTGTGCGACGAGAAAAATATTTTGCTCATCATCGACGAAATACAAACCGGCTTTTGCAGAACAGGAAAAATGTTTGCAATCGAACATTACGGAATCGAAGCCGATATGATGACGCTTGCAAAATCAATTGCCGGAGGTTTTCCGATGGGAGCCCTGCTCTGTTCCGATAAAATTCAGATCGAAAGAGGGAAACACGGCTCGACTTTCGGCGGAAATCCCCTCGCATGCGCAGCCGGAATTGCAGCTATCGACTTTATGGTGGAAAATAAATTATGGGAAGCATCGGCAGCGAAAGGAAAATATTTCAGGGAAAAGCTCGAAGCTCGTCAACTATCCAAAGTAAGAGAAATACGCCAGATCGGTTTGATGATTGGCATTGAGCTGAAAGAAAAAGTTCAACCGTACATTGTCGAATTACTGTCGCAAGGAGTCGTAACGCTGCCTGCCGGCGCTACGGTTTTGAGATTGCTTCCTCCCCTTACGATCGATTATTCCGATCTCGACGCAGCCGCCGATAAAATTGCCGCGGTATTGGCGTAACCGAAAGGCTTTCTCACCATATACAAAAAACTTCCGGGTGAGAAAGCCTTCCCTTTTTAATTGAGATACTTTGACTTTATACCCTCTTTTAGCTTATTTTACCGAATAAAAAAAATAGATTTACTCATGTTATTAGACTATCTCCCAATTTTTCTGGTGCTTGCATTTTCCGTAATCGTAAGTCTGGCAATAGTCTTTTCTTCACGGTTATTCGGACCTTACAGACCCAACAAAGTAAAAAATCTTTCGTATGAAAGCGGTAAAGACCCGGTAGGCAGCACCCACGAGCGAATTTCTGTAAAATATTATCTTGTCGCAATGCTGTTTATAATTTTTGATATCGAAGTTATTTATGTTTATCCGTGGGCTGTCGAATTCAGAAATATGTTCCATTCGCACGGATTATTCGCTTTTATGCCGATGTTTATCTTTTTGGTTGTACTCGAGCTCGGGTATTTGTACATCCTTATGAAAGGAGGATTGAAATGGGATTAGAAGCCAAGCTGACGCAGGATGGTTTTATTACGACAACGATCGACGCAGTTATAGCGTGGGCTCGTAAAAGTTCCGTCTGGCCGATGCCGATGGGTATTTCGTGCTGCGCTATCGAAATGATTGCTTCGGCGGACCCTAAATACGACCTTGCGCGATTCGGTTCCGAAGTTATGAGATTCACGCCGCGTCAATGCGACCTGATGATTGTCGCCGGCACGGTTACGTATAAAATGGCTCAGGTGGTCAGAAGAATTTACGACCAGATGCCCGAACCCAAGTGGGTTATTGCAATGGGAGCCTGCACTTCTTCAGGCGGGATGTATCGTTCTTATAACGTCGTTCAGGGTATCGACCAGTTTCTTCCCGTCGATGTTTATACTGCGGGATGCCCGCCGAGACCGGAAAACCTGATAAATGCGGTTATGACTATTCAACAGAAAATTGCCAAAACCCGCGCGCGGGATTTTCAGGACAAACCATTATTAGAACTGCAGAAATAGATAATATGGATCAAAAAAATATTACTGAAAAAATCAAAGCGAAATTTGGAGAATCGGTTTTTGAAATTGCTGAATTCAGAGGCGACGTTTCAATATCCGTTGACCCGAACAAAATAGTTGAGATTGCCGGCTTTCTTAAAAACGACGAAGAGCTTCAATTCGTAATGTGCAAGGACGTTACGGCAATCGATTGGGCTACTCGCAAAAATCGATTTACCGTCGTTTATCATATCTATTCGTTTAAAAATAATTTTAATCTCAGAATCAAAGCCAACATTTCTGAAGAACCGCCTGCGATCGATTCAGTTACTTCTGTTTGGCGAAGCGCAAACTGGTACGAACGCGAAACTTACGATATGTACGGCATTAGTTTCCGGAATCATCCCGATTTGAGAAGAATGTATATGCCCGAAGGATTCGAATATCATCCTCTTCGTAAAGAATTTCCTGTCTTAGGAATACCGGGCTCATTACCACTGCCAGAAAAACCGGAATAACTATGACGAATAATAAAAAAGTTTATACCGACGAAAAGATTTACAAAAAATTATTGGAAGATTCAAACATAACCATCGAAGACGCTCTCGAAAACGAGATGGTTATCAATATGGGTCCTCAGCACCCGGCTACTCACGGAGTGCTCAGACTATTACTGCGCATCGACGGCGAAACAGTGGTTAACTGCGTGCCGGAACTCGGCTATCTGCATCGCGGTTACGAAAAGATGGCAGAAGAGATGAGTTATATCGAATTTATTCCTCATACCGACCGCCTCGACTATACGGCTACAATGTGCAATAACGTCGCTTATGTTCTGGCTGTTGAAAAGTTATTGGGAATCGAAGCGCCGAAACGCGCTCAATATATCCGTATGATGGTAGCGGAGTTATCGCGTATTGCGGCTCATATGGTCGCCATCGGCACATACGCTATGGATGTGGGCGCCGTTACTATGGTGATGTGGACATTCCGGGAACGCGAAAAAATTCAAAATATTTTCGACCGGCTTGCCGGAGCGCGATTTACAACGAGTTATACCAGAATAGGCGGAGTCGCATCCGACGCGGACGACGAAACTCTGAAAATGGTGCGCGATTTCCTCGACCAGTTCCATCCGGCTTTGGAAGAAATGGATAAACTTTTGCTCGCAAACAGAATTTTCATAGACCGACTTGAAGGCATCGGAGTTCTTACCAAAGAGGACGCAATCGAATTGGGAGTTACCGGTCCCAATCTGAGAGCTTCCGGAGTGGCATACGATGTTCGCAGAGCAAAGCCCTATTTGTTTTATGATGAAATGGATTTTAATATACCTGTCTATACCGAAGGCGATTGTCTTGCGCGTTATTTCCTGAGAGGCGACGAGGTTCGGGAAAGCGTCAAAATTCTTTATCAAATTCTCGATAAAATGCCATCGGGTGAAGTTATGGCAAACGATCCGAAGCACGTACTGCCTCACAAGACCGAAATTTACACGAAGATGGAAGAGTTGATACACGACTTTATGATAATTAATTACGGAATTAATCCTCCTGAAGGCGACGTTTTCTTTTCGGCCGAAAATCCGAAAGGAGAATTGGGATTCTATATTGTCAGCAACGGCAAAGGAAATCCATGGAAATTGAAAATTCGTTCGCCCTCGTTCTGCAACTTGCAAGCAATAGCGCAACTTTGTAAAGGCGCCATGATATCGGATGTTATTGCAATAATCGGAAGTCTCGACCCCGTTATGGGCGAAGCCGATAAATAATTATTTAAATAGCTGTCGGGAATAATTGAATATGAGTTTTAAATTTACAGAAGAAAATCTCAAGCGAATAGAAGAAGCTCGTAAAAAGTATCCGGAGTCGTTAGCTGCCGTAATGCCGGCAATCTATATTGCGCAGGAGCAAAACGGTTATATTACTAACGAAGTTATGGCTGAAATTGCCGATGTGCTCGGTATCGACAAAGTGGACGTTCTGGGGGTCGTAACATTTTATACTATGTTTCATACTAAACCCGTCGGCAAATATCATATTCAGGTTTGCACGAATGTCTCGTGTATGCTGCGGGGCGGTTATGAAATTTGGGAACAGGTTAAAAGCAAACTCGGAATCGATAATATGGAAGTGACACCCGACGGGAAGTTTTCGATCGAAGAAGTAGAATGTATGGGCGCATGCGGCTATGCGCCTATGATTGCGGTCAATGAAGATTATTATGAAAATTTGACAAAAGAAAAAGTTGAAGAAATTCTCAATTCTCTGAAATAATATCAGGTCTATTGATAATGGAAAGAATTGTATTACCCGAAATACCGAATTTAAATCAAATCGACGTCTATCTTCAGAATGGCGGTTTCGAAGCTGCTAAAAAAGCTTTTTCCCAATCTCCCGACGATATTATCGACCATGTGAAGAAATCCGGATTGAGAGGAAGAGGCGGCGCGGCGTTTTCGACGGGTTTGAAATGGAGCTTTATGCCTAAGACTACGGATATGCCCAAATATCTTTGCATTAACGGAGATGAAAGCGAACCCGGTTCATTCAAAGACAGACAAATTTTCGAATACAATCCTTTCCAATTAATCGAAGGCGCTATCATTGCTTGTTACGCTATTGGAGCAAAAACCGCATACCTCTACATTCGAGGCGAATACCATAAATGGATTAAATTGATGCAGCAGGCTATCGATACGGCTTATGAGAGAGGTTATCTCGGCGAAAAAATGAAGAGCACATTCGGCGTCGATTTTCATTGCGATTTATATATTCATAAAGGAGCAGGCGCTTATATCTGCGGTGAAGAATCTTCATTAATGAATTCGATTGAAGGAAAAAGAGGCTATCCGCGCGTCAAACCGCCTTTCCCGGCTCAAAAAGGTTTATGGGGATGCCCTACTACAATAAACAACGTAGAGACAATTACAAACGTACCGCCGATAATTTTGAAGGGGTGGGAATGGTTCTCCAAAATCGGAGCGCCGAAACATCCCGGCACTCTGCTGTTTGGCATTAGCGGACATGTAAACAAACCCGGCGTTTATGAATTGCCTACGGGTATTTTGTTAACGGAATTAATTTACGATGTAGCGGGAGGCGTGCCGGGCAATAAGAAAATAAAATGCGTTATTCCGGGCGGTTCTTCTATGCCTCCGCTGAGAGGAGACCAACTAGAAGGAATAAGAATGGACGCCGAATCGCTTAAAGAAGCAGGCTCGGCTATCGGTACGGGCGGCGTTATCGTTATGGACGAGGATACTAACCTCCTCAAAGTTTTGCTAAGAATTACTCACTTCTATCATCACGAAAGTTGCGGACAGTGTACGCCGTGCCGCGAAGGCACAGGATGGATGGAAAAAATTCTGAAAAGAATTGACCAGGGTAATGGCACTTCGAAAGACCTCGATTTGTTGGTAAGCGTCGCTCAGAATATCGAAGGAAATACGATTTGCGCTCTCGGAGACGCCGCCGCATGGCCGGTTAAATTTATGATTCAGAGATTCAGAGACGAGTTCGAAAAATATGTTAAGCCTCAGGTTGTAATCCCTGTTCCGAACAAAGTGCATTCAATGAGATTTACTAAAATTTCTCTCGACGATATAGTTTTGAAATCATAAGACTTTTTATCTGTAACTGCTTGAATTGCAGGGCATTTTAAAAATTTTTATACAAAAAAATTTCTCAGGGCAGAGATGGGCAAAGTACTTATCCTGTATTACAGCAAGGACGGCAATACGGAAAAAATGGCTAAGTACGTTGCGGAAGGAGCTTCGCAAATTCCGGACACCGAAATTCGATTGAAAGACACCAATACCGCTTCGAGAGAGGATATAATTTGGTGCGACGGAGTGGCTGTCGGTTCGCCGACTCATCTGGGAATTCTATCTTCCGGGATGAAAAAATTCTGGGAAGATTTGCTCCCGGATTGGCAAAGAATCGACGGTAAAATCGGCTGCGCATTCAGTTCCCAGGGAGGCTGGGGAGGCGGCGGCGAATTAACCTGTATGTCGATTCTGACGGTTTTGATGAATTACGGATTTCTGGTATTCGGCGTTACTGATTATAGCGGTCATCAGTTTACCGCTCATTACGGAGCCGTTCAAGCCGGCGAACCGAGACTCGATAAAGAAATTGAAGCGTGTCGACGTTTAGGAAAACGCCTGGCTGAATGGGTAGCCGTATATGCCGACGGGCGAAAAGAACTTCATCCGTTGAATAATCTTTATAAGAGAAATCCATGGGATTGATTTAAGGGCGGTATTGACTATTCACAAAGATTTTTTATAAATTCTGATAACAAATTTTTGCGAATATGTTAATTAAGCACCCTCATAAAACAAACAGACTCTTTATTTCCTCGGAACTCCTTCTGTTGCGTCCTTGCCCTGACCACTAATTTCCTTATATTGAAAATCATTTTTATTTAATCAAAACATAGGAGAACCATCTATGTGTGGTATTGTTGGCTATATTGGCGACAAGAATTGCGTTCCTATTTTAATCGAGGGGCTCAAACGCTTGGAGTACCGGGGTTACGACTCGGCGGGAATCGCTGTTGTCGGTCGGGAAGAATGCAGGGCAATCAAAACAAAGGGCAAAGTTTCCGAGCTGGAAAAAAACGTCTATTCACAAAATATATCCGCTAATTTGGGCATCGGTCATACCCGTTGGGCTACTCACGGCGAGCCGAGCGTTACAAACGCGCATCCCCATAGCAATAAAGAGCAAACTCTTTTTATTATTCATAACGGCATTATTGAAAATTACTCCACGCTAAAAAATAATTTGATTAATGAAGGCTATACTTTCGTCAGCGAAACCGACACCGAAGTTCTGGCGCATCTAATCGATTATTACCTGAAACTGAAAAATAATTTATTCCAGGCGGTACGCTACGCGCTCAACGAAGTTGAAGGCACTTACGGGCTCGCCGTCATATACAAAGGAGAACCCGACAAAATTATCGCCGCAAGAAAAGGTTCGCCTCTGGTAATCGGGATAGGGAAAAACGAAAATTTTATCGCTTCCGACGTGAATGCTCTGATTGTTCATACCAGTCAGGTCGTTTATCTTGAAGACGGCGAAATTGCCGAAATCTATAAAGACCATTTCCACGCAAAAACAATTCACGACGAAGAAATTATCAAAGAAATTCACAAGGTCGACATGAACGTCGACGAAATAACAAAAGGCGGTTACCCGCATTATATGCTCAAAGAAATAATGGAACAGCCCGATTCGATATTTAATTCGATGCGAGGCAGATTGCTCTTCGAAGAAGGAATTTCCAAACTCGGCGGACTTCAGGGATACGAGGACAGGATTGTACGATCGCAAAGAATTATTATTTCGGCGTGCGGCACATCCTGGCATGCGGGGCTTGTGGGCGAGTATATGCTTGAGGAATATGCGGGCATTCCGGTGGAAGTCGAATATGCCTCTGAGTTCCGTTACAGACACCCGATAATTCGTCCCGAAGATACCGTAATCTTTATATCCCAAAGCGGCGAAACCGCGGATACGTTGGCTTCGCTCAAGGAGGCTAAGAAAAAGGGCGCGCTCTGCCTCGGTATTTGTAACGTTGTCGGAAGCTCGATTGCTCGAGAAAGCAACGCCGGCGTTTATATACACGCGGGTCCCGAAATAGGAGTGGCGTCGACCAAAGCGTTTACTTCCCAGTTGGTGGTTCTCTCATTGATTACTTTGTTGCTTGCGCGCAAGAAAAATCTGAGTCTTATTGAAGGTCAAAACATTATACGCGAAATGCAATCGCTGCCCGAAAAAGTTAAAAAAATTCTTGAATCGAACGACCAGATAGAAAAAATTGCCGAAGAGTATATGTCGTGCAGAAACTTCCTTTATTTGGGACGAGGATATAATTTCCCCGTCGCTCTGGAAGGAGCTCTCAAGCTGAAAGAAATATCCTACATACACGCGGAAGGTTATCCCGCAGCCGAAATGAAACACGGACCGATTGCATTGATAGACGAAAATATGCCGGTTGTTTTTATTGCAACCAAAGATGCTGTTTACGATAAAGTTATCAGCAACATCGAGGAAGTTAAAGCCCGCAAGGGAAGAATTCTGGCTATTGTTAACGAAGACGACGATTATATTGAGAAATTGGTCGACCACGTTATAAGAGTGCCTAAAACAATTAATATGCTTCAACCGATACTAAGCGTTATTCCGCTTCAGCTGCTTGCATATCATGTGGCTGTAAAGAGAGGATTGAATGTAGATCAACCCAGAAATTTGGCTAAAAGCGTAACTGTAGAATAAATAAACTGAGGTGTAGTATGACTAAAAGAAAAGTAATTATTATGGGCGCAGCCGGACGCGATTTCCATAACTTCAATGTCTATTTCAGGGACAATGAAAATTACGAAGTTGTCGCTTTTACGGCAACACAGATTCCCAATATCGAAGGAAGAGTTTATCCCGCGGAATTGGCGGGCAAGCTTTATCCCGACGGTATTAAAATATACGACGAGAGCGAACTTGTCGATTTAATCAAAACACTCAAAGCCGATGAAGTCGTCTTCGCTTATTCGGATGTGCCTTTTGAGTACGTGATGACTAAAGCGTCGATTGTTAATGCCGCCGGCGCATCGTTCAGATTAATGGGCGCTCAGGAAACTATGATTAAAAGCAGCAAACCGGTTGTATCGGTGCTTGCCGTAAGAACCGGATGCGGTAAATCTCAGACTTCCAGAAAAATAGTAAAATTATTGTCGGAAGCGGGAAAGAAAGTTGTGGCAATTCGTCATCCTATGCCATACGGCGACCTTGTTAAACAAAAAGTACAGCGTTTTGCATCCTACGAAGATCTGGATAAATATGAATGCACAATTGAAGAGCGCGAAGAATACGAACCTCATATTGCAAGAGGCGGCGTAATTTATGCGGGAGTCGATTACGAAGCAATTCTAAGACAAGCCGAACAGGAAGCTGACATAATTCTCTGGGACGGCGGCAATAACGATATGTCGTTTTATCATTCCGACCTTACTTTCACCGTTGTCGATCCGCATCGTCCGGGTCACGAATTGAGATATTATCCGGGCAATACTTCGCTTCGAATGGCCGATGCCGTTATCATAAATAAAATCGATTCGGCAACAAAAGAAGGCATCGAAACGGTAAGGGAAAACGTCCGCAATGTAAATCCGAATGCGGTTATAATCGAAGCGGCTTCTCCCATTACAGTCGATAAACCAGAGTTGATAACCGGAAAACGCGTTCTGGTTGTTGAAGACGGTCCGACTTTGACTCACGGGGAAATGAAGTACGGAGCCGGCACCGTAATAGCCCAAAAGCTGAATGCAAAAGAAATAGTCGATCCCAGACCTTACACCGTTAAGTCGATTGCAGACACTTACAAAAAATATCCGAATATCGGCGTTCTTTTGCCGGCAATGGGTTACGGCGAACAGCAAATTAAAGATCTTGAAGAAACAATTAACCGCACCGATTGCGACTCGGTTGTAATCGGCACTCCGATAGATCTTGGACGAATACTCAAAATAAACAAACCGACAACGAGAGTAATGTACGAACTCGACGAAAAAGGCGAAAATACTTTAGAGTCCGTGTTAAGGTCAAAAGGATTGTTATGAATAAAATAGCCGTTGTCGCATTGGGCGGTAATGCCCTGCTGAGGGGGGACGAAACCGGAACAATCGAGCAACAGGAAAAGCATACGCTTGAAACGTGCGAAAAATTGATCGGTCTGTTACGGAACGGTTATAATCTCGTTCTTACTCACGGCAATGGTCCTCAAGTCGGCAATATATTGCTGAGAAACGAAGCCGGCTACAATCAATTCAATATTCCCAAAATGCCTTTAGATATTTGCGTAGCCGATTCCCAGGGAGGAATCGGCTACATGATTGAAAGGCAAATGAGAAACGCCATGAGTAAGACGGACATTCAAAGGAACGTCCTGGCGATTATTACTCAGGTTCTTATTGACATCAACGACCCGGCGTTTCAAAATCCGACAAAACCGATCGGCAGATTTTATTCAAAAGAAGAAGCCGACGATTTATCCGCGCGGAAAGGTTGGATATTCAAAGAAGATTCAGCCAAAAGAGGATGGAGAAGAGTTGTGCCTTCGCCCAAGCCTGTCGATATTATGAATAAGCAGGTAATAAAAGAAATGGTCGAACGAGGTCATATCGTAATTGGCGTGGGCGGCGGAGGAATACCCGTCTACTGGCATCAGGATACGAAATATCTTGAAGCCATCGAAGCTGTTATCGACAAAGACCTGGCGTCGGGACTTCTGGCAAGCGAAATAAAAGCCGACCGTTTTTACATCATTACGGACGTGCCGAAGGTCTATATAAATTACAAAAAGGAAAATCAGAAGCAGCTCGATAAATTAACCGTTACAGAAGCCAAAAAATTATACGACGAAGGACAATTTCCGCCAGGAAGCATGGGCCCGAAAATTCTCGCCGCCATTCAATTTGTAGAAAAAACAGGCAACGAAGCAGTTATTACAAACGAAGAAGAAATAGAAAAAGAGAATTGCGGGACAAGAATTATTCCGTCCTAACCAAATCTTTTTTATTTTTGCATTAAATTAAAATTTCAGGTGACTTATGGCAATCAACATGAAAGGGAAAGATTTAATTTCCATCAACGATTTAACATTAGAAGAAATTTATCAAATATTCGACTTGTCGAAAACTTTGAAGGAAAAGCAATTAACCGGCGAGCCTCATCGACTGCTGGAAGGCAAAACGCTCGGTATGATTTTTCATAAACGTTCGACAAGAACCAGAATATCTTTTGAAACCGGAATTTACCAGTTGGGCGGTCTAGGGCTTTATTTCGGACCGGACGATTTGCAGCTCGGAAAGTCCGAAAATATTCACGACACGGCAAAAGTGTTGTCGAGATATCTCGACGGTATTATGATCAGAACATTTTCGCATGACGATGTAATTGAGTTAGCCAAATACGCGGATATCCCGGTAATCAACGGTTTAACGGATTTGCTCCATCCCTGTCAGGTATTGACCGATCTTTTTACGATTCTTGAAAAGAAAAGAAAACTGCAGGGATTAAAACTCGCTTATATCGGAGACGGCAACAATATGGCTCACTCGTTGCTTCACGGCTGTTCGAAAGTCGGAATGGATATTGCAATAGCTTCTCCATCCGGTTATACGCCCAAGAAAGAAATAGTGGATAATTCCCAAAAGAATGCGGATTACATGGGAAGTAAAATCATTATTACTTCCGACCCGGTAGAAGCCGTAAAAGACGCAGACATTGTTTACACAGACGTATGGGCAAGCATGGGACAGGAAGCTGAAGCTAACGAGCGCCGCAAACATTTTGAAAAATATCAGGTCAACAGCGAGTTGGTTAAAAATGCAAAAGACGATTATTTGTTTATGCATTGTTTGCCCGCTCACAGAGGCGACGAAGTGACTGACTATGTAATCGACTCTGCTAACTCCGTAGTCTTCGACGAAGCCGAAAACAGATTGCACGTACAAAAAGCAATTATGGCTCTCGTAATGTAATTTTGTGCGAAAATGTTTTGATTTTATTTCTCTTTTTCTATAGATTTGTTGCCACAATTTAGTGGCAATATGCTGTTTTAGGTTGGGCAGATAGCTCAGTCGGTAGAGCAAAGGACTGAAAATCCTTGTGTCGGCGGTTCGATTCCGTCTCTGCCCACCATTAAAAAAGGATGAGAAATCATCCTTTTTTGTTTTTAAAGAAGATACGGCGGTGAGATGGAGTTTACCACGACGGAGGTGTGGTCTCTGCCCACCATTAAAAAAGGATGAGAAATCATCCTTTTTTGTTTTTAAAGAAGATACGGCGGTGAGATGGAGTTTACCACGACGGAGGCGTGGTCTCTGCCCACCATTAAAAAAGGATGAGAAATCATCCTTTTTTGTTTTTAAAGAATTGGCGCGTTACCATGATAAAAGCAGGGCTTCAATAAAAAATTCAGACAAAAATTAAACGTCGAATATATTGATTCTTTCTAATGTATTCGAGAGATAATAATGGAAAGTTATAAGTATTTCTTATATTTCTTTTAATAATTCACAATATTTTAAGAGAGCAATGCAAAAACCGCACGAAAGAATTAATGATATTTTGTTGGGACCGCTCGAAAGACCCGCGCTCAAGTGGCTTGCATCCAAAATGCCGGAATTTATGACGCCGGACAAATTAACGTTATTGGGATTGTTTGGTTCTTTCCTTACAGGATGGAGTTATTATATGACCAACTACGATAAAAATTATCTGTGGTTGGCAAGTTTAGGACTCGTAATAAATTGGTTCGGCGACAGTCTCGACGGAACATTGGCTCGGTATCGTCATATCGAAAGACCGCGTTACGGTTTTTTTATCGATCACACGCTCGATTCCATAAGTATGATTTTCATTGCCTTCGGAATAGGTCTTTCACCGTACGCGCAGTTTGAATTTGTATTAATGGCGCTTCTCAGTTACTTTCTTATGTCGATACTTGTATATATCAGAACTTATATCCAGGGCGTCTTCCGATTGTCTTATTACAAAATCGGACCAACCGAAGTAAGAGTATTTATAATAATTTTGAATACGATTCTTTATTATTTCGGCGCTTTCCCGTTTTTATGGGGCAGAAGGATTGTAACCGTAATCGATGTGGCTGCCGTTTTATTGGCTTCGGGCTTATTTATTATTTATGTTGCTTCTGTAATAATCGAAGGGCAAAAACTTAAAGCCGAAGAAAAAAAATGAGTTCCCAATAATTATTGGGAACTCATTGATCTCAAAACGCCGAGATTATACCAAGGCTGAACTGAGCGAATTCATTCTTAATGTTGTAAGTGCATTCGCCTATCAATCTTATGTTCCGGTTCAACAAATGACCGATACTAAGAGTTGCGGTTTTATAGTCGAGAGGATTCCATTCGGAATCGACCCAGTTGAATAGAGCGACTCCGTACCATTTGCTTTCGTCTCCCAGGGGACTGAAAATCAATTCTGCCATGCCGCCCTGGGTTTCTATGTCGTTGTTAAAGTACGTGGCTTGCTTGTCGTTCCGGTAGAGATATTGAACGTTCAGTTCCCATATTTGTTCATACGATAAAGTAAAATCTGCGCCCCATGAATAAAATTCGTTTGTGAAATTGTAGCCGAAATCGTCCTCGATTTCGTCGTTTCCGTAATAACCGAATGCTCCGAGTCTTAGATTATCGTTTACGTCCTGTGATATTCTCAACAAAACGTTTTTATATTTGTCGTCGTCGAATATTTTCAGATTATTTGCTTCCCCGATTCCGTTGCCATTGAGTATCTCCAGGATGATATCAGTTCCGCTTGGAGCGCCGTACGTTATCATTAATCCTCTGTCGTAAGTTAAGGCGGCTTTGGCATATCCCGGTTTGGCTTTGTAGATCGAATAGTCTTCGAGCGTAAGTCTCAACTCTCTTTTAAACAGCGGGTCGGACACCTGGAATTGACCCAAATAAATATCGAGGTCGTATCCGAACAGGTCGTTATACATAAGAAAAGCATCTTCGATGCCTGCCACTTCGCCTCTTTCGCTAAAAAAGAAATAGAAATAATATGAAATCTTATTCGACAGTTCGCCTCCCGAAAGTAATTTTAAGATATACGGAGCTGTAAAGTCAAATTTGTCAGAATTGTTCATATTGTAAGTTGTGTAGCCTTCAAGACGAACTGCAAGCGGCAGTTCTCTGATAAGGGATAGATCGTCGTCGCCTGTGTTAATGTAATATCGCGGCGCTTCCTGATCGGATAATCTGAAACCGTTGCCTGCAAATTCGTCTCCGTAAGGTTTCAATTTAGGAAAAGGAGCGTGGCAAGTTTGACAGCTCATTCTGTATTTTCTGGCAAAAGCAGGTATGCCGTAAATGAATTCAGCCGAAAAAATAATAAGCGCGAATAAGAGTATTAATTTTTTCATCTTATAGCCCGCGTTTTGTTATGGTAAAATTTCGATTTCGGTCGAGTGCCTGTTGACTTCTACAATTCTCGATTCTTCTTCCGGAACCCCGAGAAAATCGGCTACCGGTTTAACCAACAACTGATAATTTAAAACGGCGGTCACTTTGAGTTTGCCCGGCGGCATGTCGTCCGGTATGTGAAAAGTGAACGTTTCCAATTTGGTTTCGCGCGGACCGATTCTGTAATCGACGCCTAAAGACGCAGTGTTCCATTGTTGAATAGTCATTCTGCCCTGAGGATCGAAGTAAGGCATTCTGAAAATTCTGTCGCCTTCGGGCACACCGTCGCGTTCGACTCCTTTGAAATCCGGATTGCCGAGCGCAATTCCCATATCCTGATAAGCGAGTTCTTTACTTGCTATTGTATATTCTTCCCCTTCGAAGCCTTTTTTATCGACCGGCAGATGATAAACTTTTCCGTTTGCATCGACTGCTTCCACATGCAGCCATACTATACGATCTTCTACTGACCCGGTAGGAAATTTATGACCCGTTTTTTGATTGAAAAGAGCCAGCGTAAATTTTACGGTTTCGCCGGGTTCGGCTTCGCGCATATCCGGATTGATACGCAGTTCAATTACTCCGCGTACTTTGCCCGGATCGTGCGCGCCGTGAAACAGATGAAGTTTCGCATCTTTATATGCGGGTCCCATCGATGCGGTTTTCATTTCGCCTTTTGTCATATGACAATCCTGGCATTGTACGCCTTCTTTGGCATACGGTCCTTCTTTCCATTCCAGATGAGTCGATTTTACCCAGACGCCGTAGGGACTTTTTTCGTTGTGGCAGATGCCGCAAAAATCTCCGCTCTTATGAAGCTCCGTAACGACAATTTCGTGCACGGGCGAATCAACGCTGTTTTTTCTCGACGTAAACTTGGTTTTACCCGGGTCGATGATATAATTGAAATTATACGGTACGTCTCCGGAATAGCCTTTAATGCTGTGACAAACATCGCACGAGACCGATTCGTTTGCGCGCGAATTCTCTTTTGGCAGGGGAGGGGGAGTATCGCCTGTAACATAAGCGATAGGCGAATGACAGCCGTTGCAACCGGCTTTTACTTCCGCCACTTTCTCGTCCTTCTCAGCGTGCGGCACAGCCAATTTGAAATATTCTATTTCGTCCCATTCGTGAGTATATGCCCGGGACATCATTGCCTGTTTCCACTGTTGATAAAAATCGTTGTGACACGACCTGCAGAATTCGGGTTTCTTAAAATCTTTATAAGAAAATTTCCCTTGCTCGGGTTGAGCCGTAATAGTTCCGGCAATCATTAATAATAATACTATTAGTTTCTTCATATAACCCTCCGGATTTTAATGAGAGGCAAATCTCCTGTTTAATTTAGCCATCGAATTTGGAAGTGTCAAGAATTATTTTTTTTATCTAAATTTTATTCTTGATAATTCCGGCGTTAATTTTATTTTTATAATTATCTAGATTTTCATAAGCGGATTTATGATAAAAATAATTCAAAGCAAGCTGTTTCAACAATTTGACAATCTCGTTTTCGGATTCTCGACTAAGATAGGGCTCGAAAGAAAAGCTCCGTATTATTTTAATATGTCGTACAACGTTGGAGACGATGCCAACAGAGTGAAAGAAAACCGGGAAGCATTTTTCGGATGTCTTGGAATAGCGTCCGAAAATGTAGCATATCAAAAGCAAATCCATTCGGATATTATAAAAGTTGTGGACAAAGGCGGTTTTGTCGGAGAATCCGACGCAATGATAACAACCCAGCCGGGTATAGCAATTGCAATCTCTGTCGCGGATTGCATCCCGGTTTTCTTGTACGATAAAAAGAAAAAAATAATTGCAGGCATACATTCAGGCTGGCGCGGCACAAAAGCAAATATCTTGGGTAAAACGCTCGATTATTTACTGCATAACTTCGACGTTAATCCCGATTCATTGTTCGTTTATTTAGGTCCCTCGATATCGAGGGATAATTATGAAGTCGGACAGGAGGTTGCGTCTCAGTTCGATGACAAATATTTTTTGAAGAACGACGGGAAATATTATCTGGACTTGAAAGGCGTATGTGTCGACGTTTTGCTCAATTACGGCATACCCGAATCGAACGTCGAAATTTATGAGGGATGCACATTTAAGGAAAAAGATTTGCTTCACTCTTACCGCAGGGACGGCAAACTATCGGGCAGAGCGCTCGGAGTAATTTATATGAAGGAGTAAAATTTGGAAAACTTAAAAATTGCAGGCGGCTATATTTTGATATGTATTATTTGGGGCTCTACGTGGCTGGCAATTCGACTGGGGCTCGATTCGATCGACCCGATTATATCAGTGGGTATACGATTTCTGTTGGCTTCCGGTTTTATCTATTCTTTGATGAAATTCAACGATTTAGACCTTCAGGTAGATAAAAAGTCTGTCAAAATTTATTTGATGCTGGCGTTCTTTTCATTTATAATTCCGTTCGGATTGGTTTACTGGGCTGAACAATTTATACCCTCCGGGCTTGCTTCGATATTGTTCGCGATAATGCCTTTCGGCGTGATAATATTTTCGCGATTAATGCTGCCGCAAAACCGCGTTAGTTTAAGCCAAATTGCAGGCGTGGTTCTGGGCTTTGCTGGAATCGTGATAATTTTTTCGGAAAATATTAATATCGAAATCACAAATTATTTGTGGGGAATGATTGCCGTGCTCGTAAGTTCGATGATGCAGGCTTTTATTGCGGTTGCAATGAAGAAACACGGAGGTCACCTGCATCCGCTCTCAATGAATTTTCTACCCCTCTTAATTGCCGGTATTGTATTGATCCCGGTAGCGTTTGTATTCGAAAATCCGTCTGAATGGATTTTCGACGCAAAATCGATAGGCTCGATTTTGTACCTTGCTTTCTTTGGCACTGTTATTACGTTTACGACATATTACTGGTTGTTAAAAAGAATGAACGTTGTGATACTTTCTTTAAGCGCGTTTATTACTCCGATTATTGCGGTTATTCTGGGATGGCTGATACTCGACGAATATTTTTCTAAAAGAGTAATAATAGGAAGTTCTTTAGTGCTTATCGGAATATTATTTGCTAATTTTAAAGGGTTAATAAAATATTTTCATATGCGCAGGAGCAGAGTGAATATATGACGAATATTATCCGGATGAAGAATGCCGTTTTCTATGCGTATCACGGCGCCTTGCAGGAAGAACAAAACATCGGCGGTAAGTTTGAAGCGGACGTCGACATCTATACGGATTTCTCCGAAGCCGCCGCAAAGGACGATCTTAAACTTACAATCAATTACGACGAAGTATATAAGTACATCAATAGTCTCGTTTATCATAAAAAATTATATTTGATCGAAACTTTGGCGACAATTATTGCCGACGGATTATTGGAGAAATATCCTTCAATAAAGAAAGTTGCGGTACGCGTAAGAAAGCATCACGTTCCCGTCGGCGGTGTAATCGATTATGTCGAAGCGGAGGTAGTTAAGGAAAATGGTAGATAATATCTATATCGGTCTCGGCTCGAACAAAGGAAATCGCATTCAGTACCTGAGAGAAGCCGTTAAAAAAATCAAAGAGCACGAAAGTTGCAAAGTTCTTGCCGTCTCCTCGGTCTACGAAAGCAAACCGTACGGCAATCCCAACCAGGAGAATTTTTATAACGCGGTAATTGAAATCGATACGGGTCTTGGAGTAATCGGTTTGTTTGAATTTCTTAAAAGCATCGAAAAGGAATTGGGCAGAAAAGAAGACGACGTAAAATGGGGTCCGCGCGAAATCGACCTCGACATACTTTTCCTCAATACTTTGGTCTACGACACCGGCGATATTATTATTCCCCATCCGGAGGTTTTCAAAAGAGATTTTGTAATTGTTCCATTATTGGAAATTGCGCCGGATTACGTGCCGCCCGGTCAAAAGAAAAAACTGAGGGAAATTGATTTCTCCGATCTCGATCGATATATTATCGGCAAACTCGATTCAACTTTAATATAAGGCGTTTTACGGTGCAGGATATCAGATACATAGCAATCGAAGGCGTTATAGGAGCGGGTAAAACGACGCTGGCAAAAATGCTTGCAGAAAAGCTCGACGCCAATCTGATTCTCGAAGAATTTCAGGAAAATCCTTTTCTCGAAAAATTCTACGAAGACCGACATCGCTATGCGTTCCAGACGCAAATGTTTTTTCTTATCAATCGTTACAAACAACAGCAGCGGCTCAACCAGCAGGATTTATTCGCGCGTTATATCGTATCCGATTATATTTTCGACAAAGATAAGATTTTTGCATATCTCAATTTACAGGGAGAAGAATTAAAACTCTACGAGTCGATCTTCCCTTTATTGGAAAGGGATATTCCGAAACCGGACTTGGTGATTTTTCTTCAGGCGAGCATCGACCGATTGATGAACAACATCAAAAAACGAGCCCGGCCTATGGAAAAACACCTGACCCGGGCTTACATTGTAGAATTGTCCGAAGCCTACAACAATTTCTTTTTCAAATACAGCCAAACTCCTCTGCTTATTGTCAATACATCTGAAATCGATTTTGTAAATAATAAAAAGGATTTCGACGAACTTTACGAGCAGATATTCAGGGAAGACAGAGGATTTATCGAGTATTTCAAACCGGAGGCGAGCAATAATGATTAGTATTTTGAGAGTTATTATATGGATACTGTTAATAACGATAATTTACAGATTGATTAAAACTGTGTACCGCGTCCTCAAATCGAGCGGTTCGGAATCGCATAAGAAACCTGAGTCCGGAAAGAATTCTAAATATAAAATCAATAAAGAAGACGTAATAGAAGCAAAATTCGAAGAAATTAAACCGAAAGAAAATAATAATAATTCCTGATGCCCCGTCAAAATAAAAATCCTTTCGAATCATTTCTGAAAAAGTATTTCTCAGCCGAAAGCCTGAACGACTTCGACCTGGGTCAGCCGAAAAGAATCCTGATTGTTCGTCAGCATAATCAGCTCGGAGATATGCTGGCAAGCGTCTCCCTTTTCAGAGCGGTTAAGGAATCGTTCCCGGAGGCTGAAACGACTTTGATCGCAAGTCCCGAAAATTTTTATGCTGTAACGAAAAATAAATTTGTCGACAGACTCTTTGTCTTCGATAAGAAAAAAATATTCAATCCCTTTTACCTTATAAAGTTATTTCGCATTTTGCGGAAAAAATACGATGTGGCGATAGTGCCGGCAACCGTTGCAATTTCGAAAACAAGTTGCATCTTGGCGGTATTTTCGAACAGCGGGATTAAGATAGGTCCTGCTTCTTTGAACGGCAAGGAAAATTACATATCGTATTTGTTTAATTACAGGATTGACCTCGACTGGCGGGTTAACCCGGACGCTCATGTTTCGGACTTTATCCTTGATATTGTCAGACCGTTTAAAGTATCGACTAAAGATTTCAAATCCGGGATCGAATTCGACAAAAAAGATCTCGACTATGCCCGGAAATTCGCGTCGCGACTCCGGGGAGAAACGCTGATCGGGTTTCATGTAGGCGCAGGAAAGCCTCAGAACAGATGGCCGATGGAAAACTTTCTGAAACTGATTCTGTATGTAAAAGAAAAGTTCAAGGCGAAAATTTACTTTACAGGAAGCTCCGCCGATAAAAACGAAATTGAGTTCCTCCGGAATAATATCGATTTTGAAGTCGGATATTTTATTAACCGAAGCATCCCTGAAATTGCCGCTTTGATTTCCATCAGCGATCTTTTTATTACGAACGACACCGGAATAATGCATGTGGCGGGAGCTACTAATACTCCGCAGATTTCGCTTTTCGGGCCGACGAATCCTTTCAATTGGGCTCCTCTGGGAAATAATAAATTTTTCCTGAGAAAATCCGACCTGGTTGCGGACATCAGCGTCGAAGAGGTTATATCTTTATGCAACTCCATTTTAAATTCACGGGATAAAGAGCAATGATAAATAAAAATCTTGCCGCCATCGATATCGGCACGAATTCGTTTCATCTTATTGTGGTTAAAATTAAGAACAAAGGAAATTTTGAAATTATCGACCGCGAAAAAGAAGTTATTCGACTCGGCGAAGGCAGCAGCACCGATATTAAAAAAATACTGCCCGAAGCGATGGAAAGAGCAATCGACTGCCTGGTACGATTCAAGGAAATTGCCGTTTCGCATAACGCGGTTATTCGGGCAGTTGCCACAAGCGCCGTTAGGGAAGCGCACAATCGAAACGAATTTATAGAATTGGCAAAGCAAAAAACAGGAATTGATATAGAAGTAGTCAGCGGGCACGAAGAAGCCCGTTTGATTTATCTGGGCGCATTGAAAGCCCTTCCGATTTATGACAGCAGAACTTTGCTCGTGGACATCGGCGGCGGCAGCACCGAATTTGTAGTGGGATTGAAAGGGCGCATCGATTTCTCGGTCAGCTTGAAATTGGGCGCCGTGCGGCTTACTGAAAAATTTTTCCCGGATTTCAAGGTAACTAATTCGCGCATCGAAACCTGCAGAAGATGGGTGGAAGGCGAAATCTTTCCACTGGCAAATCAATTGAAACAATACCGTCTCGATAAAATTGTCGGTTCTTCCGGCACAATAATGTCGTGCGGGTTTATGATTAATGCCAAGAAGAAAAAGCCAAACGAAGCGGCAATTCTCAACAATTTTACTTTTTCCAAAAGCGAATTAAAGGAAGTCGTCAAAGAAACGCTTTCCAAAAAAACGCCTGAAAAAAGAAAAAAAATAAAAGGGCTCGACGAAAAACGCGCCGATATTATTCCCGCAGGCGTTATAATACTCGACACGATTTTCGATCTGCTCGATATCGACGAAATGACAATTTCCGGATATGCCCTTCGCGAAGGCATAATCATCGATACGTTGCAAAAGAGCGCGTCGGAAAAATCGAAGCCGGTGCTGGCGAATATTCGCAAGGAATCCGTTATGCATCTGGCTGAGAAATGCGAATACGACAGAAAACATTGCATTCATGTGTCGCGATTGGCTTTGGAGCTTTATGACGACCTTGTTCCGCTTCATAAATTAAAACCGGAATGTCGAGAGTACCTCGAAGCCGCAGCGATATTGCACGACGTCGGCTATCACATTTCCCATACAAATCATCATCACCACAGCTATTATATAATTAAGAACAGCGAGCTGCTCGGTTTTTCTGAAAACGAAATCGACATAATAGCTCACACCGCCAGATATCACAGAAAAAGTCATCCCAAACCGGGGCATTCTGAATTTATGAAATTAAACCAGGAGACAAGAGAAACGGTAAAAAAACTTTCGTCGATCCTGAGAATTGCCGATTCTTTCGACAGGACGCACAGAAAGATTGTAAGCCATCTTAACGCTTCGATCGAGAGCAAGAGAGTAAAAATTACGGTTACGCACAAAAATAGTATGGAACCTGCCATCGAGTTGTGGAACCTGGAGCGCAGGAAAAAACTGTTTGAGGAAGTCTTCGGCAAAAAGGTTTATACCGAATTGGTGAAACAATGAGCATAAAGAGTCATCTTTTTTTGCATTATAATAAGTCACTTCATTATATTTGACTATAATTTTTCGAGAATTTCCAGATAATGAGACCTTCTGTTTATATTAAAGATTTAGGAGAGCACGTCGGTAAAGAAGTCAGCTTAAAAGGCTGGCTCTACCACAAACGCTCCAGCGGAAAAATCAAATTCCTTATTATGAGAGACGGCTCCGGCTATCTCCAGTGCGTCGTTTTCAAAGGGAATGTTTCTCCCGAGATTTTTGAATTAGCCGATAAAATAACGCAAGAATCTTCTTTTGAAGTCAAGGGCGTTGTAAGGGAAGACAAACGCGCTATCGGCGGTTACGAACTCGACGTGACGGATCTCAATTTAATTTCCCTTTCGCAGGACTATCCGATAACGCCTAAAGAACACGGCATCGAATTTTTGATCGATCACCGTCATTTGTGGGTAAGGTCGAAAAAACAGGTGGCTATCCTTAAAATTAGGCATCGTATTGTTAAAGCAATTCGGGACTTTTTCGATTCGCGCGGATTCACTCTTTTCGACGCGCCGATTATAACCCCGAATGCATGCGAAGGCACTTCGACTCTTTTTGAAATGGATTATTTCGATTTGGGAAAAGCTTACCTTACGCAGTCGGGTCAGCTTTACGCCGAAAGCGGGGCAATGGCTCTGGGAAAAGTTTATACTTTCGGTCCCACATTCAGAGCCGAGAAATCGAAAACCAGAAGACACCTTACGGAGTTCTGGATGGTAGAGCCGGAAATGGCATTTTACGATTTGAACGATAATATGGATTTGGCGGAAGAATTTCTGGAATATATAGTTCAAACGGTTCTCGAAGAGAGAAAAGAAGAATTGAAAGAACTTGAACGCGATACTTCGAAACTCGAAAAAGTAATGCGACCGTTCCCAAGAATTACATACGACGAAGCGGTCGAAATCCTGAAGAAAAACGGGGTCGATTTTAAATGGGGCGACGATTTCGGAGGAGCCGACGAAACAATCATTTCCGAACAATTCGATCGTCCTGTAATGGTTCACCGGTACCCTGCGGAAGTTAAAGCGTTTTATATGAAAAGAGACCCCGAAAATCCGAAACTTGCATTGGCAGTCGACGTGCTTGCGCCCGAAGGCTACGGAGAAATTATCGGAGGAAGCCAGAGAGAAGACGATTACGATACGCTAATCTCCAGAATAAAAGAGCACAATCTGCCGCAGGGATTTTTCGAGTGGTATCTTGATTTGCGCAGATACGGTTCGGTACCGCATTCGGGCTTCGGGCTCGGTTTGGAAAGAACCGTCAGCTGGATTTGCGGTCTTGAACACTTAAGAGAAGCAATACCATTTCCCAGAATGATATACAGGAATACACCTTAGATGGAATTAGCACTTTTTATTATCCTGGCGCTCATTGCGGCAGTTTCGTCGGTTATGATGATTACGAGAAGGAATGCGGTGATAAGCGCTCTCTTTCTGGTACTGAATTTCTTTGCGCTCGCCGGACTCTATTTATTGCTCAACGCGCAATTTATTGCAGTCGCTCAAATTATCGTCTACGCCGGCGCGATTATGGTGCTCTTCCTCTTTGTAATTATGCTTTTGCGTACCGACAGCGAAGCCAGGATCTTCAGCGAAAAGAAATTATTGAAATATTTTGCAATAGGAATCTCGATATTCGTATTTCTTCAGGTGGCATACATCATCTTTTACGGAGCCCCGTCGAGAAACCTGTCGCCCGACGTAATGAAAAGCGTTGAAATCGGGACAATCCAATCAATCGGAAAAGAGCTTTATACTAATTATATTATTCCTTTTGAAGTGGCGGGCTTTTTGCTGTTGGCTGCCACAATAGGAGCTTTGATTCTGGCAAAGAAAAAATTTGAATAAATTCCTACGGAGCCGTTGTAATGACTAACATACCAATGGAATATTATCTTGTTTTAAGCGCGTTTATGTTTACCGTAGGCGTTACGGGCGTGCTTTTACGCAGGAATGCAATTGTTGTTTTTATGTGTATCGAATTGATGCTCAATTCTGCGAATTTGGCGCTGGTTACTTTTTCTTCGTATTTGGGAAATCCCGCCGGTCAGGTGTTCGTATTTTTTGTAATGACGGTAGCGGCAGCCGAAGCAGCCGTCGGACTGGCGATAATTATAGCAATCTTCCGTAATAAACTTACGGTCAATATAGACGAAATCAATATTTTCAAATGGTAAGGTATTAATGATCGACTTAATCTATTTAACTGTTGTATTTCCGTTTATCGGATTTCTGATTAACGGACTATTCGGCAGAAAGATTAAAAATGAAAAAATAATCGGTATAATCGGCAGCGGCGCCGTCGGACTCGGTTTCATTATTACGGTTCTGGCTTTTGTCGAAACTCTCGGATTACCGGCCGATCAAAGATCTAATACGGTTGAATTGTTTACGTGGATATCCGTAGCGGGTTTGAAAATAAACGCCGCTTATCTGGTAGACCAGCTTTCTCTTACCATGGCTTTGATTGTAACCGGAGTCGGGTTTTTGATTCATGTTTATTCGATCGGCTATATGCACGGCGACAAAGCTTTTTGGCGTTTCTTTGCGTATCTGAATTTATTCATTTTCGCTATGATGAATCTTATTCTCGCCGATAATTTTGTGCTTCTGTTTCTTGGATGGGAAGGCGTCGGTCTTTGTTCATATCTTTTGATCGGGTTCTGGTACGACAGAAAATTCGAAAAAGGCACAACTTCCGAAGCTGCAAAAAAGGCGTTCGTTGTAAACAGAATTGGCGACTTCGGCTTTCTTCTCGGCATGTTTTTAATTTTCTACACTTTTGATTCGCTTACGTTTAACGAAGTTTTCAGCAAAGCAGCTTCGTTCCCTGTATCGGAAACAACTTTCGGATTAATAGCATTGTTTTTATTTATCGGAGCTACCGGTAAATCGGCTCAAATACCGCTTTACGTATGGCTCCCTGATGCAATGGCAGGTCCAACGCCCGTGTCGGCATTAATACATGCCGCTACGATGGTTACGGCCGGAGTTTATATGGTATCTCGAGCTTCGATCATATTTGCATCCGCGCCGGCAGTTATGACCGTGGTTGCCGTAATCGGATTGGCTACTGCTATTTTTGCGGCGACTATCGGATTAGTCCAAAACGACATTAAAAAAGTATTGGCATATTCGACGGTAAGTCAATTGGGTTACATGTTTCTTGCAGCCGGCGTCGGCGCTTTCGGAGCTTCGATATTTCACGTAATGACTCACGCGTTTTTTAAGGCACTTTTGTTTCTAGGCGCAGGCTCTGTAATTCACGGTATGCACGAGCAACAGGATATTCGTCATTACGGCGGTCTTAAAAAGTATATGCCAAAAACCTACATAACGTTTTTAATTGCCTCGCTGGCAATCGCAGGCTTTCCGGGCTTATCCGGTTTCTTCAGCAAAGATGAAATTTTATGGTATTCTTATGCAAACGGCAGTTTGTTCTACTGGATCGTCGGCGCTATAACCGCAATGTTGACGGCGTTTTATATTTTCAGACTCTTCTCGCTTACATTCCTGGGCAAAGAGAGGTTTAATCACAACGAAGTTCATCCGCACGAATCTCCTGCGGTAATGACGGCGCCTTTAATGGTTCTGGCGTTTCTATCGGTTGTCGGGGGTTACATCGGAATACCGGAAGTGTTTTCGGGCGAGCATGGAAATCTGTTCGAAGTATGGCTTGCGCCGGTTTATCAGCCGGCAATGGAAAAATTATCCGTATACGGTTTCCATACTCATTTCGAAGAAATATTGTTGATGGCTATTTCGGTAGCGCTGGCTCTGACGGGTATTTATGCCGCTTTGCAAATCTATACTAAAAAACCTGATATCGCCCGCAGGATGTCAGAAAAATTTGCCGCGCTTTACAAAATTTTATTGAATAAATACTACGTGGACGAAATATACGAAGCCGCCGTAGTTCAGCCTATCCAGAAAGGCTCCGAAAAAATTCTTTGGAAGTTTACCGACGCAGCCGTAATTGACGGGATCGTTAACGGAACGGCTCGTGTTATCGGCGGTTTGTCAGGAGTAATCAGGAAAATTCAAAACGGCTTCGTTCAATTTTACGCTTTTATAATGATGATTGGAATAGCCGCAGCGCTTCTGTGGCTTATTCTGAGTTTGTAATTAACACAAAATATATAGATTATGGAATCCAGTAATATATTAACATATTTGTTGTTTACTCCGATTGTCGGCAGTATTTTGGTTCTCTTTATAAAAAGGGATAATGAGAAGTTCATTAAGTGGACGGGATTGTTCATTTCATTTATTGCATTTGTTATTTCTCTTGTAGTTTATGCGGGATTTAATTCAGCCGATTCGGGATTCCAATTTACTTATCAGTCCGTCTGGATAGAAAGTCTGAACGTAAGTTATTTTGTGGGCATTGACGGTATTTCATTAATACTTGTATTGTTGACTACATTTTTAACCCCTCTTACATTGCTTTCCACGTGGAAGGCAATCGATAAAAACGTTAAGATGTTTACGTTTTCAATGTTGCTTCTCGAAGCCGGAATGCTCGGAGTTTTCATATCGCTCGATTTGTTCCTCTTTTATATTTTCTGGGAAGCCATGCTTATCCCGATGTACTTTATCATCGGCATATGGGGAGGGGAAAGAAGAATTTACGCTTCCGTGAAGTTTTTCCTTTACACGATGTTCGGAAGCTTATTGATGCTGGTCGCAATTATCTGGCTTGCTGTTTACGCCGCCAATCAAACGGGCGCGTTTACCACAAATCTGCTCGAACTTTATAAAGTGGCTCCGACAATAACGAGAGATATTCAAAACTGGATGTTTCTGGCATTCTTTTTAAGTTTTGCAATAAAAGTTCCTCTATTTCCGTTGCATACGTGGCTGCCCGATGCGCACGTCGAAGCTCCGACTGCCGGTTCTGTAATACTGGCTGGAGTTCTTTTGAAAATGGGTACGTACGGATTGGTGCGTTTCAATCTCCCTTTATTCCCTCAGTCTGCAGTTCAATACGCGCCTATAATTTCCGTGCTTGCCGTCATCGGTATTATCTACGGCGCTATGGTTGCGATGGTACAGCCAGATATGAAAAAATTGGTTGCTTATTCGTCGGTATCCCACCTCGGATTTGTAGTGCTTGGAATCTTTGCGTTTAACGCCGAAGCGCTGCAGGGAGCCGTTATCCAGATGGTCAATCACGGGCTTTCGACAGGCGCTTTATTCTTGCTGGTAGGCGCAATTTATGAGAGAACTCACAGAAGAGACATTGCATACTATGGAGGAATCGCCAGAATCGTGCCGCTCTATTCTACTATTTTGATGATTGTTTCGCTTTCTTCAATCGGATTGCCCGGTTTAAACGGTTTCATTGGCGAATTCTTAATTTTACTCGGAGCATTTAAATCCGACGTTCTCGGCAGTTGGTGGTATGTGGTCTTTGCTGCGACAGGAGTCATATTTGCGGCTGTCTATTTATTGTGGATGTATCAAAGAGTCGTATTCGGAGAAGTTAAAAATCCCGCTTTGAAAGAACAACTTACGGATTTAAATCAACGGGAAATGATAGTATTAGTACCGATTCTCGTTTTTATAGTATGGATTGGAGTTTATCCTTCGACATTTTTACATATGACACAGGCTTCGGTCGATTCATTGTTGAAACAGATTGCAGAATACGTGCCATTAATTAAATAAGGGAAAGATGAAAAAACTAATAATACTTTTGTTTACGTTTTTAGCCGGAGATATTTTTGCATCCGGAGAGGAAGCCGCTCACGCACTGCCCAATCCCTGGATGGTAATTCCTTTTGTAGTTCTATTGATTATGATTGCAACGGGTCCTCTTTTTTATCATCATTTCTGGGAAAAGAATTATCCCAAAATAGCAATCGCATTGGGAAGCATTACCACTTTTTATTATTTGGTATTGTTAAACGATACTCATACGCTGTTGCACACAGCCGCCGAATATATTTCGTTTATCGCTTTATTGGCGTCGTTGTTTGTAGCGTCGGGCGGAATACTGATTAAAATCGACAAAAAATCGACTCCGTTGCTCAATATTTTTGTGCTTTTGTTCGGCTCAGTTATTGCAAATATAATCGGAACGACGGGCGCATCGATGCTGTTGATACGTCCTTATATTCGTATTAATAAAAACAGGATTAAACCCTATCATATAATTTTCTTTATCTTCTCGGTCAGTAATATTGGGGGAGCTTTAACTCCGATAGGCGATCCACCGCTGTTTCTCGGATTTTTGAGAGGGGTCGATTTCTTCTGGTTCGTAGAACATATCTGGTATCTATGGCTGCCTACACTGATTGTGTTAATGGCAATTTTTTATGTTATCGATTCAAGGAATAAGGAGCCCGAAACCGATACGGATTATACCGGCAAGATTGAAATCAAGGGCGCTAAGAATTTAATCTATTTGTTGGTAATATTAATTTCAGTATTTCTCGACCCGGGAATTTTTAGCTGGGTGCCTTCTTTGGCTCCTCTTCCGATCGGTATCAGAGAAATCATTATGTTTACCGTAGTTTACCTTTCGTACAAAAGAGCTGACAAAGAAATTCTCGAAAAGAATGAATTTAACTTCGAACCGATCAGAGAAGTTGCTTATCTGTTTATCGGAATATTTGCCACTATGATACCCGCTTTGCAATTAATTTCTTACGAAGCCAAATTGTACGGCGAACAATTGAACGCGGGAATATTCTATTGGGCTACAGGATCGTTGTCAGCTTTTCTGGATAACGCTCCTACGTTTCTGAACTTTCTCAGCGCCGCATTGGGTAAATACGGCATGGATGTAACGATCAAAGAGCAGGTAAGCGAATTTGCCTGGCTGCATCCGTTATACCTTCAGGCAATTTCGGTGGCTGCTGTATTCTTCGGAGCGATGACTTATATCGGCAACGGTCCAAACTTTATGGTTAAATCGATCTGCGAAAGAGCCGGCATTAAAATGCCGAGTTTCTTCGGTTATTTGATTAAATATTCAATCCCGATTTTATTGCCTTTATTTACTATTTTATGGTTCATTGTTTATTATGGCAGAGGTTAATATGAGAACTTTAGACGAGGTTTTGAAAAATAATATTAACGGACTTCATTACGGCAACAGAGTGCTCCTTCCTTTCAGAGCGGATATACTCAAAGCCGTTGTAGAAAACGATATAATCATGGATTTCAGCCATCAACGGAAAGAAGCCTGCTATAATAAGTACGATAACTTTACCGAAATCTATTTTTTCGAATATCCGAATCTCGAGGAAGTCGTAACTGAATTTGAAACCATTAAATTAATCGTTGTGGAAGAAGGGAAAGACATTTTCGATTTCAAGAATCACAGAAAATTGGCGTTGCACATTAAAGAAAATCATAAATTAATTATAGAAGAAACTAACGAAGACATATTGTTTATAGAGTAATTATGCCTACAAGTAATCAAGAATATTTGATGTTGATTCCCTTTATTGTTCTGGGAATTACAATATTGATATCAGTCGTAGTAGAAATAACCTCCAAACGCAGCGAGGAAATATTGCCCTGGTTTTCCGCTTTGGCTTTTTTGGCTGCGGGTATTATATCTCTCTGGAATATTAACGAGCATGCGCTGTTGTTCGGCGGTATGATAGAAGCAGGCGGGCGAGCCGCCATATTTAATTTTATATTTAATGTCGCCGCCATGCTTGTTGTATTGGCGTCCGCCGATTATCTGAAAAAGTACGGCACTTATTACGGCGAATATTATATATTGATACAATCCTCGGTTCTCGGGATGATGGTAATGGCAAGCACTCAGGATTTGTTGATGATTTTTATGGGACTCGAATTGATGTCGATTTGTTTTTATATTCTTGCCGGAATTAACAGAAGAAAATTGGCGGCAAACGAAGCCGCTCTGAAGTATTTTCTTTTGGGCGCTTTTGCTTCAGGATTTATTTTATACGGATTGGCTCTCGTTTACGGCGCTACTCAAACTACGGGCATATTTACAATAGTAAATAATATCGTATCGATGCAGGGCAATATTGTATTTTGGACCGGAGCGCTGCTCCTGGTAGTCGGTTTCAGTTTTAAGATTGCGGCTGTCCCTTTCCATATGTGGGTGCCCGACGTTTATCAGGGAGCGGCGACTACAGTTACGGGATTAATGTCAACTGCAGGCAAAACCGCAGCATTCGGCGTGCTTATAATATTGCTGGCATTTTCGTCTCCGGTTAACGGGAATAACGTTCTGCTGCCGTATTTTGCCGTTATTGCTACTCTGTCTATGGTAGCGGGAAGCATTATAGCGTTGTCCCAGAGTAATCTGAAAAGATTGTTGGCATATTCGTCGATTGCTCATGCGGGGTATATGTCGATAGGTCTGGCGGCAAACAACGTCGAAAGTATAAGCGGAATTATTTTTTATCTGGCTGCATATACTTTTATGAATATCGGAGCCTTCGCTATTATATCGGTAATCGAAGGCGAGTCTGATACAAATCTTGATATCGATACATACGCAGGCTTGAATTCGCGCAGTCCTTTTCTAGCAGCTGTTATGTCTCTCTTTATGTTTGCCCTTGCCGGCATTCCTCCTCTTGCCGGATTTTTCGGAAAGTATTATGTATTCCTCGGAGCAATCGAAGGAGGACTCACCTGGCTTGCAATTGTCGGCGTATTGTCGAGCGTAATCAGCGTTTATTTTTATCTTAAAGTTGTCGTATATATTTACTTCAAAGAACCTCAAAAAGATTTAATTATTAACGTTAGTCCTTACAGTTTGTCTGCAATAATAATCTCCGCGCTTTTTGTTTTGATATTCGGAATATTTCCCGACCTGCTGTTAAGAGTTATCAGCATAGCCGTCGGTTGAAATTATGATTCCTTTATTTACATCGCGACAAGTCCGAAAAGCCGATGAATTTGCAATTGAAAAACTCGGTTTACCCGGCATAGTTTTAATGGAAAATGCGGCTCGGAGTATCTTTGAGCATATTAAATTAAATTTACCCCTTAATGAAAATACGATATTCGGCATACTCTCCGGGAAGGGAAATAACGGGGGTGACGGGCTGGCTCTGGCGCGCCATCTTTTGATTAACGGTTACAAAGTAATTGTTATTGCTCTTGCCGACGACAAAGAACTGAAGGGCGACGCGCTGATGAACTTTAAAGCGTTAAAAAACCTCGTTAAATATTATCACGATTTAAAATTAATTAAGTACAAAAGACTAAACGACCTTTCAATATTAAAAAATGCGGATGTCATCGTCGACTCTATACTGGGCACGGGCAGCAAAGGCGAATTAAGAGAGCCCTATAAGTCTATCGTCGAAAAATTAAACTCAATTGACGCATATAAAGTCGCCGTCGACTTACCGACGGGATTGGACGTTGATACGGGTTACGGCGACGTTGTATTCGAAGCCGATTTGACAGTTACTCTATCCGAATATAAAACCGGACTTTTTTACGGTAAAGGTTACACTCACTGCGGCAAAGTTGTAAAAGGTTCCATCGGAATCGGTTCGGAATATTATAATCAGTTGGAAACGGATACTTATTTAATTGAGCCGGAAGACGCTTTCGTAAATATTCCGCTCAAAGAGCCCGATCTCCACAAATATTCGGCGGGGAAGGTATTGATAATAGCCGGTTCGAGAAACTTACCCGGAGCCGCTATACTGGCTTCGGAATCGGCATTGAGAGCCGGAGCCGGAGCGGTTATTCTTGCAGCGCCCGATTCTGTTTCCGATACCGTCCGATCGAAAATCGGCTCGGCGGTTGTAATTTCTTATAACGACGACAGCAAAGGTTTTTTAACCGCAGATGCCGCTTTGCAGCTCGAAGAAAAAATCAATTGGGCGGACACGATTGCCATCGGGCCTGGACTCGGAAGAGAGCGGGATACGATTGATGCCGTAATAAATATTCTTAAAAAACACAAAAGCAAAAAGTTTGTTATCGATGCCGATGCTGTTTTTGCTCTGGCAAATTCAAAGCAGGAGCTAAAGGATACGATATTGACGCCGCACTACGGCGAATTTGCCAACCTCGTCGGTATAGCCGCCGAGGAACTGAGAGCAAATCCAATTCCGCATGCGAAAAATTTCGCCGTTAATAACAAATGTTATCTGGTATTGAAAGGCGCGCCTACTTTAATTTTCAATCCTGCCGGAGAAGTATTTATTAATACAACAGGCAATCAGGGAATGGCAAAGTTCGGCACCGGCGACGTGCTTACCGGTGTAATCTCATCGTTTCTGGCGCAATCGGGTAATTACGAAGCATCTGCGATAGCAGGCGTTTATCTCCATAGCCTTGCAGCCGATTTGTTGGCAGAAGAAAAGACAATTTACGGTTTTACTGCGAATGATTTAACGGAAAAAATTCCTTATGCAATCAAATTCATTATTGATACGTTTTTACCGGATATTGAGGACTAATCCGCGTCGATACGTTTATACTCCGCTCGTAATATATTGGATTTTATTATTTTCGCTTACGACTATTCCCGCCGATAAATTGCCTCAGATATTCGTCTGGCAGGATAAAATTCAACATTTCATAGCGTATCTTATTCTTTCGATGATGCTGGCTCTTTCGGTGCATTTCCAGCGGAAAATTCCTAAATTTTCACAGATGCCGTTCAAAATAACCTTCTGGTTTATTGTAATCTATGCATCTCTGGACGAAATTCATCAGGCTTTCATTCCGGGCAGGTATTGCGATCTATTTGATTTGATGTCCGACATAGCCGGCGGTACGCTGGGGCTGCTGATCGTGGATAAATTTTTAAAAATTGTGAAAAGAGCAGAAACAATTTAAAATATGAAGGGTAAAACAAGAGAAACAAATTGACTATTCACTCTCAATTTTTTAAGTTTGCTAAGGCTAAATGTGTAAATAGGAGATAAATTGTGGCTTTAAAGAAAAATCCAAAAGCAGATCTAAAGAGACAGTATCAGAGGGTATTTGAGATTAGTATTATAATCTCTCTGGCTGTTATAATTCTTGCCTTCAAGTTTTTCCCGCAGATGAAAAAAGAAGCCGTAAAACTTGAAGCGGCACAAGAATTGGTAAACGTTGAGGATGTGGTTAATACAAAACAGGAAACGGCTCCGCCGCCGCCGCCAAAGCCGCCAATTCCGATAGAAGCGCCTTCCGAGGATGTACTGGAGGATATAGAAATTGGCGAAACAGAGCTCGATATTAACGAGCAGGTAACGGCAGCTCCGCCGCCGCCGCCAAAAGAAGAAGCCAAAGAAGAAGAAGAGGCTGTTTTCTTCGTCGCAGTTGAAGAGCAACCCGAACCGATAGGCGGTATTGAAGCTATTCAGAAAAAAATTATTTATCCCGAAATAGCTAAACGCGCAGGCGTTCAGGGCAGAGTTTATATTAAAGCTTTTGTCGACGAAAACGGTAACGTGGTTAAAGCGGAAGTGATTAAAGGTA
Organism: Melioribacter sp. Ez-97; assembly: GCF_051488665.1. Lineage (NCBI taxonomy): Bacteria > Pseudomonadati > Ignavibacteriota > Ignavibacteria > Ignavibacteriales > Melioribacteraceae > Melioribacter > Melioribacter sp. Ez-97. The sequence goes on along the minus strand of NZ_JBPSEG010000002.1, from coordinate 281,036 downwards.
TCGGCGCAGGTTGCGACGAGGCTGCCGTCAAAGCCGTTATGGAAACCAAATTCAAACCCGGAAGACAAAGAGGCAAACCGGTAAAAGTTCAGGTATCCATTCCGGTAGTCTTCAAGCTTCAATAAAAGTTTAGGGGCTGTCTAAAAAGTAATTGCTCCGCTGCGGCGGAAGAATCTAAAATCGATTAAACTTTTTAGAAAGCCCTTTTTTATTTTTTCTCCGCTTATTTATAAATTATCTGTCATATTAAATTGATAATTAAAATTAACAACCTTTATTTCAGCTACCAGGGCGGTAAGCAGAACAATCAATTTAAGCTTACGGTAGACGACTGGGGAGTTAATAAAGGCGCTTTTTTTAGTTTGCTCGGACCGAATGGAAGCGGAAAATCGACTCTCCTGAAATTAATCCTTCGTTTTATTAAACCGGCAAGAGGCAATATTTTTATTAACGGCGTCGACATTCAGGATTATAAAAGAAAAGACCTTGCCAAAACAATTGCATATGTGCCTCAAAAAATCAGTTCCGCATTTCCGTATTCCGTATATGAAACAGTGATGATGGGAAGAACGCCGTATATGAATTTTATGGGTTTTGAAAACGAAGAAGACCGGCGAATCGTAAAACACGCGCTCGAGATATTTGAAATCGACCATATAAAGCATAAGGGAATCAACGAGTTATCCGGCGGAGAATTGCAGCGCGTTATGATTGCGAGAGCCGTGGCGCAAAACGCTTCTATCATACTGCTCGACGAGCCGAACGCTCACCTCGATATTGAACATCAGGTTAGTATTTACGGAATTCTAAACGAACTCAGAATACAAAAGCAAATTACTATTCTTACGGTTACTCACGATCTTAATCTCGCGGGAGTTTATTCGGACTATATTTCTTTCATGGTTAACGGCAGAATACTAATTTCCGGCAATAAAAAAGACGTTCTCAACGAAAAAAATATCAAAGATATATTTAAAGTTAATGCGGAAGTGATTAAATATACGGACGATATTTTAAATGTTTTGGTCAAACCAGATAAATTGAATTGAAATCAGCCAGAAAACAAATTTCATTGCCTTTCTTGATTCCCGCAGTCGTTGCGCTTTTTTTATTTATTACGACCCTGAAATACCTGAATAATCAATTAAATCCCCTCGATTACAATCCTTACTTCATCGGAAATCTTCTTAATATAATTGTAATGTTTTTGACAATTACGGGATTAATTGCGGCTAATAGGAAGTCTAAAAATCTGTCAAGAATGTTTTTGTCCGTTCTCCTTATACTATCTTATACGCCATTGATTTTAATATTCATCGACAAATTTACGGGTTTGTTGAATCTGCTCGATTCGTATACTTCGGAAGAATATTTTTTCACGTTCCAGATCAAAAAGATTCACGTCGGTTTGTTGTTTCTTGTTTCGTATTTCTTTCAACTTTATCTGATGATTTATCTCTGGAGCTGCGCACTTTCGAAAGAGAAAGCGGTTTATCTGGTCTCATTATTCAGAACATTACTTTTCTTTGTTCTTTTTTTTATAATCAGCCTGTTTTACGTTTGGTTCTATCCGGCTCCGAAGGAAGGAATTAAAGGCAGGATATACGACTATGCGCTGGTTCCGGGCGCGGCAGTTTGGAACAAAAAATCGCCCAGTCCGATTTTCGAAGCGCGTTTGAGAAAAACCCTCGACTTATACAGAAGCGGCATTGTTAAAAAAATTATTTTAACCGGAGGAAAAGCGCCCGGCGAATTGAGCGAAGCCGACGCGGCTTATCATTATTTGTTGAATCTCGGTGTCGATGCCCGGTCGATAATTAAAGAGGATAAATCGGGCACTACGCGTGAGCAGGTTAAATATTTATTCCATATTAAAAATGAAAACGGTAATCCGGAAAATCTTGCAATTATATCCGATAAATTTCATCTGCCAAGAATCAGTCAAACTTGCGGCTTCTTCGGAATAAAAGCCGACCTTATTCCTTCGGGCTATAAGATGATTTTCTCCCGGGCGTTTTATTATCGGCTAAGGGAAGGGATAGCGCTTATTTTATTCTGGCTCTTTGCAATTTGAGAATATTTGTCGAATAATTTTCATTTTACCGCCAAGTATCTTAGATTTGTGTGTTAAAAAATCCGGTCTTTTATATAATGAGTAAGAAATCAGTAAGAAGAATTCTACGCGAAAGAGCTCTTCAGGTTCTTTATGCTTATGAACTTAACGGCGAAGGTCTCGAAGCGCTTATAAACGGTCTCCTGTCGGATTTATCCGTCCAAACAGATATCGATTTTGCCAGAGAATTAATCGAAAAAACAATTATTAACAGAAAAGAACTCGACGAAAAAATTAAAGAAAAAGTGGCTAACTGGGAAATGGACAGAATTGCCTTAATCGACAGAATTCTTCTGCGCATCGGTATCTGTGAGCTGCTCTATTTCCCGGACATCCCGCCGAAAGTTACAATCAATGAAATTATCGAAATTGCAAAGGATTTTTCCACTTCAAACAGCAATAAATTCATTAACGGCATACTCGATGCCATTCTATCCGACTTAAAAGAGTCCGGCAAGCTGAATAAGAGCGGACGGGGACTTATCGATCAGTCGCTTGCAAAGTCGTCTAAAAAAAATTCATCGGATACTCTTGACGATCAAGAATCTTAGAAATAATGAAAAATTCAAAATCTTTGTCTGGACGCTGTTCGATTTTGCAAACACATCATATTCGATAGTCGTAGTTACATTTCTTTATGCGGTTTATTTCAAACACACAGTCGCCAACGGCGAGCCGGTAGGAGATTTCTATTGGAGCGTAGGCACAAGTATTTCCATGCTGATCACCGCGATCGTCTCGCCGGTATTGGGAGCTATTGCCGATTATTCGGCGGGCAAAAAAAGATTCCTGTTATTTTTTACCGCTTTATGCATTCTATCCACATTATTGCTCTATTTCGTCGGCAGCGGGGATTTATTTTTCGGTCTCGTTCTTTTTATTATTGCAAATATCGGATTCGAAGCGGGATTGGTCTTTTATGACGCATTTCTGCCGGAAATAACAAAAGAAAGCAGCTATGGCAGAGTTAGCGGTTACGGCTTTGCAATGGGTTATTTGGGCTCGTTCACTACTCTGTTGGTTGTTTATCCTTTTATAGAGCGCAATATGATAAAAGAAACATTTCCGTTGTCGGCTCTCGTTTTTTTGATTTTTGCATTGCCTTTGTTTCTGTTTCTGAAAGATTCAAGAAAAAGCAGGACTGTAGACGAGTCGTATTTTTCAATCGGATTCGGAAGGGTAACAGCCACTTTGAAGAACCTAAAGAATTACCGTAACCTTGTGCTTTTTCTGGTTTCATACTTCTTTTTTATCGAAGGGGTAAATACGGTTATCTATTTTTCGGGCAATTATGCCAGCACGACCTTGTCATTTTCGATGAAAGAATTAATTGTATTTTTTATGATCGTTCAGACAACCGCAATCATCGGTTCGGTTATCTTCGGAATTATATCCGATTCTATCGGGCAAAAAAAATCTCTTATAATATCCCTTTCGATCTGGATAGTAACTATTCTTTTGGCGTATTTCACCAGTTCCGCCGATTCGCCGTTAATCGTATTAACCGCGTCGATCTTTAATTTGAATCCGAATTCAGACGGACACTTGTTACTGAGTCGTTATTTTTATTTGGTGGGACTCTTAGCCGGAATGGTGATGGGAGCCACGCAATCGATAAGTCGAAGCCTGATGTCCAAACTTACTCCTTACAATAAAAAGACTGAATTTTTCGGATTCTACTCTTTTTTCGGAAAGAGTTCGGCTATTCTAGGTCCGCTTGTATTCGGAATTACCAGTTATTTGACCGGAAGTCAGAAATATGCGATTCTGAGTATCGGAATATTTTTCGTCATTGGGTTGTTGTTTCTCGGAGCGGTTCGCGATAAATAAATCAGCTTTTGCCGAAGATAATTTTTTTGCCGGCATACCAAAATAAAACAAGAAAGATCATAAGCCACAAAACAATCCAGGTAAATTCTGGGATGCCGCTTTGATATGACAATTGAGTTACATCGGACCGAATTAAATTTTCGCCGGACGAATCCGCAAAAAGATCGAGCGCCACATAAATCAATCCGGTAAGTCCCGTAATTATGAAAAATAACCGGTTTATAACATCTGGCGTAAAACGAGCGATTATAAAAAATGCAGCGGCAATAATTATAATTATGATTGACATTCCCGTATCCGTTATGAAATTAGCCGTAATGAATATTAAAGCCGCCGGGATTCCGAATGTGGAGACGAGTTTTAACTTTTGATTGTAAGCCGAAAAGAATAACAAAGCGGCAATGATAAAACTGCCGGGGTAGCCGCTAAGGGCTATCAAGAGATTGTTTCCGCCTTCCGTAACGCAGCCTCCCGATAGATCGCCGTTTAATTCAATACCGACAATCTTTCCGCCGGTCAAAAACGCCGTTAGGGCATGAGAAGCTTCATGAAACAAAATTAATATAAGTTTGACCGGGTAAATAATTTTCGTATCCCATAGTAAGGTTATAGTTAAGAGCGAAGCTGCAATTATTATCAATTCCGTTTTCTTGTTGAAATTTTTCATATCATAAAATTATAAAAAAATATTGAATCTGAATTTGCCCGTTGATAATTTTGCAGATAATAACCATGTGAGATATTTAATAAATTGAGTTCATTGAAAAATTGTTTCTCCGTCAACTGACGGAGGCAGAGTGGCAGCTTGTAGAAAAAATAAAAACGACATAAAAAAATAAGCGGGCGTAACTCATCCGTCAACTGACGGAGGTAGAGTGGCAGCCTGTAGGAAAAAATAAAAAACATAAAAAATAAGCGGGCGTAACTCATCCGTCAACTGACGGAGGTAGAGTGGCAGCCTGTAGGAAAAAATAAAAAACATAAAAAATAAGCGGGCGTAACTCATCCGTCGACTGACGGAGGTAGAGTGGCAGCCTAGAGGAAAAAATAAAAAAACATAAAAAAATAAGCGGGCGTAACTCATCCGTCGACTGACGGAGGTAGAGTGGCAGCCAGTAGGAAAAATAAAAAAAACATAAAAAATAAGTGGGCGTAACTCATCCGTCGACTGACGGAGGTAGAGTGGCAGCCAGTAGGAAAAATAAAAAAACATAAAAAATAGGCGGGCGTAACTCATCCGTCAACTGACGGAGGTAGAGTGGCAGCCTAGAGGAAAAAATAAAAAAACATAAAAAAATAAGCGGGCGTAACTCATCCGTCAACAGACGGAGGTAGAGTGGCAGCCAGTAGGAAAAAATATAAAAGACATAAAAAAATAAGCGGGCGTAACTCAGTTGGTAGAGTGGCAGCTTCCCAAGCTGCATGTCGCGGGTTCGAGTCCCGTCGCCCGCTCAAAAAAATTTTTCAAAGGTATTGAATATTTATTTCAAATCCGCTATAATTGGTACTCAATTTTTTGATAATATGTTCGGGCGCTTAGCTCAGCTGGTTCAGAGCACCTGCCTTACAAGCAGGGGGTCGTAGGTTCGAATCCTTCAGCGCCCACTAACTTAAAGCCTTGTAATTAATTTAGTTGCAAGGCTTTTTTCTTTTTAAAGAAAATTGACTGAAGTGTTTGGGTTAACAAAATACCCTATAATTTCTCCCATACCTTTTGAAATCTGCATAAAACTCGCTATTAGACTTAGGATTCCATTTAAAAGCAGAGGGTCGTAGGTTCTTCCGAAGGAATGCCTTGCGGCAGAATCCTTCAGCGCCCACTCACTTAAAGACTTGTAATTGAATAAATTACAGGGCTTTTTTCTTTTAAAAAATTGACTTAAGTATTTTGGCTCAAAAAATCGTGCTATAATTTCTCCCATACCTTTTGAAATCTGCATAGAACTCGCTATTAGACTTAGAATTCCATTTAAAAGCAGAGGGTCGTAGGTTCTTCCGAAGGAATGCCTTACGGCAGAATCCTTCAGCACCCACTAACTTAAAGCCTTGTAATTAATTTAGTTGCAAGGCTTTTTTCTTTTTAAAGAAAATTGACTGAAGTGTTTGGGCTAACAAAATACCCTATAATTTCTCTCATACCTTTTGAAATCTGCATAAAACTCGCTATTAGACTTAGGATTCCATTTAAAAGCAGGGGGTCGTAGGTTCTTCCGAAGGAATGCCTGATGGCGGAATCCTTCAGCGCCCACTCACTTAAAGCCTTGTAATTGGATAAATTACAGGGCTTTTTTCTTTTAAGGAAAATCGTTGTCTGATTAGTATAACACTTTTTATAACACTTTTTTCGTGATGTTTACAGTGTGAGGATATCTAACGCTTTTTTTGCTACCTGAACGTTGAAATCTACGTAGTTTTTGTCCGTTACTTGTATGTTTGCATGATCTAATAGTTTTTTTACTGTGAATTTATCCATTTTTAATACGTTTATAAAATAAGCTTGCAGTGGTGGGTCTGATTTTTTGAGGGTGTAAAGCCGCTGATACCAAGAATAGAACTGTTTCCCTACGGGAATTATTCCAATTGGAATAAAAGGGGAATAACAAAACATTAACAAGCTACGGATTGAATATAATGCCCGGGCTCGGCTTAGTAGACAGAATAACAGGTAGAGCAGTGAGCAATAAGATAACGGATTTGATAACGCCGAAGAAAACGAAGATAAAATAACTAGAATTAATTATATCAAGAAGAAGCGGGATAGAGAGACCGGGATTGGGAAGGTAAAGGGCAATATATTTAAAATAGTTTACGATATACATTTTTTAGATAAAAAATTTATTATTAATTTCCAATCAACATTTGCGAATGTCAAACCAAAACCTTAACTTATAAGTGAAGTTTTCGATAATTATAGTAAAAAAAGGAAAGAAGGGAATAATTTATTCTCTCAAATATAACCAGAATGACTACAGCGAATATGACAATTTTATTTACCAATATAGAGATATTAACCCATCAGGAGTTCAAACCATAGATATTCTATTACATAAAATGGTCAATAAATTTGGGATCAGAGAAAATTCTTTTAAAAGAGAAAGTCCACCAGATTACAGGGTTTACAGAATATTAAACGATAGAGATGAGGAAAAAAAATTACCTTTATTAAGATTATATTGTATTAAATTATCAAATTTAGCTATAATTATAGGTGGGGGAGGTATTAAAGATGAGTCCAAACATAAGCTAATTGAAAATCCAGAGTTAAATGATATTTGTAATTTTTTAATAAAGTTAGATAAAATAATCGATGATCGTATAAAAAATAAAGAAATTTTTATTAAAGATGACGGTTTAATAGGGAATTTGGAGTTTGATACTGAAGAGGTTAAAAATATAATAATAGATTAAAAAATAGGAAATAAAATGAATAATAATATTAAGAATGAAGTTAAAAAGTTCTTAGAAAAAACTGAAGATAACTTAAAATATTTTATTGATCATTCGATGGGGATTGCTGCATCGATAGAAGATATTTTGAAGAAAAAAGCCATGACACAAAGAGAACTGGCTGAAAGAATGAATAAAAAAGAGTCTGAAGTAAGTCGCTGGCTATCAGGTAGTCATAACTTTACATTTGAGACTATAGCTAAGATAGAAGAAGCATTAGGCGAAAGATTGATATTTACAAAATATGATATAGAAGAACAAGAACAGATAAATTATAAGGATGTTTATATATATCATAATGTTTATGAAGATCGGGGAAAAATAAAAATATCTAAGGAACCATCAATTAACACTAATGTGGCATGATAAATGGAAGAAAAAATAGCATTACGATTAGATAAGATTACTTTAATTGAATTTTATATAAAGAATGACTTGTCTTTAAATAAAATTATTAAAGAAAATATAAACTTTGATGTAAAAATTGGATTAGGATTAGAAGAAAAAAATAATATAATCCATATAAGTACTTTCATAAAAATACTTAAAACTAAGAAAAATGATAAAGATAAACTGTGCGAATTAATAACACAAATAAGTTATCAAGTGGAAGAATTAAAGAAATTTATAAATCCGGACGATAAAGAAATCAAACTTCCTGATATTTTAGTGCATACGCTTATTAGTATTTCTTTATCAACAACAAGAGGGATATTATCAGAAAAGACAAGGGGTACAATTTTAGAAGATATATACCTACCAATTTTAGATCCTAAAAAATTTATTAAACAAAACAAAGAAATAGTTTTATAACACTATTATAACACTTTTTGTAAAAAATAGATAAAATAGAGGCAAAAACAGCGAAAAAGTTAAGAAAACAGTCGAAAAAGGGCGGAGGGACTTACTTACAAGCAGGGGGTCGTAGGTTCTTCCGAAGGAATGCCTGATGGCAGAATCCTTCAGCAAAAAAATTACTCAATTCACTATCGAGTCGGCTAAATATTTTTTTATATGGCTTTGCAGATTACTAAAGATTAGTTCTGGTTGTGCGGCAAACAGGCTGCTCAAAATTATAGCTTCCACATCTATAATTAGCTTGTCATATTATTTCCCAATCGTAAGGAATTTATTATCTTAATATTTGAAAAATGGGGGAAGATGGATTCCAAGAGTAACATTCTACGGTGATATTTATGTCGGATTTCCGGCTCAAAATATTTTTTATAATACTTCTTGTAATAAATATAACGGCTAATGCCCAATACAGGAGTTTGCGTTTTGAACATTTCACTCCCAACGAAGGATTATCGCGCGCAAGCGTCACTTGCATTATACAAGACAACAAAGGATTCATATGGGCGGGCACGTTTAACGGACTGAACCGTTTTGACGGCTATGATTTCCATGTTTATCATTATGCGCAAAACGATTCCTCAAGTTTGAGCCATAATTATATTTCTTCTGTTATTCAGGATTACAGAGGGGACCTGTGGGTTGGCACAAGCGACGGTTTGAATAAATACGTAAGTTCACGCGACAATTTTGTGCGCTTCAGACACGATAGGAATAATCCCTTTTCAATCAGCGACAATCAGATCGAAAGCATTTTCGAAGATAGTAATAAACGACTCTGGGTCGGAACGCGAAACGGAGGACTGAATTTATACGACGAAAAAACCAACCGTTTCAAACATTATTTTTACGATGCGAATAACCCCGACGGAATCAGCAGCAATTTTGTGCGGGAAATATTCGAAGACAGTAAAGGCAGGCTTTGGATAGGACACTGGAACGGATCGATCGATATAAAAAATGCGGGCGATTCGGTTTTTAAACCGCTTTTTTATAAAGGCAATAAACTAACGAATACGCCGGTTACGGCAATATCGCAATCTTCCGACGGAGCGGTATGGATCGGCACGCAGGGTGACGGACTTCTAAAGCTTTCGTTCCGGGGCGACGATTCTTTCACGGTAAAAAGATATCTTCATAATCCGGCGGATCAAAACAGCATAAGCGGAAATGTAATCTTTTCCCTTATGATCGACAGAAACGGATTTGTATGGATCGGCACGGAAGACGAAGGGCTTTCGATTTACGATCCCGTCAACGATGCTTTTATTACCTATAAAGCCAACCCGATTGACCCGTTTAGCTTAAATAATAATTCCATCTATTCGATTTTTGAGGATAGAGACGGCAATGTTTGGTTGGGAACTTATGCCGGAGGAATTAATCTCGTTGTAAAAGGGAAAGCGTATTTTCATCATTATAAAAATATTCCCGGCGATAAATATTCGTTGGGGCATAATATAGTAAATTATTTTTGGGAAGACGACAAAGGAAACCTCTGGATTGCAACGGGCGGTAACGGCATCGATATTTTCGACCGGAAGACCAATCGCTTTTCTCATAAGAAACTACGAAAGAACGACGGCAGTATCGACGTGGTGCTTTCTTTTTATGAGGACAGTAACGGCGATCTGTGGATTGGCACCTGGGGCAACGGTCTGTTCAAATTCGATACCAAGTCGGAACGCTTTACTCATTATACCAAAGAGAGTAACGGTCTGGCAAGCGACAATATTTTCAAGATGGTCGAAGATGAAAAAAAACGTCTGTGGCTTTGTACTTTCTGGGGCGGATTAACGCGTATGGATATCGAAACGGGCAAAGTGAAAATCTATAATACTGAGAATTCGGGAATAAGCGACAACGATTTAAGAGCTATTATTAAAGACCATACAGGCAAGCTCTGGATAGGCACCGATATCGGACTAGAACTGTTCGATCCGGAATCAGAAACATTCAAATTGTTCAAGCATAACAACGATGATCCCAAAAGCATTACAAAAGGATTTGTAACTTTTATACTCGAAGCGCGTGATTCTTCGCTTTGGATTGGCACAACAAGCGGATTAAATAAATACGAACCGGAAACAGGAGGCTTCAAACACTATACTACCAACGACGGCTTGCCGGGCGACGAAGTTATGGCGATTGTGGAAGATAAGAATAATATCCTCTGGATTAGTACTACGAAAGGAATAACCCGTTTCAATCCGTCTGACGGTTCGGTTAAAAATTACGACGTATCCGACGGACTTCAAAGCGGCGAATTTACCGCCCGGTCCGGTTATATGACTTCGAAAGGAGAAATATTATTCGGCGGAAATAACGGTTTCAATCTTTTCGAGCCAGACAAGTTAGTCGATAATAAATCAATACCGCCTGTTTACATTACCGACTTGAAGATTTTCAATAAACCTGTAGCCGTCGGCAAAGAAGACTCTCCGTTGAAAGAAAACATAGTCAATACAAAAGAATTAATACTTTCATACAAGCATTCTGTCATATCTTTCGGATTTGTCGCACTGAATTACAACAGTCCCGAAAAAAATCAATATGCCTATATGCTGGAAGGTTTCGACAAAGATTGGAACTATGTAGGAAACGTCCGAACCGCTACATACACAAATCTCGACCCCGGAGAATACAGACTGAAAGTGAAAGCGTCGAACAACGACGGAATCTGGAACGAAGCCGGAGCCGTATTGAATATTATAATTGAACCGCCGTTCTATAAAACCTGGTGGGCTTATCTCATCGAATTTATATTGATCAGCGTGATAGTATATTTTATTTCGAATTATTACATCAGCCGTAAACGTCTCAGAAACGCTTTGAAAAAAGAGCACATCGAACTCGAAAAAATGTACGAGCTGGACCACCTGAAAAATCAATTTTTCACGAATGTATCGCACGAGCTCCAATCGCCGCTCACGCTTGTTTTAAGTCCTCTTGAAAAAATAATCTCTTCCGATGAAGTCGGCGATAAAATAAAGAATAATCTGATGGTTATTTATCGAAATGCCAAACGGCTGCAGCGAATGGCAAATCAATTGAAAGATTTGAATAAACTTGACACGGGCGATCTCAAATTATATCTGTCGAGAGGAGACATTATTAATTTCATACGGGAGAGCGCCTATTCATTCCACGATATTGCGGTCGATCATAAAATTGATTTCCACTTTTCGTCGGGAGTTGATAACTATACCGCCTGGTTCGACGCGGATAAATTCGACAAGGTAATTTATAACCTCCTTTCTAACGCATTTAAATTTACTCCCGACGGCGGCAGAATTACCGTTTCGGTTAATATTATTAATGCGGACGCTTTCAAAGGAAACGGCTCCGACGACAAAGCGGACAATTACATAGAAATTATAGTCGAGGATACGGGCATCGGTATTCCTGAAAATAAAATAGAGCATATTTTCGAACGTTATTATCACATCGAAGATTATAAAGGTAAACGTTACGATGGCATGGGAATAGGTCTGGCTCTGGTTTCCGAATTGGTTAAACTCTATAAAGGTTGCATTTTTGTTGAAAGCAAAGAAGGAGAAGGCGCTAAATTTACAGTTCAAATTCCTCTGGACGAGCATTACCTGGAAGAAAATCAGCTCGTGGCAAAATTCAAAATATCGTCGAGCAGTCAATTTTTAGCCGAGCCGGGCAACAGTAAAAACAATGAAACTTCGCTTTCCAAATACAAACTCCACAACGTTCCGGTTTTATTGATCGTAGAAGACGACGACGAAATCAGAGAATATATCAAGAATTCATTTCAGTACGCATATCGCGTGCACGAGGCTGAAGACGGCGAAACGGGTTACAAGAAAGCGCTCCAAATTATTCCCGATATTATTATCAGCGACGTAAAAATGAAAAAATTAGACGGCATTACTTTGTGCAATAAGCTCAAGAACGACAAAAAAACAAGTCACATTCCCGTTATAATTTTAACAAGTTACAATACGCAGGAATACCATATTAAGAGCATTAATCAGGGAGCCGACGCATATTTGCCCAAGCCTTTCAACATAAGCGTTCTGGAAGCTTATATTACTAATCTTCTCGAATCGAGAAAGAAAATGCAGGAAAAATTCAGCAAAGAATTTATCTACGGCGATTCGAAAATTCCTTTGACAGACATCGACGCTCAGTTTCTCGAAAGCCTTGTAAAGATAATAGAGGAACATATATCCGACGAGAAATTCAACGCCGACGTGCTGAGCAAAGAAATCGGAATGAGCAGAATGCAATTGTACCGGAAATTAAGAGGATTGACGGATCAAACCGTGCACGAGTTCATTCGAAATATCAGATTGAAAAAAGCAACTCAAATGCTCGAACAGAAAAAAATGACTATTACGGAAATTGCCTTTGCCGTCGGTTTTAACGACCTGACATACTTTGCCCGCTGTTTTAAAAAACAATACGGCAAATCGCCTTCCGAATACATGTCGAATAAAAATAATTAACCGCGCCTTATTCAATCTAATGTTACTATAGTCCTGACTTTTGTTACTAATATCCAAGACTATTACTTGCAATAGAAATATTTTGTCCCGGAATTTTAAAATTCATCTTACCGGAGGAACAATGAAGGGGACAAATTTATTATTTCTATTGCTAATCGTTATTGCAGCGGCGTGCGCCCGCAGCGGATATGATTACTCGGAGGCTGTGGTAGTCCAGACTTCGAAATCTGGCGATAAACTGTCCGAGAAGGGACTTTTCAATTTAAGCTCTCAGGAGTATAACTCCGATATCCTGATTAAACTTGAACTGGATAGTCTTTATCAAAAGATTATCGGATTCGGAGGCGCGTTTACTGAATCTTCAGCTTATGTCCTAAATCAAATCAGTCCCGAAAAGAGAACAGAGGTCTTGAACGCATATTTCTCAAAATCCGGCGCCGATTATTCGCTTATGAGGACTCATATTAATAGCTGCGATTTCTCATTGAGAAATTATTCGTATGCGGAAGTGCCGGGCGATACCGCTCTAGAGCATTTTACCGTCAAAGAGGATTTGGACGATTTGGTTCCGCTGATTAAAGATGCCCGGAAAATTTCTGCGGAAGGGTTCAAACTATTGGCGTCGCCCTGGACGGCTCCGCCGTGGATGAAAGACAATAACGATTGGAACGGCGGCTCATTAAAGCCGGAGTACTATCCGGTTTGGGCAAAATTCTTCGTAAAGTATATTAAAGCTTATGACAGTTTGGGTATCGATATCTGGGGAGTGACCGTCGAAAACGAGCCCTTAGGGAACGACGAAAATTGGGAGAGTATGATTTATACGCCCGAACAGATGGCGGATTTTGTAAAGAACCATTTGGGACCGGTTTTTCAAAAAGAAGGAATCGAAGCGAATATTTTGATTTACGACCAGAACAGAGACGAAGTGGTTGAATGGGCGGAAAAAATTCTCGGCGATCCCGATGCGGCAAAATACGTATGGGGAACTGCGGTACACTGGTACAGCAGCACAATTTCGTGGTATCCCGAGGCATTGAACGAGGTGCACAATAAATTCCCCGATAAACATTTGATGCATACCGAGGGTTGCATCGACTCGGAAGTTCCGGTTTGGAAAGACGACCTGTGGTACTGGAGCAAAGAGGCGACGGATTGGGGTTACGATTGGGCGTCGCCCGAAACAAAACACCTTCATCCGAAATACGTTCCTGTATTCAGGTACGCTCGCGATATTATCGGCGGGCTTAATAGTTGGCTTACAGGATGGATCGACTGGAATATCGTCCTCGACGATAAAGGAGGACCGAATCATGCCCGGAATTGGTGCATAGCGCCCGTTATAGTCAAACCGGAAGAAAACGAAGTTTATTACACTCCGCTCTATTATGTAATGTCGCATTTCAGTAAATATATAAGACCCGGAGCGCACAGAATTAAACTCGATATCAACAATTCCGATATTATGGCGACAGCCGCAATCAACCAGGATAAATCGATTGCAGTGGAATTATTTAACCCGACGGAAAAAGAGGTTTCATACTCGATAGAGATTGCGGGGAAGTATATAAATTACAATCTGCCGGGAAATTCTTTGCAAACAATTATTATAAAATGAAATGCCTGTAGAATTAATAAACGATAAATTGAGTCTTATAATCGACCTTCCGGGAGGAGGTTATTCCGGCTCGCGTTTTGACCATACCGGAAAAATCCGATATGTTGTTTTTGATAATTTGGTAATAGGTACCGCAGAAACGGAAAATTTTCACTATAAAAAGGGCTGCGGGTTTTATAATGAATTCGGCATCGACGCTCCTTTGGGATATGATGAAATTCAGCCCGGCAAAGAATTTATTAAACCGGGAGTAGGATACTTATTGAAAGTGTCGGATAAACCGTACGATTTCTTTTATGATTATCAGTTCCGTCCGTTTGATTTTGATTACCGTATCGGGCAAGAAAGAATTATTTATCGTTATCTCTGCAATTTGAACGGATATGTTTTTGAAGCCGTAAAAGAAATCGCTTTGTCGGGCAATCGATTCATTATAAAATACGAAATGGAAAATAAAGGAGATAAGACAATCAGAACAAACGAATATGTTCACAATTTCATTTCAGTTAATTCTCAGAATATATCCGGAAATTATAAATTGCAGTTTCCTTTTAATATTACCAGAGAAGAAATTCATAAAGTAATCGATAAAGAAAATAATCTAATATTTGACCGCGATTTTATTTCATGGAAGAATGAGCCTCAATCAGAATTTTTCATCGATAATTTAAAAAGCAATTGTAAAGCCGAATGGAAATTAATAAACAGGACATACGGGTGTATGATATCCGAAAAAGGAAATTTCGTTGCGCATAAAATTAATTATGGGGTAAACGTCATGTCGTAAGTCCCGAATTATTCAAAAAAATCGAATTAAATCCGGGCGAAAAAGACGAATGGAAAAGAATATTCACGTTTGATAAAATAATTGAAAACGTTTGAAAACGATAAAATAAATGAAAAAATACGATGTTACTATAGTCCTATTGATTGTTACTATTAGCCGAGATTAAACGTAAGATAATTATTTTTTTTGTACTCATTGAACCAGCGTTCTAAGAATTTCGGAGATTAAAAAATGGATAATACCGGCGAGAAATTGTCCCTTAAAGAGAAAATCGGATACGGGCTGGGGGATACCGCTTCGAATCTTTATTTCCAGATGTTTGTCAATTTTCTCCTTTTCTTTTATACGGATATATTCGGAATACCCGCAGCCGCTGCTGGAACAATGCTGATGGTCTCGCGATTCTGGGATGCCGCCAACGATCCGATAATGGGAATTATAGCCGACCGTACTAATACAAAATGGGGTAAGTTTCGACCGTATTTAATCTGGATGTCGGGCCCTCTCGCAATATTCGGAGTGCTGGCTTTTACAACCCCGCCTTTCGACGTTACCGGAAAAATTATATATGCTTACATTACTTTCACGCTTGTTATGATGGCTTATACGGCGGTTAATATACCATATTCGGCTCTTATGGGAGTGATCTCGCCGAATTCTCAGGAAAGAACGAGCGTTTCAACATTCCGTTTTGTGCTCGCATTTGTGGGAGCTTTCATAGTACAGGGTTTGACTCTGCCTTTAGTCGATTTCTTCGGCGGAGGTGATCAGGCTCTGGGTTTCCCGTTTACAATGGGCGTTTACGGAATACTTGCATGCATTATGTTCTATATTACTTTTAAAACTACCAGAGAACGGGTAGTCGTTTCCTCCGACCAAAAAACATCTTTGAAGGATGATATCAAGGACTTGATTCGTAACAGACCTTGGATGTATTTGCTTGTTATGGGAATCTTTACGCTCGGATATATTATAATTCGTAGCGGTACTATTTTATACTACTTTAAATATTATATTGGCAGCGAAGCGCTGGCGTCGCTCTTCATGGTGCTCGGAACAATTGGAGTTATCGCAGGCGTGGCGTCGACTCAATTCTTCGCAAAAAAATTCGGTAAAAAGAGATTCTATATTTTCGTAATGTCTTTGACTACAATATTGACTATGATTTTTTACTTCCTTCCTGCCGACCAGATATTTTTAATTTTCGCTTTGCATGTATTAATTTCGTTTATAATGGCTCCTCAGGCTCCGTTATTGTGGGCAATGTATGCGGATACGGCAGACTATTCCGAATGGAAAAATGAAAGACGAGCCACGGGACTTGTATTTTCAGCAGCCACATTCGCACAAAAATTCGGTATTGCCGTAGGAGGCGGTATGGCTGGTTGGATGCTGGCTTTGTTCGGATTCGTACCGAACACGGCGCAGGCTCCCGAAACTTTGGACGGTATTAAAATGATGATGAGCTTTATTCCCGCAGCAGGAACTTTAATTGCGACGATTGCGGCATTCTTTTATGAACTTGACGATAAGACAATGAAAAAAATCGAAGAGGACCTTAAACTCAGAAAAGCTGAAATGCAACAGGAGGGTATTAAATGAAAACAAGAATTTTGTGGCTCTTTATTATCGCTTTGATATTAAAAGTCGACCTGATATATCCGCAGGAATATCAGTTGGTATGGTCGGACGAATTTAACGGCTCCGAACTGGATCCGGATAAATGGGAATTTCAGATTGGCAACGGTCCGCCGGCGGGCTGGGGCAATAACGAACTCGAATATTACAGAAAAGAAAACGCTACGGTAAGCGACGGCTTTCTGACTATCACGGCAAAGAAGGAAAATTATCAAGGTTTCCAATACACCTCATCCCGTATAAGAACAATCCATAAGGGAGATTGGAAATACGGCAAGTTCGAAATAAGGGCTAAGCTGCCGAAAGGGAAGGGGCTTTGGCCGGCCATATGGATGCTGCCGACCGACAATGTATACGGCGGCTGGGCTGCAAGCGGCGAAATCGATATTATGGAATATCTCGGTCACGATACAACCACTGTTTACGGCACTCTTCATTACGGCGGTTCATGGCCAAATAACGTTCATTCCGGGAAATCGTACACTCTCAAATCAGGCGGATTCAACGAAGACTTCCATACTTTTACGCTTGTTTGGGAAGAAGGAAGAATGGATTGGTACGTCGACGGGCAGCTCTATCAAACGCAAACGCATTGGTACTCTTCGGGTCACAGTTTTCCCGCTCCTTTTGACCAACGTTTTTATCTGATTCTCAACTTAGCAGTCGGCGGCAACTGGCCGGGAAATCCGGACGGCTCTACTAAATTTCCTCAGGAATTTGTTATTGATTACGTAAGAGTTTATCAAAAAGTAAGCACGGATATCGAAGAAGAAAACAATTCGGGAAAACCCTCGGATTTTTATTTGGGGCAGAATTATCCGAATCCTTTTAATTCGCAAACCGTTATAGAATATCAGTTGCCCAAAGCGGCAAATGTTAAAATCACGATTTATAATATCTACGGACAAACCGCCGACGTATTGGTAGATGAGTTTCACAGCGCCGGCAAATACAGATATTCTTACGACGCATCGAAATTGAGTTCGGGAATTTATACTTATTCATTGAATGCCGGGGGGCGATCGCAAAGCCGTAAACTTGTATTAATAAAATAATTATTGATATGAATCAAAACAGTATACAAATCGGTTTTCATCCGCTTCGTTACGAAACGAAAACTGTCAAAAATGAAATCGTTAAAATCGATAACGAGGAGTTTAATTGTATACGCAATTTTGATTTAATGAATCCCTTCCTGATGAGCATTGTAAGCGGTTCGGATCTGTGGATGTTTATTTCGAGTTACGGCAGTCTTACCGCAGGCCGAATTAATCCCGACCATGCATTGTTTCCCTACTATACCGAAGATAAAATTCACGACAGCCGCGACGTTACAGGCAGCAAGACTATATTGATTGTCCGTAAAGATTCGAATAATTTTTTGTGGGAACCTCTTTCCGGTAAATACGAATCGATTTATAACTCCGAAAGAAATCTCTATAAAAATATTTCCGGCAACAAAATTATTTTCGAGGAAATTAATCACGACCTCAAGTTGGCTTTCAGATATCAGTGGACATCCTGCGACAAGTACGGATTCGTAAAAAAATCTTTTATCGAAAATCTCGATGATGAAAGGATCTCCGTCAGAATACTCGACGGTATTATGAATATTATGCCTTCCGGATCGAACAGAAGATTCCAACTCGAATACAGTTCGCTTCTCGACGCTTATAAAAAGAATGAATTGCTGGAAGAAATTAATCTCGGAATCTTTGCACTAAGCTCCGTGCCTACAGACAGAGCCGAGCCAAACGAATCGTTGGAAACATCGGTCGCATGGTCGTGCGGATTACACGAAACGGACATACTTCTTTCGACCGATCAATTGAATAATTTCAGAAGCGACTCGTTCGTCTCGAAAGAACTCAATTCCAACGGCAAACGAGGCAGCTATTTTATCCATACTGAATGCGATTTAAACGCGGGCGAACAAAAATATTGGTACATTGTTGCCGACGTCGATTATGATCATTCAAAACTCGCAGAACTTATTTCAACGCTCAAATCCGGGGTCGACCTTATGTCGTCAATTGAAAAAGAAATCGACGCGGACACTTCGAAACTCAAATTATTAATTGCCAAGGCGGACGGATTTCAGCTTACGAGCGACCGCCTGACTAATTACCGTCACCTCTCGAACGTAATGTTCAACATAATGAGAGGAGGAGTTTTCGAGAATAATTATAAAATAGATAAAGGCGATTTTATTAAATATCTCCGCGCCATCAGCGTGCGTTTGTTTGATCAATATATTACCCGTTTGGAAAATCTTCCCGACAATTTAACTAAAGATTCGCTTGTGAAATTTGCCAGTGAAACCGGCGATAAAGAATTGCTTAGAATAGCAATTGAGTATATGCCGTTGTCTTTCAGCCGGAGACACGGCGACCCGAGCAGACCGTGGAATTTGTTCTCAATCGATATTAAAGACGAAAAGGGCGGTAAGGTTTATAATTATCAAGGCAACTGGAGAGATATTTTCCAGAACTGGGAAGCCTTGTCTTATTCTTTCCCCGAATATATCGAATCGATGATATTTAAATTTCTTAACGCCTCGACCGCAGACGGGTATAATCCTTACAGACTTACGAAAGAAAGCTTTGACTGGGAAGAATTGGATCCTGAGGACGAATGGTCGTATATCGGTTACTGGGGCGACCACCAAATTATTTATTTGCTAAAGCTTCTCGAAACGCTTAATAAATTCAAACCGACAAGACTCCCCGACCTGCTTGACAGAGATTTGTTCGTCTTTGCAAATGTGCCATACAGGATTAAACCGTACGATGAAATTCTGAAAGACCCCAGAAATTCAATTGAGTTTGATTATCAGTTAAACGAAAGCATCAAACAAAAAGTATCAACGCTTGGCGAGGCAGGGAAGTATTTGCTCGATAATGACGACGTTCCTTACAGAGCGACATTAACTGAAAAGCTGCTCATTCCCCTTATGACCAAAATCTCGAATTTTGTCCCGGAAGCCGGAATCTGGATGAATACCCAAAGACCAGAATGGAACGACGCCAATAATGCGCTGGCAGGTTACGGCGCTTCGATGGTTACGCTTTATTACATGAGACGTTATGTTTCTTTCATGATTGATTTAATTGAAAACTATGAAAAAGACAGTGTGACTCTGAGCGGAGAACTCTATGAATTAATTGAGGCAATCGAAAAAATCTTTGTTAAATCGAAAAACACGTTAAGCAATAATCTCAACGATGAAAAACGAAAAGAAATAGTCGACGGTCTGGGAAATGCGGGAAGCGTTTATCGTAGTGCAATTTATAAAAACAATTTCGGAAGTAAGAAGATAATTTACAACAAAGAAAGATTACTGGATCTATTCCATTTGATGCTGAATGTCATCGACCATTCGATAAAAAACAACAGAAGAGAGGACGGATTATATCATTCGTACAATTTACTTGAGATCGCGGACAATGCCATTGCGATTCATCGTCTAGATGAAATGCTCGAAGGACAGGTGGCTGTTCTGAGTTCGGGATATCTCTCCAACGGGGAAACGCTCGAGTTACTCGACAATCTGAGAAATAGCAGATTATACAGAGCGGATCAAAAAAGTTATATGCTCTATCCAGAAAAAACATTACCGCCTTTTATCGAAAAAAATCAAATACCGGCAGGTGAAATTGAAAAATCGCAATTACTAAAATCAATGCTGGCTAATAGGGATTACAGATTGGTCGTGCCGGATAAAAACGGCAGTTATCATTTCAATAAACATTTGCGGAACTCGGCATGGCTCAAAAACGAATTGGTCAAATTGAAAAACGATTACGGAGATTTAACCGAAAGGGAAGAAAATTTGATCGCCGATATTTACGAAAAAGTATTTCAGCACCGTTATTTCACCGGAAGGTCGGGTACATTTTATAAATATGAAGGAATCGGAAGTATCTACTGGCACATGGTTTCCAAATTGCTTCTGGCCGTAGAAGAAAATTATTATCAAATTATTTATTCGGGCAAGGATCTCAATCTGCTCGATAAATTGAAAGAACGATATTATGAAATTAAAGACGGACTGGGAATACACAAATCGCCGGACGAATACGGAGCATTTACAACCGATCCGTATTCGCATACGCCTCTAAATTCGGGAGTGCAGCAGCCCGGCTTAACCGGACAGGTAAAAGAAGATGTGATTTCACGATACGGTGAGCTTGGAATAGTTATTAAGGACGGACAAATTTCTTTTGTCCCTCATCTTTTGAACGACCACGAGTTCTTAAATAAATCGCAAATATTCAATTACTACGATGTAAACGAAAAAGAACAGACTATGATAATTAACGCCGGGATGTTAATATTTACTTATTGCCAGGCGCCGATAGTTTATTCGTTGTCGGACGAGTCAAAAATTATAGTCAACTTGAATGACGGCGAGCGCGAAGTGGAAGAGGGTTTGGTACTTTCGAAAAAATGGAGCGGCTCGATATTTCGACGCGAAGGAAAAATTTCGAGCATTATCGTATTGATAAATAATATAAATAAGCAATAAAAAATAGGTGGTTTATGAAGAGGCTACAAAACTATCTCATGATACCGATAATCCTGTTCTTATTACTCCCCGGTATTATTTACGCCAGTTCGAAAATCAGAGGAAAAGTTGTCGATAAAGGCACGGGGGAGCCGATACCGGGAGCCAATGTTATTCTGAAAAATACAAATCTCGGCGCGGCTACCGATATTGAAGGCGAGTATATTATATTGGGCGTACCCCCGGGAAAATATACGCTTCAAATTTCTTATCTCGGCTATAAACCTCAGCAATTCGAAATCGAGGTTCCCGACAACAGAACTCTCGAATACAACGCCCAACTTGAATACATGGTTTTGGAGGGAGAAGAAATATTGATAACAGCGCAGGCTGAAGGACAGGTTCAGGCAATTAATCAGCAAAAGAGCGCTCTGACGGTCAAGAATATCGTATCTGCCGCCAAGATCGAGGAATTGCCTGAAGCCAACGCTGCGGAAGCCGTCGGCCGTTTGCCCGGAATTTCTCTGCTTCGTGAAGGGGGAGAAGGCAGTAAAGTTGTAATAAGAGGCTTATCGCCGCAATACAATAAAATACAGTTAAACGGAGTAAGTATGGCGGCAACCGGCGAAGCTGACAGAAGCGTTGACCTGAGTATGATTTCGCCTTACATATTGTCCGGAATTGAAGTCAGCAAAACAGCCATGGCAGACCAGGAAGCCGATCAATTGGGAGGCACCGTTAATTTTATTCTGAAAGGAGCTCCCAAAAAACCGGTATTTAATTTTACCGCGCAGGGTGGCTATAACGGTCTGCGGGATGAAGTAGGCAATTATTACTATGTCTTAGGCGGAGGCAAAAGATTCTTTGACGATAAGCTCGGAGTATTTACTCAGCTTAATCTGGAAAGAACTGACAGAAGCAGCAACAGCGCCGGCGCAGGATATCAAATGCAGCACGATACTCTTACGCTTGCCAACAGTTTGAATCTCGAAGATATCGACAGAGTAAATAAACGAATGGGCGGCGTGCTTGTGCTCGATTACGAATCTGCAGCTACGAAAATAAAATTATCCAACACGCTAAATAAAATCGATATTAACACTTTTTTGCGTCAGGAAAATTTCGACGCTGTAGGCAGGAATCACAATTACTACGGTAACTATTCGGAACGCAATCTGCTGACTATGATTAACGCACTCGATGTGGAACAGTTCATAGGCGACTTGAAAATAACAGGCGGAGCAAGCTATTCCAGATCTTCCAATAAACTTCCGGAACAGATATCGATGAATGCTCAGGAAGCGAATGCTTTTGTTAGAAGCTGGACGTGGGACGATTACCAGATATATCCTTTTGATATTGTAACCAAAGCATTAAACGATACAACTAAAACTTACCTTAACAGATTTGTAAAGAGCAACAGCGATATGCTCGAGGAGGAAGAAGCCGCCAATTTGAATTTTGAATGGGGCTTTAGAATAGGAGAGGCAGATATTAAGTTGAAATTAGGCGGCGAATATAAGCATAAATATAAAAAGTATGACTACGAACAGAGCGAAATACCGATTGCATGGAACGATTTGGATATTGTCAGACTTTATTTGAAAGACAGATTCGGACTGACTAATTACGATATTGCAGGAGATTTTCCGTACGCCCCCTTTATTGACAGAAATTACACAGCGGGCGATTTCAAAGCAGGCGTTGATTATACAATTAGCCGCGTGCCGGACAAAAATACTATGGTAGACGTTTATCATGAAATTGAAAACCTGACGAGCGTTCGCGGTATTCCTACCGGAAAGACAATTTATTATGATTACGTGCCTTCAATATCAAATGATTACTACGGTTACGAAAATTATTTCGGCGCATATATTCTGCCCACTATTACATTCGGAAACAATAAGGTTATATTTATTCCCGGTTTCAGGTACGAATATAATAAAACAGAATATACGGCTAACAGATCCAACAGTCCCGGAAGAGATACCGATCCTTATGTGTATTTCTCTTATACTTCGACGCGTAAGAACAATTACCTGCTTCCAATGATACATCTCAAGTATCAGGTTACTGATTGGTTCGATGTTAGAGCAAGCTATACGCAGACGTTATCCCGTCCCGATTACAACAGAATTATACCGACATGGACAACTTATGGCAATAGTATTACTTGGAACAATGTGAATTTGAAACCTGCGGAAGCCAAAAACTTAGACCTCTTCTTTTCTTTTTATACGGATAAACTGGGATTGTTGACATTTGGCGTATTCAACAAGCAAATAAAAGGATTTATATACGGCGCTACTACCTGGATTGCAGATTCGTCTTATTTGCAGCCGGAGTGGCCCGAAAGCGTTAAACCCGGCGGTCAAATAAACGGTTTTATCAATAATCCGAATACTGCAAAACTTTGGGGTATTGAAGCCGAATGGCAGTCGAATTTCTGGTTCCTGCCGGGCATTTGGCGCGGTTTGGTAATTAACGTTAATTATACTTATACACACTCCGATCTGAAATATCCCAGAACAGTGCCTATTTATGAATACATTCAAGTAGGTCCAATTAAGATACCCAAAATTGTCGGAACGGGCGACGGAAGTTATAACGCGCGCCTTCTTGATCAGCCGACGCATATTTTTAATTTCACTGTGGGTTTTGACTACAAAGGATTCTCAATAAGAGGTTCGGCTCAATTCAAATCCGACGTATTCCGCGCAGACAACTGGTATAAAGAGCTGCAGCAAACAACCGATCCGCTAACTTTATGGACTGTGAAAGTAAGACAAATGTTGCCGGTTGACGGTCTGCAAATCTACTTCAACGTAAATAATCTGACTAAAGCTGTAGACCAGACTTCAAATTACGGCACGGGTTGGTTCAGCTACCGAAGCTATTACGGTCTGACTGCAGATTTGGGAATTACATACACGCTAAATTAATATTCGGGAGGCGGCTTGATAAATAACAAATTATTAATCGCTTATTTAATAACTAAAACTCATTAATCAATTAGGAGGTACTATGAAGCTGAAAAAACTTTTACTGTTTATACTGACGGTAACGCTCTATGGGGGAGTGATATTTGCACAGCAGACAGACACTGTCTACGTGCCTGCAAACCATGAAAACGGCGATCCGTATGTTAATTCGCTTATCGATTATATAGTCGCCGATACAAACGCCGCAGGCGAACAGTTGCATTCCGTATACAAACTCGAAAGAGGAAATTTCTATATTGTCGACAAAGCCGTTGACTTGAAAAATCCCGTTAAAATAGTTGCCGACCCGCCGGTTGAAAACGATCCGGAAAAAGCTCCGCCGAAAATTTTATCGAATGTAACAGCAGACGGCGGAACCGCCACAATGAACCTCATCAATACATGGGCTGACATTACTATTAAAAATGTATGGTTGGCTGGTATTGACGCTGGCGGTCAAAACAGAGGCTGGGGATTTGGACAAGCTCTGGCAGTTCAGGATTCTTTTGTTACTGTTACTCTCGACGGCGTATGGCTCGACTATAACGGGTGGTCTGCAATTGCTACTGCACAGCCGCACACAAGCTGGTTCATAAATAAATTGCATGCGCGCAACGAGCAAAATCCGGGCGACCAATGGACGACGTTCCTATTCTTCTTTGAGCAAGCAGGAGTTGTAGATACATTTGTCGTAAAGAACTGCACTTACTTCCAATCAAACAGTTTCTTTATTTTCCCTCCAGATGTAGTTCAATATATCGAAGTCGACCATTGTACATTCGTGAATTTATTGAAGTGGCCCTTCCACGAAACACAATGGCTTAAAGCTAAATTTACGAATAACATATTCTATAATGCCAGCGCTCTTTCTTTGACCGAAACGGAAGAAGAAGGACAAGATCCCGACCACCTCGAATACGGTTTGATTAACGTCGATACACTTGCCGCCAATGAACTCGGCGAACCCGGCGAATATACTATTCCCGAAAGTGAAAGAGAGATAATTGTAAAGAATAACCTTTATTACTTTACTCAGGATGTCCAGGACTATTGGGCTAATAACGACACGGTAAAAGCTCAGGTGTGGATGAACAGCCGTACAAGAGCAATGTTCGACAACGACGCTGAATGGCCCGGCTTGGTCGAAGAAAATACCTGGAACCAGGATCCGATGTTTAATGATTTCCCCGCTTTGTCGGAAGCTACCGCCAAATTGGTTCAGGTATGTCTGGATATTAGAGCCGGTTCTATGCATGAATGGGATTGGGATGCCGACCAGGTTTCTGATCCTCAATTCTATCGTTTGATCAATCCTTATCCGCTGCCTGAAAACTTCAGATCTTACGCGGGATTAGTGGGCACAGACGGACTGCCGCTTGGAGATCTCAGATATTATCCCGATTTGGTCAGCGTCGAAGAAAATTCGAACGGTGTACCGAATGATTTCCAACTTTTGCAAAATTATCCCAACCCATTTAATCCTTCGACCATCATCAGATTCAATCTCAACAAATCAGGTTACGTAAATCTAAGCGTATTTAATTTGTTGGGAGAAAAAGTAATTACTCTGGTTGACGACGTTAAAAATGCAGGAAGTCATTTTGTAACCTGGAACGGAAAAAATTCCGCCGGCGTTAGCGTGCCCGCCGGTATTTACTTCTATAAACTTGAAATGGAAAATAATATCCAGGTCAAGAAGATGATGTTACTTAAATAGCCTCCACTTCAGGGCGCCTGTTATATGGGCGCCCTGTATTATTTTTTTATTCTATTTCATTTTAACAGCGGGGCGGCGATGAGCGGCAAAAAGATATTACCACTAATAGTGCTATTTTTTTTAATTCTTTCTGAACTATATGCTCAAAAAATATCGGAATCATTTTATCCTCCTTTTATATTGGATTCGTTGGCAGTCTATTTAACGCCGGATAAATTTAATGTAACCCCAAATTCGGAAGGCGACGACACGCAAGCTTTGCAGGACGCGATTGACGAGGTAGAAAAAAAATCGAAATACGGTATTGTTTTTATCCCGGAAGGCGAGTATGAAATTTCGGGTACGGTTTATATATGGAAGGGAATAAGAGTAATTGGTATAGGAAAAAACAAACCGGTTTTTGTACTTAAAGAAAACACTCCCGGCTTCAGCGGCGAAGAAAACAAATATCTGTTTCACTTTGCCAGCAATAAACCGCGTCGGGGACAACCGATAAGAGACGCAAACCCGGGAACTTTTTACAGCGCTCTTAGTAACGTTGTAATTATTATTAACGATGGTAATCCGTCGGCGGTTGCGGTTCGTTCGCATTTTGCGCAGCATTCATACATTTCTCACGTCGATTTTTATATAGGCAGCGCTCTGGCAGGCATGGAAGAAATCGGCAACGAAATTGAAGATTGCCGGTTTGTGGGGGGAGAATACGGCATAATAGCAACTAAAACTTCGCCGAGTTGGCCATTCCTGATGATCGACTGCATTTTCGAGAACCAGAAAATTGCAGCCGTTAAAACCGAAGAAGCCGGCTTTACGATCGTTAATTCGGTTTTTCGAAATTTAC
Source organism: Melioribacter sp. Ez-97 (assembly GCF_051488665.1). Taxonomy (NCBI): domain Bacteria; kingdom Pseudomonadati; phylum Ignavibacteriota; class Ignavibacteria; order Ignavibacteriales; family Melioribacteraceae; genus Melioribacter; species Melioribacter sp. Ez-97. Next base: position 254,221 of record NZ_JBPSEG010000002.1, on the reverse strand, counting down.
CGGACGCTATTACTGTTAATCCGGACAGAGCGGAAAAATTATTTATTACGCGCTCATATTTTGAAAACATTAGAGGAGCGCTCCTGACTATAAGCGAAGAGTATAATTCAACAGCTCAATATAATTTGAAAGATGTTTCGTGTAACAACGTTAGTACAATTGCCGCATTCAGAAAAAGCGGAAAAACCGTTGAGGCACCCAAAGAAGAATTTCGCATAATCAATTTTATTCACGGACTTCAGATCGACAGCCTTAACGCGCCTTCTGAAATAAAGACGACTTTCGAATATGACAATGATTACATACAATTAAAAAATTATAAAAAAGAAATATCGTCTCTCCCTAAAGATAAAGAATGGATAAATATTAAAAGTATTGGCGCAAAAGGGAACGGAATCGATGACGACACGCAGATTATAAAGGAAGCAATTTCTAAACACGACGTTATTTATTTCCCGACGGGAAGGTATAAAGTAAAAGAGACAATTCGGCTTAATAAGAATACAATCTTAATTGGTCTTAACCCCATAACAACGCAAATAGTCTTGGAAGAAAAACTGCCTGAATTCAGTAAAGAAGGCGGTCCGCTTGCTGTTTTGGAAACGCCGGAAGGAGGCAATAATATTGTTACGGGTATCGGAGTTGATCCGGGACTCTACAATAACAGAGCGGTCGCAGTTAAATGGATGGCAGGTAAAAAATCTCTTATGAACGACGTCCGTCTGCTCGGTGGTCATGGCACTTATACGGCATCAGGTAATTACGTTCCGATTTATAACGAATACAGAACAGGAGACCCTTTGAAGGATTGGGACTGGGACAAACAATATTGGAGCCTCTGGATTACAAACGGAGGCGGAGGAATATTTAAAGATATCTGGACGCCTAATACATATGCAACGGCTGGATTATATATTTCTGAAACTAGCGCTCCTGGTAAAATTTATGCTATGTCGGTAGAGCATCACGTTCGCAATGAAGTGATTATCAAAAACGTGTCCAACTGGGAAATTTATGCCCTGCAGATGGAAGAAGAGAGCGCCGAAAGTCCCGAAGCTCTTCCTTTGAGAATCGAAAACTCGTCTGATCTGCTCTTTGCCAATCTGTACCTTTATAGAGTTATCAGAATGAAAACTCCTTACCCTTACGGTATAATAGTAAGCAATTGTAAAGACGTTGAATTCCGGGGCATACACGTTTACAGTCCCACTGTACTCTCATACAACAATACATTGTACGATATTAATAAAAATATATTTGTACGCGACAGAGAAATAGCGCGACTTGTGGTAAAAGGAACCGAATCGCAACAGGAGCGTTACGAGGTAGAAAAATTGGTAGGCGGTTTTGAATTTATTACAGGCGCGGCGCTGGATGATAAAGGCGATATCTTTTTTGTCGACTCGCGATTTAAAAGAATTTATAAATGGTCAGTAAAAAATAAATCGCTTACTACAGTTAAGGACTTAACATTCGAACCGGTCGCAATCACGTTCGACGCTAGCGGCAATTTGATAATTACATCTGTTAATGGAGAAGTATACAGCGCCGATCTGAAAAAGGGGGATGAAAATCTTACGACCTTGAAAACAATTAAACCCGGCGAAATAATGCCTCGTTTTGCGGCGCACCCTTCGCATCTGTGGAGGGACGAACACGATTTTTTGACCATTACTACGGACTCTGCGGCATGTTTTCCGTACAGTCATTCTTCTTACACGATGTATTTCAGAAACAACGCCAATCCGTTCGAAGAATATTTTATATCGCCAGACAGTTCCTTGATAATACCGCATTATAACGATCTAAACAGAACGGTCGCGCTCAGATACGCCGTCCCCGGCAAAGAATATTTTATGGCAGACGAGTTCGGACAGAAAACATGGAAATTCAAAGTCAAAAACAACGGAATGCTTTCGGGCCCTCAATTATTTGCCGAACAGGGCGAGCTCGACGCAGCAGTCGATTCGAAAGGCAATGTCTACATTCCCGCAGGCGATATTTACGTTTACGATAAATCCGGAAAACTGTTAAAAAGAATTAAAACTCCCGAACGTCCGACAAACGTTCTGATTGGGAAGCGAAATATTCTCTTCATAACGGCTCGAAAATCGATTTATCAAATAAAGCTAAATGGAAATATAAATTAAGAATATATTTAACCTGAGGAGGAATGATGAAAAACAGAAACGCCGCCCAAATAGCATTGCGATTTCTGTTTATAGTGTGTGTTTTTAATTTTAATGTTGACGCGTATGTAACAACCAAAGGGAAATATTTTGTCGACAGAAAAAGCGGAGATACTGTAATTTTGCGTGGCTTCGGATTAGGAGGATGGTTATTACCCGAAGGCTATATGTGGGGGATTAGAAAAATCGACAGACCCAGACAATTTCAAAGAGCTATCGAAGAAATTATCGGAAAAGAAAAAGCGGAAAAGTTCTGGAAGCTTTACTACGAAAATTACGTTACCGAAGAAGATATAGCCGCAATGAAATCGTGGGGAGTCAATTCAATCAGAGTTCCGATCTTAGCTTCTTTTCTACAACCGGAGGAACAAATTAATGTTAAACCGCCATATATATATTCCGAGTACGGATTTTCAAGGCTGGACAGTATTGTAAGTTGGTGTTCAAAATATCAGGTCGGAATAATATGGGATATGCACGGAGCCCCGGGAAGCCAGAATGCTGAAAATATTTCCGATAGCGACGGGGAAGCCAAACTCTGGAGCCAACCCGAAATTTATTGGCCAAGATGCAAAGACCTGTGGTTTCAAATAGCGAAAAGGTATAAAAATAAAGAATGCATTATTGGATACGACTTGCTAAACGAGCCTTTATTAATCCGATACGGTTTCGATCCATCTCTTTTACGAAAACTTTATATTGAGCTTACTTCGGTAATAAGATTGATTGATACAGAAGGAGTCATTTTCGTTGAGGGAGACGACTGGGCGCAAAATTTTGACATGTTAGAACCGCTCGACTGGGATAAACATCTTGCTGTAGCTTTCCATTCCTATCCTCCAGTATCGGATTCGGTGTCGCTTGATAGATGGGCAAAGTTGAGAGATAAATATAACATCCCGCTATGGCACGGCGAAACGGGCGAGCAGGGTCCGCCATATACGATTAACATTAAAGCGACTAAATTTCTGGAAAAGCAGGGAGTCAGCTGGTCGTGGTGGACTCATAAAAAGTTCGACAGAGAAACCCAGCCGTGGTCAATTATCCGGACTAAAGGATTTTTAAAAATTCTGGAATATTGGAACGGTAAAGCTGAAAAACCATCCGGAGAAGATGCCGAGAAGTGGTTGTTTGAACAGGCTGTATTAACTAATTCAAAATATTGTAATTTCTTACCGGAAATGGTAAAGTCGCTCTATCCGTTGAACCCGCAAACCCATGGAAAGAAATAAATACGGCACCAAGCTATCGGAAATTCTTCGGAGCGCTTATTCGTGTTTTTGCAGGTGTTAATGAACAATCGGAATTGCTTTATATCTGGAATGGCGGCAAATACTATACTGATAAAGACACGCATGCATATGGAATTGTAAGACTTTCAGAAAATTAGTTGCAAAAGGAGAATAAATAATGAATTTAAAAAAAAGAAATGTTTTTATAGCTCTTATATTAACTTTCTTCTTTTTCGCCTTGAACCAAATAATAGCGCAGGGAAAAGAGTACAAAGAAGCAAAAATATTTATTACTTCGGAATCCGGAAATTTATTAATGAAATACGCTGGACCGCGAGCGCTGGAACCGCTAGAACAACCCGATGAAAATTACCCTACTATAATTATTGATCCCAAAATAAAATATCAAGAAATAATTGGTTTCGGAGGAGCGTTTACGGACGCTGCGGCTATTAATTTTTATAAACTCAATGATAGAAGTAGAAAAGAATTTCTTGAAAAATGTTTTGATTATGAAAACGGATTCGGATTTTCGCTTTGCAGAACTACAATACACAGCTGTGACTATTCCGACGAAATGTACACTTATGATGATGTGGAAGGCGATAAAGAACTAAAACATTTTTCTATTGCTCACGATAAAAAGTATCGGATACCTTTTTTACAGGAAGCTCTACGCGTTTCCCGAGGTAAGATGAAATTATTTGCTTCGCCATGGAGCCCACCGGCATGGATGAAGACAAACGGGACCATGCTCTATGGCGGTAAACTAAAATCGGAATACCGTAAAACATGGGCGGAATATATAATAAAATATCTGAAAGCTTATCGTAAAGAAGGAATTGATTTATGGGGATTAACTGTGCAAAATGAACCTCTGGCTGTGCAAGTATGGGAATCGTGTATTTTTACAGCTCAGGAAGAAAAGAATTTTGTACGCGATTACCTCGGTCCCGAGCTTCATAGTAACGGTTATGATAATATTAAATTATTAATATGGGACCATAATAGAGGGTTGATGTATCAGAGAGCAAAAGTCGCCTATGATGATTCTGTCGCATCGAAGTATATCTGGGGTATGGGATTTCACTGGTACGTCGGAGATCATTTTGATAACGTACGTATTGTCCACGATGCATATCCCGATAAAGGTTTGTTATTTACGGAAGGAAGCGTAGGCGGCAGCTGGGAGGACGCTTTTAATCTGGCTAAAAATGTTATCATTGACTTGAATAACTGGACCCGGGGATGGGTCTTCTGGAATTTGCTGTTAGATGAAAACGGCGGACCGCGTCATGCTGGCGGTGAAGTTCCGGGAAATATTGCAATTGCAAATTCTACAACCGGAGAAGTTGAATATAATCCGCCGTTTTATACATTCGGACATTTTTCTAAATTCATCCGTCCGGGAGCTAGAAGAATTGCGACTACTTCGAGCAGCGATTATTTTATTGCCACTGCATTTCAAAATAGTGACGGAACTATTTCGGTTACTATTCTTAACTTATCGGAAGCCGACAGAGATTTCCAGGTCTGGTTTGATAATCGGGTTATCAGATATAAAAGTCCTCCACATGCTCTTATAACTATAATTCTTTAATTAAATAAAGGCTGATCCGTGAAACTAATAAAATTTTTTATACTGCTTGTAGTTTATTCGTCTATAGTGTTTTCTCAGACTTTCATGAAAGATACTCTAATTACTTGGCACACTTTCAAATATACGCTTAACGACGATAATTCGATTGACTCTTTTTCTCCTGAGCCGTTCGACACAACCTCGGTCAAATTCAACGCCTATATTCTTGAAAACGAGTATTTGAAAATATTATTGGCGCCCGAATTCGGCGGTAGAATTCTCTCTCTTATTTATAAACCGACCGGTCACGAACAGCTTTACCGAAATCCAGTAGGCGTTCCGTATGGAGTCGAACAGGATTGGTTTTATTATAAATGGTTGATGGTATACGGCGGCATATTCCCTACTTTGACGGAGCCGGAACACGGCAAAGCCTGGTTTTTACCGTGGGATTTTAATGTGCTTCATCAATCGGAAGACAGTATCATATGTGTTATGAGATGGCGTGATACGGTAGATTTTAAGGGCGCCGATCCGAATAAGTGGAAGTACGGTATGACGGAGATCGAATGCGATTATACTATTACGCTGGTTAAAGGGAACTCTGTTCTTAAAACCGAAGTGGAGCTTAAAAACAACAAAAACGAAAATATCGAATACGAGTACTGGACTTGTATGACGCTGGCGCCAGGTTCCGACAGCAATAATCCGTTTTGTACGGACGGGCTGGAGATCATTGTCCCCGCGGATAAAATAAAAATACCCGCCTGGTATCCCGATATTGCCGGGCAGGAAAAACAGGTCCCCGGACAAAGGGGAATCTATTATTTCGATAAGTTACGATATTGGAAGAATTGGGTTAACGACGGTATCGCTTATGTGTGGGATGATGAAAATCTTAATTACTGGGGAGTAATAAATCACGACAACGATGAAGGCTTGATCAGAATAGCGGATAATAATATTACCCCGGGAATCAAAATATGGGCGTGGAAATTTGACGATTATGAGAATGTCAATCCGTTTGAGTCCCCGGATAATGTTAAAAGACCATATGTGGAATTGTGGGCGGGCAATTCGCACGAATTTTTTGAACCTGCCGTTCTGCCCGCCAACTCGACTCTAAAATGGCAGGAAAATTATTTCCCTACCGTAAACCTGAATAAAATTACCAGGGCAAATTATAATTTCATTTTATCGCTCGATACATCCGATTTTTATTATGACAAAGGACTGGAAATTAAATTTGTTACGAGCTATCCGGGAGACGAGCATCTGGTTAAAGTTGAAGCCGAGGGCGATACCAACTACGCCGTATCGGATATTAACGTAGCGCCCGATCCGTACAAAGGAAGCGAGTTGTCGCTAATAATACCAGACGATGTTCTGGCTAAAAATATCGATTCTTTGAGAATAACCGTTGTAAACTTAGGAAAGAATAAAAGTATAGATGCTGCATTATCTGTGGATAAGATTACTTCTGTCAAAGGAAACGAAACGGCAATAGCAAATGCATTTTATCTTAAACAAAACTATCCCAATCCGTTTAACCCTGTTACCAATATTGAGTATTATATTCCCGAAGCGGGCAATGTAAAAATTGTTGTGTTTGACGCGCTGGGCAGAGAGGCAGAGATAATCTATCAAGGAAATCAAATTGAAGGAAAACATATCGTAAGTTGGAACGGCAGCCAATACGCATCCGGAATTTATTTCTACGGAATTTATTATAACGGAAAATCGGAAATTAGAAAAATGATTCTGATGAAGTAATTTACACTTTATCTTTATAAAAAATATTAGCTTCGATTTAACATAGAGTAGATGAATATATTATACTTGGATTCTCTTCCTTAATCTCTGCGTTTTACAAATTATTTTTTTATACTTGCCGTTATTAATTGCAAATCAAAAAAAAGAGTTATAAAATGAAAGCCGCAAAAGCTATCCTGCTATTTGTAATATCTTTGACGTTTGCACAGTTTACGGCTGCGCAGAGCAATAATAGCGATACTTTGAAGTTTGTAAGTTTCCCCGACTTTTTCAACTTCGACATACCGGAACCCTGGCCTGATTACGACACAGCCGTAGCTTATTTTTTGGAGCAGGTAAAAAGCGAAGAACCGTCGTTTGTATTAATTGCGGGAGATCTTGTAAACGGTCACTGGTGGGACAGTCCTCAATGCGTCGAACATATGGGCGCAGTCTACTATTCCGGTTGGATAAGAAGACTCAATCGATACGGATTGAAATATTATACCGCTGTGGGAGATCACGAACTGGGCGACGATCCCTGGCCTCCAAACAAGATTAAATTAATTCCTTATTTCGAAAATGTTTACAGGACATTACTTGCGATGCCGAATAACGGTCCCGACGGCAAAAAAGGACTGGCATATTTTGTTAGGGAAGGAGATTTGCTGCTCGTTACCGTTGAAACATTCGATGTCGTCTCGGATACGATGTATGTCGGGGTTAGAGGCGAACAACTAGAGTGGATGAAAAAAGTATTGAACGAAAACAAAGACGCGAAGTTTAAGATTGTACAAGGGCATGTCCCGGTCTGGGGCGAAATAAAAGCGCGCTCATCGAGTAAACTGATGATGATCGGGGGAAAAGAAAGCGAGTTCTATAAAATATTGAAAGAATATGGCGTCGATTTATATCTCGCGGGTGAGTTCCACGATGTTACCGTACTCGAGTCGGACGGTATATGGCAGATTGTTCACGGTTCGTCATGGGGAAGAAAAGTCGTTAACACGCTCGATTATCTCGTAGGCGAAATTAACGGCAATCGGCTGAAACTTACGATGAAGAGAATTTATATGGATGCAGTCGGCGATTATATGTGGAATCTAAATAAGGACAGAGGTCCGAGAGAGAAAGTCATTATTAATAAAAAGACGCTCTTGAACGGACCCGAAATTACCGGTACTCTTACTATAACAATTGAAGGCAATAAAAAGATTTATACGGAAAGAACCGGCTATTTCAAATAATTTCTGTACTGCAAAACAGGGGGCTGTGCGGTAGAATTGTTGTTACTTTAATTAGTGGAAATCATTAAGAAAAGCAGGGTGAAAGGATACACCCTGCCTTTAATTTATTTTACGATATAAGCGCCTACGGATTTGAATCTTTTCCGTATTAACTTCTCGATATACGCAGGTAAATCCGTACCGGCGTTTGAAGCGGGAAATCCTTTCAATACTTCCAGATTATGAAGTTCGACGCTTTTGAATAAGGGACCGTTGTAGTTCTTGAAATATTTGCTGTTCTTAGTGTATTGAGGAAATTTTGCCGCAAATTCGTCGTAAGAATCGAATAGAAATTGACAGCGCTTGTTGTCAGCCGGACTCCATATAAATGCCGGTTTATGCGGATTGTCCGATTTGTGCACATAAACGTTGTAATCGAGTTTAGCCACCTGCGGGTCGTTTATCGTATCGCAGATTGACGCGGGCTGCCATACGTAGAGCAGCGGTCTGTTGTAGCTTTCGTCGGCATACAAAAGGTTATTTACGAATTCATGTCCAACTCTTTCGTCGACGTCTGGGCCTGTGCTGGGATGCCATCCGAAATGATCGCCCTGTGCGCTTCTTTCGTTGCGCGAGATGCACGCCATACTGTTTATGAAAGTGTTGTTGTAGAATTTCACGTTCGAGCTGTTAAGCGCCCAGACTCCGTGGTCGCAGTTTACGAATACGTTTCCTGCGCAGACGGCTCCTTTCGAAATTTCGAAGAAGAATCCGTTGTCGCTCGGCCAGGGACGCTCGATTGAATAGGGCGATTTATAATCGCCTATATTCTCTATCCAGTTATTGATAAATACTCCGTCCACGTTTCCTACGTCGTACCAAATACCGTTCGAATAAGGATGATCTATTACTAAGTTGTCATTGCAGGTAACGCGATAACACTGATTGAAAATCTTTACGGCAGCGGGGTAATATCCCGTAATGCGTTCTATGTTGTTTCTTTTAATGATATTTTTTTCAAGGAGAACGTCCGAAGAACTGAGAATATAAAGTCCTTCGGTGCTTGTGTCGCTGATAAGACAATTACGGATTACCAGACTGTCGCCCCGGAAATATCCCGCTACTCGCGAGCAATAAGTTATCGAACAATTTTCTATTACAGTTCCGATAACGTCCTTGCCGTGATTTTTCTCGTCCGATAAGCCTTCGGGGTCTTTGCCTTCGATTTCGATTGCGCGGTATGCATACTGAGTCAATGTTATCCCTCTGAGTTTGAAGCCTTTATTATCGGGGGACTTTCCGTTAACTTCTTTAGTTGTTCTTATAAGAGCGGCGTCGAAAGCCGTAATTTCGATTAAATGGTTCTTCGGATTAACGCCTATATAAACCAATCCTCTTTCGTAGTCGATGTAAAAACTGTTTTCGTCTACTTCTCCTTCCCAACCTGCCGATTGAAGAAACTTGCCGTCGACAAAAACCATATCGTTGTTGAATTTATGTAACGGCGTTTTTTTCCCTTCGCGATTTCTTCGCCACCAGCTCTGCGGCTTTGAAGGAAAGAGTCGTTCCCATTTAGTTATCCACAGCCCGTTGCCAAGGTCTTCCCATTTGTCAGCCACATACGTGCCTTTGAGAACCGGCTGTTCGTCCATATAGGGTTGTATTGTAATTCCCTGGTTGAAAATCAGATTGCCAGTGCGATAGACTCCGCCGCGCAGTATAATGGCGTCGCCCGTTCTTGCCTTTTTAAAAGCCGCTTCAATTGTAGTGGGTTTATCGAGACTCGTTCCTTCCGTTTCGGCGTCGCCGCCGGGCGCAACGTAATAAATGGTCCCGTTTACTTTCGGAAGATTGTATTTCAAAGTCATCGGACCGTATGGGCCGCCGGACGGTTGCGCAATTTGCGGGATGTTAAATGCAATGATTATAAAAAGCAAATATTTCAGGAACGTAGTTTTCTTGTAGCGAGAAATTGTTTTCATATTTCCCCCGGTTAATTATGCCATGAAAAAATTATTAACGGTTATAAGTTAATAAAAATAAGTGTATTTCTTACAATAAATAACGCTGAATAAAACGCCTTTAACTTTTGATTTTTTTAAGTCTGCTCTTCGCCGTTCTGTAGCCGATTTCAATTAATTCTTCGGCTTTATTGAATTCGAGAAGTTTGTATTTCCCCGTGTCGGGTTCGATCAATATATCCGGCTTGGCTATCTGCATTGTAAGTTCGCTGATTTGCACCTGGACTATTATAAACATCTGATAAAGCACTTCCCAAAATTTTGGGTCGGGGGTCTCGTTTCTGTTGTTGATGTAGTGGAGGGGATTTTTGATAAAATATTGAATCTTTTCGTTAAGCGATAATTTTCTGAGTTCTGAACCGGACATCCTTTTCTTATCCGTATCCGCTATTTGATTGATCCCGTAAGTTTCGAATCGCCTCAAATTGACGGCAATAACGGTATCGATATTTTGTTTCCGGACTATATCCACGGGAGTCGGGTTTACAAGTCCGCCGTCAAGCAGTTTGTATTTGCCGTATGTAACCGGGGAAAATATTATTGGGAGCGATATGCTGGCGCGTATGGCGGTTGTTAAATCTCCCCGGTCGAGTACGACCATTCTACCCGTTAATATGTCGGTAGCTATTGCGGAAAAGGGAATTGTAAGATCGTTAAAATTTTTTCCGCCGAAAATCGTACTCAAAAATTCATCCAGGTAGTCGGAATTGACAAGAGAAGACAGTGAGAGTGTGGGAGTAAAAATTTTTGCCATCAACTTCCAGTTTGTTTTTAATGCAATCTCTTCGATTTCTTTTGCGTTCATTCCCATCGCATAAGCGCCTCCGATTAACGCTCCTATACTGCTCCCGGAAATATAGTTTATTTTAATGCCGTATTCTTCGATAGCTTTGAGAACGCCGATATGCGTCAATCCTCTGGCAGCGCCTGTTCCAAGCGCAAGACCGGTTTTTTTGTACTCTTTGTTCATTTTGCCTGTACTTAAAAATGAGAAGACATAATTTACTAATTTATAACGGATTATATCAGACATTATTTTGTCGCAATCTGATTAGACAAAAAATAAAGGCGGCGCTTGACAAAGAATGGGGGAAATATTATCTTTGCTTAAAGGTTTTCGAAAACCTTTTCGCTAATTTCTCCGGCTGCTTTTCCTGTCCTCTTTTGAAAATTTGACGATAATTAAGAGGAGGGTCGTTTTGTTTGGCCTCGATATTAAAACCGGCTCGGCTAACAACAATAATAACGAGCGGGAAGATTTTATTGCAACTCTTGCAGACGAAATATCACGCTCGATTGAAAGTAAATACGGCGCACTTTTTAAAAGTTCCTATCCTCTTATTCCCGTCGGCGTTTCGAACAGGCATATCCACCTTACCGAAAAGACCTTCAAAAAATTATTCGGACAGGATGCAAAATTCGAAGAGTTGCGCCCTCTGTATCAACCGGGAGAATTTGCATCGAAACATACCTTGACGATCGTAGGACCAAAACTGAGATGCATCGAAAACGTAAGAATTCTGGGACCCTTAAGAAAATACGACCAGGTTGAAGTCTCTCTTACCGATTCAATCTACCTCGGTTTGAATCCGCCGGTTACAAATTCAGGCTCGCTCGACGATGCCGCTCCGATTACTCTCGTAGGTCCCAAATCGTCTGTCTTCCTCGAAAGAGGCGCAATAATCGCCAACCGGCATATTCATATGAGTTCCGCCGACGCTCTCGTCTTGGGCGTTAAAAACGGCGACTATTGCAAGGTGAGAATTGCCGGAATCAAAAGCACTGTTTTTGAAAACGTGTTGATTAGAATAAATGACAACTGGAAACTTCAAATGCATTTGGACACCGACGACGCCAATGCGGCGTTTATTAAAGGCGAAGTTTATGCCGAGTTTCTGGGGAAAATGTAAATATGAAATTCGGATTGGTTATAGGAAGCGTGGTCTCGACCAAAAAAGCGGGTAAGTTGAAAGGGTTGAAAATTCTCGTGGTTAATTATCTAAATGAAAACCTGGAGAGAACTTCCCATTCAGCGGCATGCGTCGACACGGTAAACGCAGGTGAAGGAGATATTGTTCTGCTCTGCTCGTCTTCTTCGGCAAGATTGACGGAACAGACCAAAGACGTTGCAACCGACAATACAATTATCGGAATTGTGGATTCGGTTTCGCACGGAAATAAAATTATCTATAAAAAACAAAAAAGTTAAGCTTGAGCCGGATTAATATAAAGAAGTTAATTGAACTAATAGTTACGGAAGTAATTAACGAACTCGAAAAGAGAGGATATGAAATTACATTTGAAGAAAATACCGGCGCAAATAAAAACAACTCGTACGAATTCGATATGAGCGCTTTCAAAACGCCGGTGCTTACGGAAAATATGATTCTGCAAGCGGATAAAAACTTATCCGAAATTATTATTCCCAAAGGTACGGTTATTACTCCCGGCGCAAAAGATTTAATTAATAAAAGAAGAATAAGAACAATTTATAAACAAACAGAATAGGAGAAAAAATGGCAAAAGGAGCGGCTCTCGGTTTTATAGAAACCAGAGGAAATACCGGGGCGGTCAACGCTATCGACGCAATGCTCAAAACGGCAAATGTGGAATTTGTAAAGCGCGTTGAAATTGGCGGCGGATATGTTACCGCATTGGTAAGAGGCGAAGTAGGCGCCGTCCGATCGTCTGTAGAAGCCGGAGCGGAAGCGGCTGCTAAAGTAGGCGAATTGGTCTGCACCAATATCATTCCCTCGGCTCACGAGGAAGTCTTCGAATTATTAATGTTAAACAAATAGGAGCGTGACATGCTGGAAGCATTGGGCATTATAGAAACCTTAGGTTTTACAGCCGCAATTCAAGCTGCCGATGCAGCGGTTAAATCCGCTAATATAAGATTGGCGCAATGGGTTAAAGTAGGCGGCGGAAGAGTCAGCATTATTATCAGAGGCGACGTTGCCGCTGTTAAAGCTGCCGTCGACGCTGGCGTTCAGGCTGCTTCGAATATCGGGAACGTATTGTCCGAAATTATTATTCCTCGCCCTTCGGAAAAATTATCGGGTAAATTTCCGATTGAACCGCTAAATTTAAAGAAACAATAAAAAATTTAAACGGGGCTTGAAGTGGATTTGAACGAAAATGAAATAAGAAAAATCGTAGAACAGGTAGTCGAAAAAGTAATGTCGCAAACGACGGAGGCTTCCTCCGGTTCGAAAATCGATAACGGCGACTGGGGAGTTTTTACGGATATGAACGACGCGGTCGAAGCGGCTCACGCAGCTTTCCTGCAATTCAAGGAAAGGAGTATCCAATGCCGCAAAAAAATCATCGACGCCGTACGTAAAATGGCTCTCGAAAATAAAGAAGAATTGGCGCAAATGACTGTTGAAGAAACTGGAATGGGACGCGTCGACCATAAAATAGCCAAATACGTCAATGCGGCAAATCATAGTCCCGGCGTTGAATATTTGCAGCCGGAAGCCTGGTCGGGCAAAAACGGTTTGGCAATCGACGAATATGCGCCGTTCGGAGTCATCGGAAATATATCGCCGAGCACTCATCCCGGTCCGACCATGATTAACAATATTATAATTCAATTAGCCGGCGGAAATACGATTGTATTCAATCCTCATCCCTCCGCTAAAAAGGTAAGCGCCAAAGTAATTCAATTGGCAAATAAATATATGTACGAAGCCGGAGCTCCGAAGAATCTCGTTACATGCGTTGCCGAACCCACGCTTGAAACAGCAAAAACTTTGTTCGGGCATGAAAAGATTGAACTCTTGTCCGTAACCGGAGGTCCTCAAGTTGTTAAGATGGCTCTGGAATATCCAAAAAAAGTTATTGCCGCCGGTCCGGGCAATCCTCCCGTTCTGGTTGACGAAACGGCGGACCTCGAACTCGCAGCCAGGGAAATTACAATGAGCGCAAGTTTCGACAATAATATCCTCTGCATAGCCGAAAAGGAGATATTTGTTGTCGACAGTGTATTCGAACGATTCATGGCTGAAATGGAAAGAGCGGGGAATTATCGCCTGTCGACCGGAGAGATGAACCGCTTAGCCGAAAGTGCTCTCGAATTGTCGGGCAAACACTGGTTGATAAAAAGAGATTTTGCGGGGAAAAGCGCTGCAGTATTGGGCAAAGCGCTCGGAATTAATTTACAAGGAGACGTACCGTTATTATTCGGCGAAGTAGAAAAGGATCATCCCTGGGTTGTTGCCGAACAAATGACTTGTTGCATTCCGGTCGTGCGGGTAAAAGATTTTGAAGAAGGTCTGTCGGCGGCGCTAAAAGCCGAACACGGTTTTAAACATACTGCGAGTATCTTTTCGAAAGATCTTGAACGGGTAACTCGGTTTACAAGAGTTCTGGACTGCGACGTGCACGTAATAAACGGCGGAACTTTGAGAGGCAACGGCGGCGATCTCGGAGAAGGTTACTTTTCCCATACAATTGCAACACCGACAGGCGAGGGAATTTGCACGCCGGTTCACTTTGTAAGAAAACGTCGTATTATGACGCATAAATCTTTCAGATTCGTATAAAAATTTTAATTGAAGGAGAATAAAATGGCAATTAAACATGCAATCGGTATTTTGGAAACAAAAGGATTTGCGCCTCTGGTGCTCGGCGCCGATACTGCAGTAAAAGCCGCAAATGTCGACGTTGTCGAGTGGCGGCAGGTCGGAAGCGGATACGTTTCGTTTGTAATCGAAGGAGACGTAGCCGCCGTACGAGCCGCTATCGACGCCGCAACAGACGCGGCTTCCCGGATCGGCGAGGTTATTTCTCAATTGGTAATTCCGCGTCCGGTGGACGAGTTGGATGCGTCATTTAATCGTAAAACTAAATGATATTTGCAAAAGTTATAGGCAGCGTGGTTTCGACTCATAAAGACCCCAAATTAACGGGCAAGAAAATGCTTCTTTGTAAAGAAGTAAATCATGAGGGGAAACCGATCGGGTCGTATCATGTGGCTATTGACGCCGTTCAGGCGGGAGAAGGCGATTTTGTCCTTTTAACATACGGTTCCTCGGCTCGTATGACCGAGACTACTAAAGATTCTCCCATCGATGCGGTAATCGTTGCAATTATTGACGACGTTCAGATTACAAAAAAGATTACGGCGCAGAAATGAAATTGGGAATAGTTATCGGCAAAACCTGGGCTTCTAAAAAAGTGAAAGAATTGGAAGGCTGCCATCTTTATGTAGTTCAGCCGGTTTCATCCGAATCCAATCCGGTAGGGAATCCGCTTGTGGTTGCCGACCCTAAAAACATTGCAGCCGAAGGCGATCTGGTTGTCTATGTTACGAGCACCGACGCAACTCAGGCATTTGATACCGGCTTTGCGCCTGTGAATGCAAGTATTGTTAAATTAGTCGACAGCGTGGCATAATGTATCTGGCAAAAGTTACAAAAAGAGTCGTATCTGTGGTTAAGCACGAAGCTTACAACAGTAAAAAAGTTTATGTGGTGCGACCCGTTCTGCCCGACGGAACAATGTTAGATACGGAACATGTAGCGCTCGACTATATCGGGGCGGGCTTGGGCGACATTGTTGTCTGCGGCGGAGCTCCCGGCGTGGCTCAATCGATCTTCGGTCTGGATCTCGCGCCTATAAGAACTCTTATCATCGCCATTGTGGATAAAATCGATTATAACGAGAATGAATTATAAAAGAGAAAAATAAAGATTTGCATCTTCACGTAAACATTTTGATATTTATTTGTACTTTCAAAAAAGAAAAATAATACTAAAAATAAAGGAATAAGCCATGCATAACGAATGGGAACTGCGGAAACATATTGTGGAGGTCGGAAAAAGAATCTGGACGCGTGGATACGTAGCTGCAAACGACGGAAACATTACCGTTTTACTCAACGACGAAGAAGTTTTGACTACTCCCACAGGCGTCAGCAAAGGTTTTATGACGACCGACATGATTATCAAATGCGACAGGCAGGGCAACGTTATTACGAAAAGTTCAAAATACCGTCCCTCGAGCGAATTAAAAATGCATCTTGAAGTTTATAAGGAACGACCCGATGTTAAATCCGTAGTGCACGCTCATCCGCCGTATGCTACCAGTTTTGCCGTTGCCGGCATACCGCTCGACAAATGTGTATTGCCCGAAGCGATAATAGTAATAGGCGCTGTGCCGATTGCTCCTTACGGGTTGCCTTCTACGTCCGAAATTCCCGATAATATCCGTCCCTATATAAAAAATTCGGATGCAATTCTGCTCGAAAATCACGGCGCGCTTACTCTCGGCAGCGATCTTTTCAATGCTTATTATAAAATGGAAACTCTCGAACATACCGCAAGCATTGTCTGGAAAGCGCTTCAACTGGGCAATTTAAATGTTCTCTCGCCTCAGGAACGCGACCGTCTGCTCGGCTTGAGAGAAAAATTCAATCTGCCCGGCAGAGTTACAGTATGCAGCACGGATGTTAATCCAAAGGCTCAATCGGCAAATCCTCAACCTCAGAAATTAAATGAAGGTATGATACAGGATATTGTTGAACAGGTGCTGGCTAACTTAAAAAACAAACTAACTAAATAGAGCGCCATGAAAATTTTAATAGCCAATCCCGGGAGCACTTCGTATAAGTGCAAACTATACGACGCCGGCAATATGGATATTTTATTCCAGGCAGTTGTCGAAAAGATCGGTCAAAAGGACGCTATTTTCAGGTTTGCTTTCAAGGGAGATAAAGAAATAAAAAATGTCCTTGAAATTAAAGATTATTTTACCGCGGTCAACATGACTTTAAAAGCGCTCAACGAAAAATATTCTGCGGATGATATTTCAGCCGTAGGTTTCAAAACCGTTCATGCTAAAGGAATTTCCGGATGCGTGGAACTGACCGACGCTGTTATTGAAGCGATGAAAGAGTATCGCCCGCTGGCTCCGGTTCATACAGACGTTTATTTGACCGCCATATCGATTTTCAAAGATTTGCTCGATACCGTTCCGCTTATCGGATTGTTCGAGACTCACTTTCATACAAATATCCCGCCCGAAGCTTACATGTACGGAATTCCGTACGAATATTACGAAAAGCACGGAATAAGAAAATACGGATTTCACGGCGCGTCGCATCGTTATATAGCGCTGCGCGCAAAAGAACTGTTCGATGCAGACAAGGTAATCTCGTGCCACCTCGGCGGCAGTTCGTCTGTATGCGCCATTAAAAACGGCGTGTCGGTCGATACTTCAATGGGTATGAGTCCGCAGTGCGGATTGATTAACGCCAAACGCGTAGGCGACCTCGATTCGTATGCGCTCCTTTATCTTATGCAGAAAGAAAACCTTTCAATCGACGATGCAATCGAGATATTGATGACAAAAGGAGGACTTTACGGCATCTCAGGCATTAAATCGGGCGATCTGCGCGATATCGAAACGGAAATGGACAAAGGCAATTACCGGGCTAAACTCGCTTTCGATACTTTTGTTTACAATGTGAAGAGATATATCGGCGAGTATTTGGCAATTCTCAACGGAGCCGATTGTATTGTATTTACTGCTGGAGGCGGACAAAACAGCGTTTTATTGAGAAAAAAGATCGCCGAAAATATGGAAAATCTCGGCGTAATTCTCGACGACACTAAAAACGAATCGAATCCGAAAGAAGGTTTGATATCGAGCGACGCTTCGCCGGTTAAGATTGCAATAATTCCTACTAACGAAGAGTTCATTGTGGCGTCCGAAGTAAAGGAATTTCTGAATAAGCGTTATTCTTAAACAATAAAGTCGGTTTATTAAAAAAATTTGATGAAGTCCAAAGAAGAATTGTTGAAAGAATTTATCGGTAAAGCGGAAGCTGCATGCGCTAATGTAATTGCCGTCGCAGGCGAACCTTCTTCAATAAAATCGGCATTGCAAAAAATTACCGAAGGCGAAAACGAAATATTGGTTTCGAATCCCGGAATAATAGAGCGGAGTTTTTTCGAACAAATATTCGACGATGCAAAATATTTAAAGAATTTCGACAAGGAGAAACTGAGAAACGCTAAAACGGGAATTGCGCCTGCTGTATGCGGCATTGCTTCCACCGGTTCCGTTATTGTTCCGATAACCGGCGATTATACGAGTTATATTTCAATGCTTGTACGAAATCATATTGTAATACTCGACGGTAAAAATATCGTAGGAAAACCACGCGACCTGTTTGACGAAGGAAATGAGAATAGATTTCTGAAAGGAAGTTATTCAATAATTACGGGACCGAGCGCTACGGCGGACATGGGTCCGCTGGTGCGAGGGGTTCACGGTCCGGGCAAATTGCATATAATCGTTACGGAATGATAATGAACAGTAAATTGATTCATCCGAAAGAATTCGCCAGCAAAGCAAAAAAAGAAAATCTATTTAAAGCCATCGATTATGCGCTTGCCTTCGAGACCGAATCCGTTCGGCACAACACTCAAACTTTCAACAACAATCGCTACAAAGCAATAAGCCAAATTGAAGATTACGAAGAATTAAAGAACAAGGCGCGGGAAATCAAAGAAAATTCCATCAGAAATCTACCTTTCCTGGTCGAAAAACTGACAGAAACAATCGAAGCGCGCGGAGGTTCTGTTTACTATGCCAAAGACAAAAAAGAAGCCGTTAATTTTATTAAAGAAATCTGTTTGTCTAATTCTGTTAAATTGGCGGTTAAATCGAAATCGATTACTTCCGAAGAAATAAAACTAAACGATACGCTTGAAGCCGAAAATATCGAAGTGGTAGAAACCGACCTTGCCGAATTTATATTGCAATTGTCAAAAGAGCAGCCTTCGCATATAGTCGCTCCCGCCATTCATCGCAGCAGGGAAAGTATTTCGAAACTCTTCAAAGAAAATATCGATACTTCAGATCCGCTTGAAACGGGAGAAGAACTGACAGCCTTTGCCAGCAAAACTTTAAGAGAAAAATTTCTTGCGGCGGATGTCGGTATTACAGGCGCGAATCTGATTTCCGCTGACGAAGGCGCAATCCTTCTGGTCGAAAGCGAAGGAAATATTCGACTGACGACGCATTTGCCTGCTATTCATATTGCAGTTGCGGGCGTCGAAAAAATAATTCCCGCCAGAAAGGACTTCGGAATATTTATCGAATTACTAGCCGCAAGCGCTACCGGACAGGTTTTGACTTCGTATACGAACATACTCGAACCGCCGTTGAAAGCGCCGGCGCTCAATCTTAACAACAGATCGGATAAAGAGAGAAAATTCTTCCTGGTGCTGATTGACGACGGTCGGATGGCAATGAGGGACGACCCGGATTTGAAAGAAGCGCTCTATTGCATCAGGTGCAGCGCGTGTATGAATGTATGCGCTAATTTCCAGACCGTTGGCGGTCACGCATTCGGAGGCGAATGTTATACCGGCGGTATAGGAGCCAGCTGGGCAGTAGGCACCACGGGCAAACTCGAAGAAGGACGTTTCGCTGAATTATGCACCGGATGTTCGCGTTGCGTTCCGAATTGTCCGGTAAGAATCGATATTCCCCGCTTAAATACCGTTATAAAGAACAGACTTATGGAAGCCGAGTCTGTCCCGCTTCAAAAAATATTTTTCGGCTACTTCGGCGACATGGCAAAGATTGCTTCAAAGTTTTCTTCGTTAGTAAATTATTTTATGAAATCGAAAGCGGTAAAAATTCTGCTGGATAAATTTTTGGGCGTCGAAAAGGAGAGGGAAATTCCCGAATTCGCAGGAAAAACTTTCGTTGAATTATATAAAAGAAGAGTCGGAGCTATTCATCAAAGGAAACCCGGAAACGACAGGCAAAAAGTAATTGTCTTTGCGGATGTTTTTACTAATTATAATAATCCGGCAGTCGGTATGAAAGCCGTTGCAGCGTTGGAAAAATTAGGATTTCAGACAGAAGTAAGCGAGGTCTACGACGACGGCAGAGCTTCGTTATCTCAGGGAATGGTTCAATACGCAGAAAAGAAAGCGGCGCAAACTGCGTCTTACCTGAAAAAGTTAATTGACGGCGGATACGATGTAATCGTAATAGAACCGAGCGTACTTACAATGTTGCGAAATGATTACGCGAAGTTATTGAAAGACGATAATTTGTTTGCCGCCGTCAACGAAAAATGTTATGATTTATTCGAATTTCTCAATATGAAGATAGAGGAAGGGAAACTAGACATAAATCATATTAAAAAGAATATAAAATACGCCGGACAAAAAATATTTTATCACGGGCATTGTCAATTGAAATCAATCGGACTTGGAAACGAAGCGCCCGAATTTTATAAAAAGCTCGGGATTGACGCGGCAATATCGACTCAGGAATGCTGCGGTATGGCGGGCAGTTTCGGTTATAAAAAGCATTACTATAAAATAAGCAAGTCGTTGGGAATCAGCTTATTGAACCAGATAAAAAACAAATTCGGAAGTACTGACGAAGTTGTTATTCTGGCAAGCGGAACTTCTTGCAGGGAACAATTAAAAAGTTTTTCCGACAGGAAGGATAATATATATCATCCTGCGGAATACTTGAATAAATTGATTAAAGAAAAGTAGAAGAGAGCCGGTAAAATAAAAAAAGGTCGTCTACTGAAAAATTAACTTGACATAAGAAAATAATCTTAATATTTTCATAACGGCATCGAAAACGATTAAGTAATTATAGGGTGAGCTGAATTGGCTCTTTTTTAGGGTAGAGTTACTTAAAGGTTTTCGAAAACCTTTTCTGATTGCGGCTTTTTTCTTCCTTTTCGACATAAATCATTCAATATATGGGACTTACGTGGCGGAGCTGTGCCCGGACGTCCTTTATCTTCTCCTTGAATTTTAGACGTTAAAATGGTAATATTATTCATCCTAATACAACTTATGGGCAATTTCAGTGAGTTATAAAAAGAAAAAAGTTACTTTAAAAGATATTGCCTTGGAACTCTCTCTTACTCCCGCAACAGTGTCGAAAGCTTTGAGGGATTCGAGCGATATCTCCGCAGAAACCAAAACTTTGGTTAAAGAAAAATGCAAAGAGATGGGCTACCGCCCGAATATCCTGGCTCGCTCTCTTATTACCAACAGAAGCAAAATCCTTGGCGTTCTAATTCCCGATCTCAGAATTTCATTCTTCTCCGAAGCCGTACGCGGTATGTACGAAGAATCGGGCAACGAAGGCTACGAATGCATTTTGATGGTTCACGACGAGGACGCCGATAAAGAAAGAAAAAAAATCGAATTCCTTTCCGACATCGGCGTCGACGGTATTTTATTAAACGCCGTAGGCGGCGACGAAAATCTGGAACTCTATAAAAAAATGGACGAAGAAGGCATTCGAATCGTATGCTGGGACCGCAAAGTTCATGAATTGCCTTTCACTACAGTTAAAATAAACGACGTCGACGCGGCATACGAACTTACCACCGATATGATAAAAGAAGGGCGCAGAAATATTTTATTCCTCGGACCGAATACTCTCATTCCTGTTTGCGAGGACAGATTCCAGGGATACAAAAAAGCTCTCGAAGACAACGGCATCGATTTCAATCCCGACCTTGTACTGCAAACATTCCGCAGCGTTGAAGACAGCTATAATAAGATGACGGCGCTGCTGGATACGGGCATTAAAATCGACGGAGTAATAAGTATCGGCGGTTTGATTACATACGGCGCGGGCAAAGCCATATTGGATAAAAATCTTTCTATCCCGGGCGACATACTCCTGGGAGAATTCGGCGACAATACGATTGTTTCCCGATTGGGCGTGCCTTACTATTCCGTCCAACAAAATCCGTATGTAATCGGTAAAACTGCTACCGATATTCTTATCGACATGCTCGAAAACAGAAAAAGCTATAACGATTACGAAGACGTTACTGTAGAATACAGTATTCTCAAAAGATAAGTCACCATGACAGGGCGTTATTTCTTGAGATATTTTTCTTCCCCCTTCCTCACTTCCTGCGGTTTATAAGTTAGTAATAAAATAATATATAAATTCTCGCTCCGGGAGCGATTAATTGTTTTTCTTTTTACTCAAGAATTTTTTAACCGCTGCACTTCTCCACATAATTTAATTATATCAATCATTCTACTAATCATAATCACGGGTTAATTATGGATGAAAAAAAATTTATAGCATTCGACCTGGGAGCCGAAAGCGGAAGGTGTATGGTCGGATTGCTGAACAATCGAAAAATATCTCTACACGAAGTACATCGCTTTAGAACTCCTTCAATTAAATTCGATTACGGATTCCATTGGGATATTTTGGTAATCTACGAAGAAATTATCGAAGGCTTGAAAAAAGCAAAGAAGGAATTCGGCAGTCGTTTCGACGGTATCGGCATCGATACGTGGGGAGTGGATTATGTGTTGCTTGATTCCGAGAACAGGCTGCTCGGTTATCCTTATCATTACAGGGACGATCGCACGGACAACATGATTGAAGAGGCATGCAGAATAATACCAAAAGAAAAAATTTACCGGTCGACGGGCATACAATTCGTTCAGATTAACACCATTTATCAGTTATTGTCCGAACAAAAAAGAAAAACCAACCTTTTGAATGCGGCGGATAAAATTCTAATGATCCCGGATTTTTTGAACTTTTTGCTTACCGGTAAAAAAGTATCCGAATATTCGATTGCATCCACTTCAGGACTTGTGAATCCTTCTACAAGAAATTGGAGCTGGGAAATTATTGAGGCGCTCGGATTTAAAAAGAGTATTTTCCCCGAGCTAATTGAGCCCGGTAAAGATTTGGGACCAATTAAATCTTCGATTTTACAATTAACTCAGCTGGATTCAAACATATCCGTAATCGCTACAACATGTCACGACACGGCTTCCGCCGTCGCAGGCGTTCCCGCGCAGGGCGGTAACTGGGCATACTTAAGTTCAGGCACATGGTCTTTAATGGGAGTCGAACTCGGTCAACCGGTTTTAACAGAGCAAGCTCTCGACAATAATTTTACAAACGAAGGCGGCTTTAATAATACGATTAGATTTTTGAAAAATATTCTGGGTCTTTGGCCTATTCAGGAATGCAAACGTTACTGGGACGAAAAAGAAGAGAAAGAATTTTCATATGCGGAATTAACTGCTATGGCTGAAAATTACGGCCCTGCAGGCGCTTGGGTCGACCTTTCCGATTCAAGATTTTTGAAGGCGGGCGATATGCCGGAAAAAATTATAGCATTCTTAAAAGAAAGCGGTCAAAAGCATAACAATGACTTCGGGTTTATTATAAGAGTAATAATCGAAAGTCTTGCCTACAGCTACAGGGATACTTTGAAAAAAATAGAATCGGTAATTGGTAAAAATATAGAGCGTCTTCACATAGTAGGCGGCGGTATTCAAAATGAACTTCTTACGCAATTAACCGCGGACGCGACGGGTTGCGAAGTTACAGCCGGACCGGTTGAAGGAGCGGTGCTCGGAAATATCGGCGTTCAGGCTATCTCTAAAGGCATTGTAAATAATATTGATGAATGGCGAAAAATCGTAGCCGATTCGAGCGAATTAAAAACCTATACGCCCGGGAACAAAAAATATTTCGATGAAAACTCAGAACTGTATAATAAAATCGTGAGATCGAAGTTCAATTAAACATACATTAAATAATTCTCTAATAAAAAGGGAGTTGAGTTATGAAAGTAAGTAAGATAATACTCAAGTGCGCGATTCTGATTTTGTTTATGTCGGGTTTTATTCTGGCTCAAGGCTCTGGCAGAATACGAGGCAAAGTGCTGGATAAAGAAACGGGAGAAGTTCTGCCCGGAGCGAATGTGTTATTGGAAGGCACGAGTATCGGCGCTGCCGCTTCGTTTGAAGGAGAATATTATATCCGAAGCGTACCGCCCGGTAATTATACTTTGGTGGTTAAATATCTCGGTTACAAGGACGAGAGAATTCCCGTAACTGTAGTTGCCGGTAAGACAATTGAACTGGATGTCGAACTCGAATACGTGGCGCTGGAAACGGGGGAAGTTGTAATTACCGCTCAGGCGGAAGGTCAAATGGAGGCGATTAACCAGCAGTTGTCGGCAAATACCATTAAAAACATAGTTTCGTCCGACCGCATCAAAGACATACCGGATGTAAATGCCGCTGAATCTGTAGCTCGCCTGCCCGGTATATCGTTGATTCGCAGCGGCGGCGAAGGTCAAAAGGTTACCATCCGCGGTTTGTCTCCTCAATATAACGTTATGATGGTAAACGGCGTTCGACTTCAATCGACGGACCGCGAAAACCGCAGCGTCGACCTGAATATGATTGCGCCCAATATTCTCTCGGGCATTGAAGTTACAAAAGTTCTTACGGCTGATATGGACGCCGACGCAGTAGGCGGAACGGTCAATCTAAGAATCAGCAAAGCCCGCGAAGGGTTGCATTCTAATGTATCGGTGCAGGGAGGATATGCATCGCTTGCAAATGATAATCCTTACGGAAATTATCGTATCGCGGCTCTCGTAAGTAATCGGGTATTCGATAATAAACTGGGTATTCAGCTCTCTGCTTATATCGATAATTATAACAGGAATTCAGACCGCTTGAGCGCTTCTTATACTACAAATGTTGAATCGATTACTAATGAAGGACTAATTCCTACATTGCTTAACGACGTCAATATCTACGACGACGTTAGAGACAGAAAAAGATACGGCGGCAGTTTGGTATTCGATTATCAGTTTTCGAACGGAACATTGTTGTTAAATAATTTTATCGGAAGTCTGAAAGAACATCAAATACAACAAAGAAATTATTTTACAACGTCCTACGATTGGAGAGGATATGCTACCGACAGAGAATTTACGAATACCGTAATAAGCAACGCATTGCAGGGCGAGTTTGAATTCTTAAATATGAATATGGATTTTTCCCTTTCGAATTCCATTACGACTCAGCGTCACCCCGGCGATTTAACGCTCGATATGAGGACAAGATCCGGCGGCGTTCAGGGCTGGGTTCCCGATTCTGTTATTGCCGGCAAAGAAAATCAGGTTTCGCCCAGCGTTTTGCTGAATCACTTGCAGGTTCTGGGACAGGATAAAATTGTAAATAATGTAAATACTTTAAAACGAGATATTGACGAAACCGCTCAGTCTGCAATCTTTAACGTGAAAATTCCGTATAACTTTTTCAGTTACATTTCCGGCGATTTGAAATTAGGCGGAAAGTATGAAAGAAATACACGAAAGAATGATGAAACGGCGTGGTATATTGATGTAGACCGCGGCGGTCTTGCATTGGATTTCAATACTTTACTGCGAGACGTAATATGGACAGACCTTGGCATTTCCAAAGAAGATAACGGTCTTAAAGCATCGCTGTTTGCCGATCCGGATTACGATATCGGCGATTTTCTGTCCGGCGAAGAAGGAATCGGCAGCAATGTATTCTACAATAAAGTATCGATCTGGAAAATGCATCGTTTAGCCGACCTTGCAAAAGAATACGGTTACTATCTGCCCGACCCGCTGGGATCTACTCAGTACGATTATAATTATACGAGAAATTTTTACGCTTTTTATTTTATGACAGAAATGAAAATCGGGAAATATATTACACTTCTACCCGGATTACGATATGAAAAGTACGGCTTCGATTACACTGCCGATTCGACCTATGTATTTGGTCGCTTGACTACTCCGGGCGAATATTATTATGATTATAAAGAAGTGCATTGGGATTCCACAAAAGACGATAACTGGTTTCCTCAGATATTACTTCGTATAAAACCGACCAATTGGCTCGATATCCGTTTGGCAAGCACAAAAAGTATAATTTATCCCGACTACAGAGCCGTTTCTCCTTATCTCTTTATCGACACTTACGGCGATCCTGTGCTGCGTATGGGCAATCCTTATCTTAAGTCTGCCATTACTCAAAATTATGACGTATATGTCTCTGTTTATGATAATTATATCGGACTCTTTACGGCGGGGTTATTTTATAAAGAAATAGAAAATCTAATAGTGCCGATTACTTATTTTACGAAAGACGCTTCGAAGATCAATTACAGATATCCTCTGACTCCGAATCAAAGAACAACCGTTTACACCTGGACAAATCTTGAAGAAAAATCTTACGTGCGGGGAATTGAGCTCGATTGGCAAACGCATTTCTGGTTTTTGCCTTCGTTCTTAAAAGGACTCGTATTGAATATTAACTATACGCACATCAACTCCGAAACGCGTTATCCTTACTTCAAGAGCGTCGCAATCGGAAGCGGAATCTTTAAAAAGTATACCTATATAGATACAACCCGTTCGGGCAGATTAATCAATCAGCCGAATGATATATTGAACTTAACAATCGGTTATGATATCGGCGATTTTTCGGCGAGATTATCATTCCAGTACACAGATAACGTCCTTAGAAGCGCGCACACCGTTTATCAGGAACTTGATTCGTATACCGCTCCTTATTCCAGATGGGACTTTACGGCATATCAGAAATTACCCTGGCTCAAAGGTCTGCAAGTATATTTGAATATTAATAACATTACAAACAGACCGGACCGCCAATTTGTAAGCGTTCTTGAAAAACTGTCGGGTGTAGAATATTACGGTACAACCGCAGATCTGGGCGTCCGATATTCATTCTAATTAAAATAAATCTTTTTAGCTCGTAAAAAGGAGGTGATAATTTTTTTTACCGCTCAATTAAAAACACTACCAATATTCCCCATTAATTTAATCCATAATAAAACTAGGAGGAATCTATGAAAAGGTTAGTCTTACCTTTTATGGTCTTTTTTGTATTTGTTTCGTATCTGTCTGCTCAAACGGTACTGGACCCGAATCAGTTCGTAAATGTTCAAATTGCGGCAGATACTCTTGCTGACGGATCTCACGATCCTGCTAAAACAGTCTATTTAGCGGAGAGCGGTCAAATCTATGCTTTCGACGGCACACTGGATGTCGATTTCGACCTCGTCATTTTAGGACCTGATAATACCTGGATCAAAAATCAAACGGCTCCGCCTGTCTTCCTGCAAATTCCCGCAGCAGACGGTTCAGCCAGGGATATGATCCATATTAAAGCTGGAGGAAGCGTTACTATTAAAAATGTAATTGTTGACGGAAATCTTCCCAACGGTGAACTTGTAGGAGCTTTCATTGTCAATCAGGGCGGACATAAGATAATTTATGACAATTGCGCTTTTGGCGAAATCCAATGGTTTACTTTGAGAAATCAGGCTTATGCCGATACTATCAGCGTTACAAACTGTCTTTTTATCAATATGGTTCGTAAAGCCAGTTCGCCGTTCAACGGTATGGTGCTTCGTATAGATGCCGGAGTTGAAAACTTTATTTATGAAAACAACACATCTGTCAATACAGGCAGATTGTTTGGAAACGGCGGCAATTTCTTCACATCCAAGGAAATTGAAGTTCATAACACTTACCTAAATATGCAGGTGAACGGACACGAATTACATTGGTACGAAGCTTTGCAGGCAAACAATATCTATTATAATTGGAGCTACAGAGGACGCACATTGAGAACAAACCATTATGAAGCTCCTTTTACAACGTGGGATCATCATTATGAAATTGCTGAAAAACTCGATTCCATTTCGCTCTATCAGGGTATGAACGCTTTCTATCTCGATCCGGCTTTCCCCGAATTCTGGGATAGCGTAATTAATCCTAATTTTGAAAATGATTCCGATAAAGTTATCATGTGTTACTTGTGGCCTAAAGGCGTAGATACTACCATAACTGAAGACGATAACTTTACAGTAGGAAAAAATTATTGGCAGTTTGATCCTATGTTCGTAAATAACACCAGCAATCTCGAAGGCATGTTAGCCTGGGACAAATACTATTGGTTGAAAGAAGATACCTGGCCTGACTGGAGAGTGGAATTGGTTGTAGATTATGACGCCGACGGACAACCTATGCTGAATTGGCCTCCGAAATTCGACTTGAGTTATCAAAACGATACTTTGCTTACCGGCGGCACTGACGGACTTCCGCTTGGAGACTTGAACTGGTTCCCGGATAAAAAAGCCACATACCTTGCAAACCGCGATCAATATCTTGCAGCTTTGAGAGACTCGATGACTAACGCTAAATATGTTTATATTCCCGGCGACAGTCTTTCCGCTTTCATTACGAAGGATAATCTTGTCTCGGTTGAACAGTACGATAATAATGTCCCCAACGATTATTATCTTGGCAATAACTATCCTAATCCATTCAATCCCACTACTACAATTCGTTTCGGTCTTCCGGAACAATCCGTCGTTACCATGACCGTTTACAATGTTTTAGGTCAAAAAGTATTCGAAATGACCGAGAAAGCGCTTTCGGCCGGAAACCATTCACTCCATTTCAACGCTTCCAATCTTAGCAGCGGTATTTATATCTATACTATTACCGCCAAAGGCGTTAACGGCAAAAACTTTGTTGCCTCCAATAAAATGATGCTTCTGAAATAATGTAGCTCGTTTTCTTTTACTTATTGGATTAGTGGTCAATCTAATTTCGGATTGACCACTAATTATATTAAAAGCGCTTGAATACTTATAAACTCTATTGAGAAAAATCTTTCAACATCATAGCCGTGAATCTTCTAAATATTAACTATTACTACTTATTTTGGAAAAGCTAATCTTCTTGAGCTTTCCAGTATCAATACTCAACTAATTCTGTAAGCAAATCGGATGTATCAATTTGTAAAAAGTTAGCGGGAGAATGTAAATGAAATTTTTAATGAGGGTCATCTTATATGTAAATATTGTTCTGACAGGCGCGTCGATTAACATTATCGGACAATCTTTTCATCACGAAAATCTGGATAGGGGAGTCGTAGCCATTCCGGCTGAAAACGGGGGGATTTATATCGGGTGGCGTTTGTTAGCAGACGACCCGGACACCATAAAGTTTAATATCTACAGGGGGAATACAAAAATAAACGATGAACCGGTCGAATCGTCTACGAATTTTATCGATGCTGCAGGCACGTTAAACGATAAATATAAAATCGTGCCTGTAATAGGCGGAGTCGAATTAGAAGCATCGGAAGAAATATCGCCGTGGGAAAACATTTATAAAACAATTCCGCTGCAACGTCCTCCGGGAGGAAGAACACCCGACGGCGTTGATTTTACTTACAGTCCCAACGATGCAAGTGTTGCAGACCTTGACGGCGACGGTCAATATGAAATAGTGTTAAAATGGGACCCGTCAAATTCGAAAGATAATTCTCAAAGCGGCTATACTGGAAATGTTTATCTCGACGGTATTGAATTGGACGGAACTCTTCTCTGGCGTATTGATCTGGGGAGGAATATACGCGCCGGGGCGCATTATACGCAATTTATGGTTTACGATTTGGACGGCGACGGACGAGCTGAACTTGCTTGTAAAACCGCCGACGGTGCTATTGACGGAGAAGGCAACCTAATTGGCGATCCGAACGCAGATTACAGGAACTCAAACGGTTATATATTATCGGGACCGGAGTACTTTACGATTTTTGACGGTATGACAGGCAGAGCGCTGGCGACAACCGATTATCTTCCGCCGAGAGGCAACGTTAGTTTATGGGGCGATTCGTACGGAAACAGAGTCGATCGTTTCTTGGCTTGCATTGCTTATCTCGACGGCGAGCGTCCGAGCGTTGTAATGTGCCGAGGCTATTATACTCGCACGGTACTGGCAGCCTGGGATTGGCGTGACGGGCAATTGTCCTCCCGCTGGATTTTCGATACTAACAACGGATATCCTTCATATGCCGGGCAGGGCAATCATAATTTAAGCGTGGCAGATCTGGACGGCGACGGCAAAGACGAAATTGTTTACGGAGCTATGGCTGTTGACGACGACGGCACCGGCTTGTGGAATTCAGGGCTGGGGCACGGCGACGCTTTACACGTTTCCGATATCGATCCGAATCGACCCGGATTGGAAGTCTGGGGCATTCACGAATATGCGCAAGTCGGTTCGGCTTTGCTCGACGGTAAAACCGGGGAAATAATTTGGGGCACTGGTCCCGGCGATGTCGGCAGAGGCGTTTCTGCGAATCTGGACGATTCGTATGACGGAATGGAATGCTGGGGCGGTACCGACGGTTTAAGAAGCGCCTCAAATCTTCGGGTTGGTCCCAATCCCCCTTCTTCCAACTTTGTTATCTGGTGGGACGGAGACCTCGAACGCGAACTTCTCGATAATAACAATATACGTAAATACAACGGCAGTAATAATCCGGTTTTGCTGCTGGCAAACGGATGTTCTTCGAATAACGGCTCAAAAGCTACTCCTTCTTTGCAAGCCGATTTATTCGGGGATTGGCGCGAGGAAGTTATCTGGCGTACGAACGACAATAACTCGTTAAGAATTTATACGACAAATATTAAAACCGATTACAGACTTGTCACTTTAATGCACGACAGGCAATACCGCCTGGCAATTGCCTGGCAGAACGTCGGTTATAATCAACCTCCTCACACGAGCTATTTTATCGGTAAGAGTATGCTGATTCCCGACAGCTTAAAACCGCCTTCCAAACCGATGAATTTAAAAGGAGTATCATTAGGAGATTCTGTGCTGTTAGAATGGGATTTGAACGCGGAAGCAGATCTTGCAGGTTATATCCTTTACAAAGGTAAAGCTCCGAATAATTTTACAGACTCGCTCGACTTGGGAAATGTAACTTCTTATCTCGACACTAACGTTACTTACGATACGACCTATTATTATGCTTTGAGAGCGTACGATACGGACGGAAACAAATCCGATTTGTCGGATATTATTGCCGTAACGCCCACATTAAGGCCGGACGCTCCCGCCGGGGTATCATATCGTTACGATAATAATTCTTGTTTGCTGCTCTGGGAGTATGACGATTTTGATTTAATCTCCCATGTTAATATTTACAGGTCGGAATCGAGCGATATGTCCGAACCTGTCAAGTTCGAGGCGGATAAAAATTCATCTTCGTATACGGATAAAAATTTAATCAAAGGTAAAACGTATTATTACACTTTAACTGTTACCGATACGAATAACGCCGAGTCTTTTCATACGGATATAATACAAATTACCCCGGCTGATTCGTTTGTATTTCAATCCGAGGACGCCAATTTAATCGGTACCGTATTTGTCGAAAATAACCATCTGGGATATCACGGAACAGCATTTACAAATTTTGACGCCGGCAACAGCTCTGTAGAATTTACCAATATGCCCGGTTTCGGCGGCGGACCCCGCGCGCTTTTATTCCGGTATGCATTGGGAAATACCGACAGGACCGGAAGTTTAACAGTTAACGGTCAGGCGATGAATCTTACCATGAAAGGTACGGGCGATTGGACTAATTATGTGTTGGATAGCGTCGAAGTAAATTTGAATTCTGGTTATGACAATACAATTCGTTTCTCTGCCACCGGTTCCGACTTTGGAAACCTTGATGAAATAATTATTAAATCGACTCCTCTGACGTCCGTCGAAACGGCATCGGAATTACCGACGGAATATTTGCTCTACCAGAATTATCCGAATCCTTTTAATCCGTCTACAATTATCAGCTATTCTATTCCGGCAATGAGTAAGTCGGGCGAGTCGAGAATTCACGTTCTGCTGAGAGTTTATGACGCTCTGGGACGCCAGGTTGCTACTCTTGTAAATGAACAGAAAGAGCCCGGAAATTACGTGATTGAATTCAATGCGGATAATTTGCCCAGCGGCGTCTACTTTTATCGGCTGTCGGCAGGCAATTTTATTTCGACGAAAAAGATGATTCTGCTGAGATAAATTTATAATTTCTTTTTAACTGAAAAATTAATTGAGGCATAAATTAAAGGCGCTAGTATGAATATCAACATAAGATTAAATCCGCTGCTTTATTCATTTGCATTACTCCTGTTTATCGGTTTAACTGCTTGCAGCAATCCTGGCAGGTTGACCATTCTGAATAACGAAGAATCTTTCACGTCGTTTGAAATCGAAAACAGCTATGGTCATAATATATTGATTACCGCAGCGGACACATTGGGCGCCGTCGGCTTCATAAGGGACGGTAAGGTTAATTGGCTTAAGGGAATTCCCGAAATCAAAAAGTCTTCCGAAAATAAATTTGAGTATGTATGGAAGACCGGCTCCGATACTGTGATATTGGTTACAAAAGTATCGGAAAAAGAAATACAGTTTGATTTCAGTTTGACAGATAAAAACAATAAAGCATCTGCCTGGGTTATTAACACAAAAGCCGAACCCGGCGAATACTTTACCGGCATTTTTGAAAGAGTAGTAGACGGACCTCAGGAAAAATCGTGGGCTAAAGGCATTAAAGAAAGCATGGATTTGCGCGGACAAAGAATAGACGTGAAATTGAAACCGACGGTTTCGGCTTACGCTCCGTTTTATATTTCTTCCGGCAATTATGCCCTATTTGTAAAAGGAACATGGCCGGGTGTTATCGATTTTTGCAAAGAATATGAAGATATGGTTCAAATATCGTTCGAAGGTCCTCAATTTTCTTTTTCGTTGATGATGGATGAATCTCCGGCGGAGCTTGTCAAACGCCACGCACTTGAAACCGGTCCGTCGTTTGTGCCTCCCAAATGGGCGTTCGGGCCCTGGCGCTGGCGGGATGAGCATTTTAACAACGATAAATATTACGACGGCACAAAAGTAAATTCTCCTTATAATTCTCAGATAACGGAAGAAATTTTATTAATGGCTGCTTATGATATTCCATGCACCGCTTATTGGATCGACAGACCATGGGGACCCGGCGTGAGAGGCTTTGACGATTACGAAATCGACTACCATAGACTGCCTAATTTCGAGAAAATGGTTAAATGGCTCGACTCGAAAAATATTAAAACAATGTTATGGATAGGTCCGTTTGTTATGGGAAAAATGGCGGATACAGCCGCCGCCAGAGGTTATGAACTGGAAAGTAATATATGGAGAAATGCAAGACAAGCATTAATCGATTTTACAAATGAAGAAGCGTGTAAATGGTGGGGCGAAAACGGTCCGGCTAAATTGGCTAAAATTGGCGTTAAAGGATTTAAACTCGACAGAGCCGACGGCGAAAAGCTCCTGGATTCATTAAATCTCTTTACGTCAATCGGCACAAGTTACAGAGAAAATTATAACGATTATCCGCGACAATATGTTAAAGCAACATTCGATGCGGTTCAACCTATTTTGGGAGACGATTTTATACTGTTTCCCCGGGCTCAATATACCGGCAGCGCCCGTTACGGCGGAATGTGGGCGGGCGATACGGGTAATCCTCCCGAAGGACTCAGGTCGGTAATAATCGGCGCCCAAAGATGCGCAGTAATGGGCTATCCGATTTGGACATCAGACGCAGGAGGATATCCGAAAAATATCAATCGGGAAACTACCAAACGTTGGCTCGGATTTGCATGTTTTTCTCCTCTTATGGAAGTGGGACCGACAAACAACCGCGTTTTTTGGGATATGAATTACGAACCGTCATTCGACCACGAACTGCTGGCTGTCTGGAGGTTCTATACAAAATTGAGAATGTTTCTTGTAGATTATATTTATGACCACGCTAAAATAGCAAATGAAACCGGTATGCCCGTTATAAGACCTCTGTTCCTCGAATATCCCGAACAGAAGGAAAGCTGGGAGGATTGGACCACGTACAAATTCGGCGGCGACATCCTGGTATCTATAGTTTGGGAAGAAGGCAAAACAAAAAAGAAAATTTATTTGCCCGAAGGCGAAGTATGGATCGATCAATGGGATAAAAAAGAGTACAAAGGAGGTCAATACATTGAAGTCGAAGCTCCCGATTATAAAACGCCTTTTTTCATACGCAAAGGCGCGAAGCTGCAGCTGCCGGATTTAAATGAGTTGTATAAAGAATCCGTCGAAAGAACTAAAATTAAATTTGACCTTACGGAACTTGAATCAAAAGAAAATTGGCAATTAAAATAACATTATTCTTCGGTTACCATTTATTCGGAGAAAGATATAATCAGCTAATAAGAGGTTGCTGTGTATAGAAAATTAATATTCGTTTTGTTTGTCATAATAAGTACAACGATTAACATTAGCGCTCAGATTTATGTAGCTCCTGACGGCAGTGATTCAAATCCCGGCACTATCGACCGGCCGCTCGAATCCCTCCGGAAAGCGCAGGAATTAGTCAAAGCCGGGGATACTGTTTATATACGCGGCGGTCTTTACAAAGTAAGAGAGGATCAGATTTCGAGAGTTGTGTCGAATCTTTTTGCATGCGTTACGTATCTGGATAAAAGCGGAACCGAAGGAAAGACAATCAAATATTGGGCTTACCCGGGCGAAACCCCTGTGTTCGATTTTTCCGATGTAAAACCGGCGAATCAAAGAGTCGTGGGTATCTACGTCGTCGGAAATTATATCCACATCAAAGGAATAGAAATGACGGGCATCCAGGTTACAATAACATCTCATACGGAATCGTATTGCATTTACAGCAGGGGCAGTAATAATATATTCGAACAAATAAGCATGCACGATAATGTGGGAACGGGATTGAGGCATTATAAAGGAGGAAATAATTTATTTCTCAATTGCGATTCCTACAGGAATTGGGATAACGTATCGGAGGACGGGCTTGGCGGTAATACGGACGGTTTCGGATGCCATCCCGACGCAAGCGGAACGGGTAATGTGTTTAAAGGTTGTCGTGCGTGGTTCAACAGCGACGACGGTTTCGACATAATTCGCGCCGACGCGTCTGTGGTCTTCGACAGCTGCTGGGCTTTTTATAACGGATATTCAACTTCGTTTCAAAGCCTCGGTGACGGCAACGGTTTTAAAGCCGGCGGCTTTGCACACGACACCGCGGACAGAATTCCCAATCCGGTTCCGATGCATACAATTCAGTTTTGCATAGCGGCAAAAAATAAGGCGAATGGATTTTATGCCAATCATCATCTGTCTGGGAATTACTGGTATAATAATTCCGCTTATCAGAACACTACTAATTTTAATATGCTGAATCGACCGAGCCGCGAGGACGCTGATAATATTGACGGCGACGGATACGACCATGTTTTGAAAAATAATTTGAGCTATCAGAAAGGATTCGGCAATAAACACATTGCCTATATCGATACCGCCAGGAATATACTTGTAACCAACTCATGGCAGTTAAACTTATCTCTCGAGGATGCCGATTTTAAGAGCGTCGATATAGATTTATTAGCGTCTCCGCGAAAGGAAGACGGCAGTTTGCCCGATATTGATTTTATGAGTCCTGCTCAAGGCAGTAAAGTAGTCGACGCAGGAACGGATATCGGATTCCCGTTTCTCGGTAACGCTCCCGACCTTGGCGCGATCGAATCGGGCTTTATTACTTCCGTCAACCTAAATGAAATTAATTCGCCCCGCAATTTTAATTTATATCAGAATTATCCAAATCCTTTTAATCCTGTAACCAATATATTATATGAATTAAGCGAGCCTGCGGTTGTTAATCTCGCCGTATTTAATTCATCGGGTCAGAAGATAGCTACGCTCGTTAGCGGATTCCAGGAAAGGGGCAGCTATAAATTAACCTTCGACGGGGAAGGACTGGCAAGCGGAGTGTATTTTTATAAATTGAAAATAAACGATAATTCAGTCGTAAAACAGATGACTTTATTGAAATAGTAATCATTATCTTTTCATAAAAACAGATTTGATATGGCAAAGATAAAGATTATTTCTCGGTTCGGATATCTTTTCATTTTGTTAACGGTCGCAATTACATTTTTGTCCTGCAATGTAATAAATAACGGGCAGGAGAATTTATGGCCTGAAGTAAATAACATTACAAAGCCGTGGACGAGATGGTGGTGGCACGGCAGCGCCGTTACAAAAGACGATCTGAAATCAAATATGGAAGAATTGAGTAAAGCAGGCTTCGGTGGCGTTGAAGTTACTGCTATCTACGGCGTCAAAGGTTATGAAGACAAAGATATTAAGTTTTTGACTCCGCGCTGGATGGATATGCTTGAGCATACTTTGAATATAGGCAAGGAATTGGGACTCGGTGTCGACGTGGCAAACGCTTCAGGCTGGCCTTTCGGCGGTCCGTGGATTTCTGACGAGGACGCTTGTAAAAATGTTCGTTATAAAGTTTATAAATTGAATTCGGGCGAGAAGTTAAAAGAAAAGATCGAGTTTGTTCAGGAACCGCTTGTAAGAGCCGTGAGGCGTAAAGTTGATATATCGGAGATAAAATATCCTATAAGCGCCAATCCAAATCTTCAAGAACTTGCGCTCGATCAGGTGCGGTTCAAAAGAAGTCTTCCTTTAGTCGCTCTGATGGCTTATAACGATAAAGGCGAAAAGGTCAATCTAACGGATAAAGTAGAGATAGACGGCAAATTGAACTGGACTGCGCCCGAAGGGCAATGGAAACTTTATGCTGTTTTTCAGGGATGGCACGGTAAAATGGTCGAAAGAGCCGGCAGAGGAGGGGAAGGCAACGTAATAGACCATTTTTCTGAAAAAGCAATCAAACATTTTTTAGCGCAATTTGATAACAATGCAAAAGGGAATAAACTCGACGGTATAAGAGCGTTTTTTAACGATTCTTACGAAGTGGACGACGCAATAGGCGAGGCGGATTGGACTCCGCTTATGTTCGAAGAATTCAAAAGATTGAGAGGGTACGATCTTAGGAATTATTTGCCCGCGCTGTTCGGCGAAGATACCGAAGAGATGAACTCGCGAGTAATCTCTGATTACAGGGAAACAATTTCCGATTTGTTGCTGGAACGCTTTACAAAAGTATGGAAAAATTGGTCGCGTAATTATAATGCAGTCGTACGCAATCAGGCGCATGGCTCGCCTGCAAACGTGCTCGACCTTTATGCCGCAAGCGATATTCCGGAAACCGAAGGCGATTCCCCGTTGCGAATTAAATTGGCATCGTCGGCGGGGCATGTTGCGGGTAAAAAATTGGTATCCGCCGAAGCGGCGACATGGCTTAACGAACATTTCCTTTCAACATTATCCGACGCAAAGAAAAATTTCGATCGTTATTTAGCAAACGGCGTTAATCATCTTGTCTATCACGGAACTCCGTATTCTCCGTTTTCGGAAGGATGGCCCGGGCGACTTTTCTATGCTTCCGTTCATTTTGCTCCGACAAATACCTGGTGGAAAGACCTGAGTGCGGTCAACGAGTACGTATCCGTTTGTCAGTCATTCTTGCAATCCTCCAAACCTGATAACGAAATTTTACTCTACTATCCGGTGTATGATATCTGGGCTAAAAGAGACGGAACGCTTTTGAAACATC
The DNA here is from genome assembly GCF_051488665.1 of Melioribacter sp. Ez-97. Classification (NCBI taxonomy): domain Bacteria; kingdom Pseudomonadati; phylum Ignavibacteriota; class Ignavibacteria; order Ignavibacteriales; family Melioribacteraceae; genus Melioribacter; species Melioribacter sp. Ez-97. Next base: position 216,977 of record NZ_JBPSEG010000002.1, on the reverse strand, counting down.
TTGGAACTCATCGGGACGAACTGACGAAAGACCTGGAACGACTAAGCGAATATTTTTTAAATGAGGGTTACCAATTCGATTTCGTCTCCGACAGGCTATTACATAATCTGACGGTTGAAAATAATAAAATTGTCGCAGGCAATAGTGTAAGTTACAAAGTAATTGTCGTGCCGGGGACCGATTACATGCCGTTGAATACGTTAAAAAAACTAATTGAATTGGCGGAAGAAGGAGCGACGGTTATATTCAGCAATAACCTGCCCAAAGACGTTCCGGGGCTGCAAAACCTAAATGAAAACAGGGAAGTTTTCAAAAAGCAATTGAGCGAAGTTAACTTGCAGCCGGAAGAAGGATACGGAATTTCCAAATTAGGCAAAGGAAAATTTATTGTAGCCGACAGCTTATCAAAAGTTCTGGGTGTTATTAATGTATATCCCGAAAATTTAGCCGACGAAGGTTTATGGTTTAACAGGGTAATGCGGGAAGACGGACTCTGCTATTTTATAAGTAATTGGAGCGAAAAGGATGTCGACGGCTGGATTAGAATTCGCAAAGGAGGAAACAGCGCAATTTTGTTCGATCCGATGAATAGGAAATACGGGAAAGCAAAAATCAAAATTATCGATGATAATTATGCCGGCGTTTATCTCGATATTAAAAAAGGCGAAACTCTCATTTTGCAATGGTATCCTGGAGATCAAAATACGGAAGAATATAAGTTTTATAAATCCGCGGGGGATACGCTTACGTTGAACGGGGAATGGCAAATCAAGTTTATTAATGGAGGCCCTGTATTACCCGATTCATTCAAGACGAACAATTTGAAATCGTGGACCGAATATTCCGATGATTTGAAATGGTTCTCCGGTACGGCGAGCTATTCAATCGCTTTTGCCAATCCGGGGTTCGGTTCGGACGCAATTATGATCGAGCTGGGCAAAGTATGCAGCTCTGCCGAAGTTTATCTCAACGGCGAAAAGATTACAACTCTAATTGGACCCGAATTCCATGTTATAATTGACAAAAATAAATTGAAGGATGAAAATATCCTCGAAGTTCGCGTAACAAATCTGATGGCTAACAGGATTATATACATGGATAAGAACGGAATCAATTACAAAAAATTTTATAATATAAACTTTGCCGCCAGAGAAAGAAAAAATCTGGATGAAAACGGATTGTTCACGGCAAAAAATTGGGAACCCCTCGAGTCCGGTTTAATCGGCCCGGTGAGGTTAATAGGCGTAAGCGTAAAATAGATTTTACAAATTTATGTTGATACTGCCGGTTCATATTTCGAATTACTGATCTTTTAAGCGGTATAGACAACTGTTTAAGATTATCATCTTTTGTACTCTTCAAAAATTCTTCACACGGCAAAGCATCTCAATTATAGTTGAGCATCAAAAAAACAATTATATGCATTAAATGAAAAAGCCGAGTCTGACTTCCGTATTAATTCTCTTAACCGTAATTATGATTTCAAGCTTAGGCAGGGCGGATGCAGTTATAAAAAAGAACGGCAAGAAAGAATTCCATATTGTCAGGGATAATTTTGTTGCTCCTGTAATTGTTGACAGTAACGACGCCGAAGTGGTCGGTATATCCGCACGGGCGCTGGCAAAAGATATAAGCTTGCTTACGGACGTCGCACCTGAAATCCATAATGATCTAAACATTAATTTGCCTTCTGCGATTATTGTTGGCACAATAGGCAAATCTAAATTTATTGATCGGATGATACGGGAAGGGAAACTTTCTGTCGATACGATAAAAGGCAAATGGGAAAGTTTTAAAATAGAAATAATAGACAATCCTCTGCCTGGCATTACCGGCGCGCTCGTAATATGCGGCAGCGATCCGCGGGGTACGGCTTACGGAATATTCGAATTGTCAAAACTTCTTGGCGTTTCGCCCTGGGTCTTCTGGGCTGACCTTCTACCCGAAAAACGAAAGGAGCTTTCGATTGAGATTGATAATATTGTAATGGGACCGCCTTCGGTAAAATATCGAAGCATTTTTCTGAACGACGAAGACTGGGGTCTGCAGCCGTGGGCTGCTGACAATATAGATACGGATATCAAAGATATAGGACCCAAAACATACGCTTTGATATTTGAACTGATGCTGAGACTCAAAGCAAATTTCATATGGCCTGCCATGCACCCTTGCACTAAAGCGTTTTTCTATTACAAATCGAATCCGCAAACCGCTAAAAAATATAGTATTGTAGTCGGCTCGAGTCACGCCGAACCGATGCTCAGAAATAACGTGGACGAATGGAAAAATAATTTTGTGACGGAGTACGGAAAACAACCCGGAGAATGGCGTTACGACACTAACTCGGATGAAATTAAAAAATATTGGGAAGACAGGATTGAGGAAGTAGCGGCTCTGAATCTTGAAGCAGTCTTTACAATTGGGATGCGCGGAATTCACGACAGCGGCATGCCCGGTCCCGACAATACGAAAGACAAAGTTGAGCTTTTGAACAAAGTAATCGCAGACCAAAGGCGGCTTCTTTCCGAACATTTCAAGAAAGCGCCCTCCGAAATTCCTCAAATATTTTGTCCTTATAAAGAAGTGCTTAATCTTTATTACGCCGGAGTTCAAGTCCCGGACGACGTAACAATCGTATGGGCTGACGACAATCACGGTTATATTCGTAAACTCCCTACGCTTGAGGAACAAAAACGAAGCGGGGGTAGCGGAGTCTATTATCATTTATCGTACTGGGGAGCTCCGGAAGATTATTTATGGTTGTGCTCCACTTCGCCTGCGCTTATTTCATTTGAAATGAGTAAAGCTTATGAAAACGGGGCCGACCGCTTATGGGTTTTTAATGTCGGCGATATTAAACCTGCGGAAATGGAAATCGAATTTGCAATGAATCTGGCTTGGGATATAAAATCATGGCAGCCTGCGGATGCGGAAAAATTCCCGGAGAAATGGGCTGCTATAAATTTCGGAAATAAATATGCCGGCGCCATTGCTAGAATTAAAAACGGGTATTATCGCCTGGCGGCTTCCGGTAAACCCGAACATATTGATAAACTCAATTTTACGGAAGAAGAAATGCGCGAGAGAATAACGGCATATAAAGAGATAGTGAATGAAACGCTAAAGCTGAATGACCGGTTGCCGGAGAGACTACGGGACGCGTATTTCCAATTGATTGTTTATCCCGTACTCGGAGCCGCATATATGAACGAAAAACATTTCTATGCTCGATTGGGTAATTTTAATAAGTCGAAAATGGCATACGAGAAAATTAAGGAGTTAACGGATATCTATAACAAAAAAATTTCCGGCGGTAAATGGAACGGAATAATGTCAATGAATCCGCGCAATCGACCAGTGTTTGGCATGCCGGATTCAAATTTATATAATGATAAAATTATGTCGTCGGCAAAAAAACAAAAACCGATTATTGCAATTTCCGTCAAAGATTTAAAATATGATTCAACAAGATTGTGCCTCCTACCGGGATTGGGAGCAGACGGTGTGAGTCTGTCGTGGAAAAACTTTAACGGGCGGCTCTACAACGAAGTAGGCGCTTTACAGGCTCCGGACGCTTCTATTAGATTGAATCTTCCCAAAGGCAGACGTACCGTTGAATTGATTTGCCTGCCTACACATTCAATTAATGAAACGCGCGGACTTCGTACCGCAGTATCGATAAACGGTCGCCTTGTCGATATTGTCGATGTAAATACGCCCTCTAAAAGCGATGAATGGAGCAAGAATGTGCTGCGGGGTTTTTCCAGTGCGAAAACCGAATTCACTCTTAATGAAGACAGCTCGATCGATTTGCAGCTGTCTCTCCTCGATCCCGGCTTAGCAATCAGCAAAATTATTATTTACTGAATTTGTGAAGTCATTATTCTTTCTGGTTGATCACTTTTGAATGAAACGGCAAGTATCATCTATACATTTATAAATTATGAATAATATATCTAAAATTTGTGCGAGTGTTTTATTAGTTTTTGCCTTTTTGTCTTTTCCCGGAAAATTACATTTTGCAAAAACAACCGGGGACGACGCAATTTTTTTAAAGGGTAAGTGGCGTTTTCAAATTGATCGGGACGACGTAGGAATCAAACTAAACTGGTACGGAAAAAAATTAAAGGATTATGTAACTCTGCCCGGTTCTATGAGAGATAACAACAAAGGCGACGAACTCTCTGTTGACACAAAGTGGACCGGCAGCATATACGACAGTTCATGGTATTTTAGACCGGAGATGGCAAAGTACAGAAAAAAAGATAACCTTAAATTTCCATTCTGGCTCACGCCAAACAAACATTATATTGGAGCGGCATGGTATCAGCGCGATGTCTATATTCCTGCCGATTGGAAAGGGCGAAAGATTGAATTGTTTCTGGAGCGTCCTCATTGGGAAACAACTGTGTGGATCGACAGCATAAAAGTCGGAATGCGGAACAGTCTTTCAACGCCCCATCGCTACGATTTATCAAAATTATTAACGCCGGGCAATCATATTATTTCTATCAGAGTTGATAATCGGATTAAAGAAATAAACGTCGGCCCGGATTCGCACAGCATTACGGATCAAACACAAGGCAACTGGAACGGAATAATTGGCGATATTTGTCTTAAATCCGGACCGCCCGTTTCTTTTGACGTTATCAAACTTTATCCGAATATCGAAGAGAAATCCGTAAAAGCGGTAATAATTATCGATAACATTTTAGATAAAAGTGAGGTAGCAAGAATAACGCTTCGAGCAAAATCATTTAATTCGCCGGTAGAGCATACAGTTGAACCTTTGAGTCAGGAAATAATCGCCGAAAAAGGAAAATCGCAGATTGAAATAATTTATCCGATGGGCAAAAATGTTCAATTCTGGGATGAATTTAATCCAGCTCTTTATAAGATGACTGCGGTCGTGACGGATGAATCCGGAAATACCGATGAGAGTGTAATTCAATTTGGAATGCGTTCGTTTTCAATTGACGGAACCCGTTTTAGCGTTAACAATCGTCCCGTTTTTTTAAGAGGGACTGTTGAGAATTGTGTTTTTCCCAAAACAGGTTATCCGCCGACAGACGAAGAATCGTGGGAAAGGATTTTCAAAATATGTAAAGATTTCGGTTTGAACCATATGCGTTTTCATTCCTGGTGCCCTCCTGAAGCGGCATTTTCCGCCGCGGACAAATTGGGATTTTATTTACAGATTGAAGGTCCCAGTTGGGCTAATCACGGAACAAGTTTAGGAGACGGCAAGCCGATCGATCAATATATTTACGATGAAACCGATCGTATTTTAGACGCTTACGGCAACCATCCTTCATTTTGTATGATGGCATACGGCAATGAACCGGCGGGGCGGAATCAAGCGGAATACCTGGGCAAACTTGTCAATCACTGGAAAGAGAAAGACAACCGCAGAGTTTATACGAGCGCGTCAATCGGAAAAAGTTGGCCTCTCGTTCCGGAGAGTCAATTTATCGTCAGATCGGAACCGCGCGGACTTCTCTGGAAAAACCGTCCCGAAAGTAAGTTCGATTATTCTAATAAAATTGAACAATACACAGTTCCCTACGTAGTGCACGAAATGGGGCAGCATTGCGCGTATCCGGATTTCAAGGAAATTGATAAGTATACGGGCGTCTACAAAGCAAAGAATTTCGAATTGTTCCGGGAAGTATTAACAAAGAATCATATGGGGGAACAAGCGGAAGATTTTTTGATGGCGTCGGGAAAACTGCAGGCTTTGTGCTACAAATTTGAAATCGAAGCCGCTTTGCGTACTCGTAATCTGGCAGGAATACAATTGCTTGCTTTAAATGATTATCCGGGGCAGGGAACTGCGCTCGTAGGTGTGCTCAATGCATTCTGGGAAGAAAAGGGTTATATAACCGCCCATGAGTTCAAACGATTTTTCGGACAGACAGTTCCTCTTGCGCGATTACCGAAATTTGTTTTTATGAATAATGAGAATTTTGAAGCTGAACTGGAAGTTTTTAATTTCGGCGCGCATCCGCTGAAAAATATTGCGGCGCATTGGAAGATAACCGAATCCGCAGGAAACATAGTTGCTCAAGGTTCTTTAAGTGAGCGCGACATACCGCTCGACAATTGTATAAAGCTTGGTTCCATCGATTTGCCTCTTTCGCAAATTACAAAGGCTCAAAAAATGACTTTATCGGTTTCGGTAGCCAATTATACAAATTGCTGGGATTTCTGGGTTTATCCGGCTGAACTTCCGGCGCTCGATATGCATGAAATTTATTTTTGTAATGAACTCGATGAAAAAGCCTATTCGGCGCTAAAGAACGGCGGAAAAGTATTTTTACATGCCGCCGGCAAAGTAGAACACGGCAAAGATGTAATTCAGTATTTGAATCCGGTATTTTGGAATACATCGTGGTTTAAGATGCGTCCGCCGCATACTCTGGGCATTTTGTGTAATCCCGAACATCCGGCATTTTCGGATTTCCCCACAGAATTCCACAGCAATTTGCAATGGTGGGAAATTCTAAACCGTCAGCAGGTAATGAATCTTGAGTTGTTTCCGCCGGAATTTAAACCACTGATACAACCGATCGATACATGGTTTTTGAATCGACGTTTAGCCTTACTTTTCGAAGCCCGAGTCGGAGAAGGAAAAATTATGGTTTGCAGCGCAGACTTACAATCGAATTTAGATGAACGACCTGCGGCAAAACAGTTGCTCTATAGTCTGACGAAATATATGCTGTCGAATGAATTTAATCCGAAATACAAAATTGATTATGCAACAATTGCGGAACTCTTCGAAAAGAAAGAACGACCGCCTGCAATAGACTTTCATACAAAACAATCCACGGACGATTTAAGACCGAAAATTAAATAGCTTTCTAACCTGTTTTGCTTAAAGTTATTAAAAAGTTTTTCTGATTCTCCGATTTCCAAACTCATTTTAATCAATAATAATTTAGGAGGGGTGATGAAGTATAAGATCAAATACCTATTGGCGGCATTTGCTTTACTGTTCTTGAGTAATCTGAATGCGCAATTTGTACAGAAGAGCGACTCGCTCGGACTGGTTGTAATTCCGGCGGAAAAATATGACGCATACAGACCCGGTCTGGATGCAAAAGACGGCGACGTTTTTGCGCTGGAAGATTCCGTTGAGGGCTTTATGGGCGAAGGCTATATGAAAGCTTATATGGCTAAAGGCGACGGAAGCACAAGCAACGCCGAAACAATCAATATCAAATTATCGTACAATGTAAATTTTGTCGATACGGGAACGCATTATGTATGGGCTTATGTTTTCTTCCCGGATGATCACAGCGATTCTTTCTTCTACGGCGTTGACGGTGTTGTAGCCGGGCAGGTCTCAGGGCAACCGAGAGGATCATGGTCGTGGCATAAAGGGAATACTCCGATTGTAATCGATTCTGCCGGCGTTCATTCAATCGACTTTTTCGGACGCGAGCCGAATGCCTTGCTGGATCATATAATTATTACATCGAGCGAAAGTTTCGATCCCAATGTAAATACGGAATGGCTGCCCAAAGTAATCGCTTTTGTAAGTCTTCCGGATAAAATTGATCCTGAGACATACGAGAATGCGGATAAACCGTTTATCGACGACCTGGTTTCAGCAGGCTATGAAGTATTTACCGTTTATACGAATTCTCTTGAAACAGCGTCTCAAGGTCTACTGGACAGTTTGAACTCAGCCGACCTTGTAATTATAGGACGTTCAGGTAGCAGCGGAGATTTCGGGGGAAGTCACAAGGAAGCCTGGAATAACATTAAAGCTCCGATTATGTTGCTGCATCTTTGGGCGGCTCGCAACAATCGTTTGAATTGGCTGCCGACGGGAACAACCACATCATACGACGATGCGGGGGATACTATTAAGGCAAAAATAGAATTGCCGGACGATCCGGTATTCAGTGCAATAACGCTGGCTGAAGACAGCACTATGAATTGGGTAGTCTCTCCTTACGATTTTATGGCGACTACCGACGGAGGAAACGGAACGGTATTGGCTCGCGAAGCCGGAACCTCGAATGTGTTGTTCGTTCGATGGGATCCCTGGGTGGAATTTTATGACGGCGCTGGGGATTATCCCGCAGGATATCGTACGTTAATCGGTAACGGCAACGACCATGCGGGTCCTTTTAATTACTACAATTTTACTCCCGAAGCCAAACAGGTATATCTGAATGAAGTCGAGCGAATGGTCAATTTGCCCGAGGCTCCGCCGAGACCCGTAGGACTCGGAAAAACAATTGCATTTATAAGCAAAGAAAGCGTTGTCGATCCGAATACAAATCTAAGCGCCGACAAACCTTTTATCGACGAACTTTTGGAGCAGGGCTATAAAGTTTACACTCTTTATTCGGCATCGCTCGAAACGGCTTCCGAAGGATTAGTCGATACGCTGAATTCAGTCGACCTTGTGATAATAGGACGTTCGGGAACAAGCGGCGATTTTGGCGGCTCGCATAAAACAGCCTGGAATAATATTACGTCGCCTGTCCTTTTATTGCATTTATGGGCGGCGCGCAACAACAGATTGAATTGGCTGCCTACCGGCACTACAACGTCATTTGATACGGCAGGAGATACCATAGTAGCCAAAATCGAAATGCCGGACGATCCGGTATTCGCAGGCGTTACGTTATCGAGCGACAGCACAATGTATTGGGTAACTTCTCCTTATGATTTCCTGGAAGCCACAGACGCCGGCAACGGTATTGTGCTTGCCAGGGATGCAGCCACGTCAAATGTCCTCTTTGTACGCTGGGAACCGTGGGTCGAATTCTATGACGGAGCTGGAGATATGCCTGCCGGATATCGTTCATTAATCGGGAACGGAAACGACCACGCTTATGCAACCGGCGGGGATGCCGCATTATTCAATTATTATAATTTTACTGAAGGCGCAAAACAGGTTTACCTGAATGAAGTAGCTCGTATGGTAAATCTTGGCAAAGTGCCGGAACCGGTTTCGGTTGAAGAAGAAAAATCTTTGCCGGTCTCTTATTCGCTCGAACAGAATTATCCGAATCCTTTCAATCCGACTACAACCATTAAATTCTCGCTGCCGGAAAAAAGCAACGTTAAGATTGCAGTTTATGACCTCCTGGGCAGATTGGTAGCCAATCTGGTTAACGGAGAATATACCGCCGGTTACCATACTGTTCAGTTCAACGCTTCTGATTTGGCTTCCGGTGTCTACTTCTATCGTATCGAAGCGAATGATTTTGTTAGCGTTAAGAAACTTATGCTCCTGAAGTGAGTAGCCTCTCACTTATTCAAGGCTGTGTCTTTTGAAAGAGGCACAGCCTTTTTGAAATTCTATTAACTCAAAGAACCTTTTATGAAAAATTATTATGGATTTAAGATTACCGGAATAATCAGTTGTCTTATAACGGCAGCATTATTAAACGTAACAAAAGTTAATGCTCAAAACCCGGTAGATAAAAATCCGGTCCTGGAAAAAATGCTGCTGGCTAATGAATACTTTATGAAGAAATGGCCTGACCCGGGAGCGGATATTGTTACGGATAAAAGACGCCCGAGCAATATCTGGACCCGCGCTACGTATTACGAGGGTTTAATGGCGTTGTACGGAATTAAACCCGACAAGAAATTTTATGATTATGCGGTTCAATGGGCGGAAAGCCACAATTGGGAACCGGCTTACGGAGGCACAACAACACGCAATGCGGATAACCAGGCGTGCGGTCAAACATATATCGAACTTTACCAGATAGATCCTCAACCGGAAAGGATTGAAAAAATTAAAAAAGTTATCGATGGAATGATAAACAGCAATAAAGTTGATGATTGGTGGTGGATTGACGCATTGCATATGGCGATGCCGGTGTTTGCAAAACTCGGCGCAATCTACAACGATACTGTCTACTTTAATCGGATGTATCGGATGTATATGCATACCAAGACGGAAGAAGGGGATTCGGGATTATATAATAAAATCGACCATCTTTGGTGGCGCGATAAAGATTTCGATCCTCCTCACACTTCGCCGAACGGCGAAGATACCTATTGGTCGAGAGGCAACGGCTGGGTTCTTGCGGCGCTAGCGCGTGTTTTGGATGTGATGCCCTATAACGCTCCGCACAGAGACGAATATGAAACAACATTTAAAGAAATGGCCGAGGCGCTCATAGCGGTTCAACGCGAAGACGGTTTCTGGAACGTAAGCTTGCATGACCCAGGCGAATTCGGCGGTAAAGAAACATCCGGTACCGCATTCTTTACATTCGGCTTGGCATGGGGCGTGAATAAAGGATTGTTAACAGACCCCGTTTATAAAGAAGCGGCAAAAAAGGGTTGGAATGCATTAACCAATGACGCGCTCCACGAAAACGGATTTTTGGGATACGTTCAAAGCACCGGTAAACAACCATCCGACGGGCAACCCGTTACCTATGATAAAGCTCCAAACTTTGAAGATTATGGGTTAGGAGCCTTCCTGCTTGCCGGAAGCGAAATTTATAAAATGGCAGGCGGAACTACCGGTGTACCGCCGGAAAACAAAAGTAGTTCTGTACCCGCCGAATTTCAGTTGTATCAAAATTACCCGAACCCGTTTAACCCAAGTACGCAAATAAATTATACCTTACCTTCTGCTTCAAAAATAAATATTAAAGTGTACGATTTACTTGGCCGCGAAATTACTGAGTTAGTTAATGAATATAAAGAAGCCGGTTATTATACAGTAGTGTTCGACGCTTCGAATCTAAGCGGCGGAATTTATTTTTATAGAATTACGGCTCAAAATAAAGAAACGGCGCTGTTCACGGAATCTAAGAAAATGATTGTCGTTAAATAAGCTTGCCGATATGTTGTGTTGTTTGACGTCAACTGGAAAATCGGAATTTATGATTTCAACAAAGACATTCAAGCGATTCGGAAGAACAACCCGCCGTAAGACAATTGTTATGTAGTTTGACAAAATACATGTTGTTCAGACAAATTCAATCCAAATGATTTTTCGATTATCGAGGAATTTTTTGACTAGAAAGGCCGCACGCAATTACGTTTTATAAAAAACAAAATACGGATGATTTATTACCAAAGATAAATTAGTTAAAAACGATTATTAACTTTTAATATAAAATGGGGTAATGAAAAGATTTCTCTTCACAATATTTTTGAGTGTAATATTATTATTTCATGAATGTGATAATATAGAAGCGGTAGATAAAGAAAAAGAGAAGATAAATAATCCCGTTATTGTTTTAACGTTTGACGACGCTTCTATTACTCATTATACTTATGCCGCGCCTCTTTTAAGTAAATATGGTTTCGGAGCTACCTTTTTTATTTGTGAATTCCCATTAGAAGTTCCTGCAGATTCTTCAAAATACATGTCATGGGACCAAATAACAGAACTCAACCAAATGGGATTTGAAATCGGCAACCATACGCGTACACACAAACATGTTAATCAAATGAGTAAACAGGAAATGTATGAACAGTTAGGTTATATTGAAGCCAAATGTAAAGAGTATGGAATTCAAAAGCCCATATCGTTTGCCTATCCGGGATATGACACAAGTAATATAGCGTTGGAGGTTTTAAATGAAATGGGTTACAAATATGCTCGTGTCGGCGGTAATAGAAAATATAATCCATTAAATGACAATCCATTATTAATTCCAAGTTTTAGCACAACTGGAATTAATAATGAAGCACAACATCGAGTAATGAATATTCTTAAGAGCGCAAAGGCTGGCGATATTATAGTTTTTACTGTTCATGGCATTCCTGATTATGCGCATCCGTGGGTCACGACCTCGCCTGAACTTTTCAAAAGTTATGTTGAATACATGCACGATCATAATTTTATTGTAATAGCTTTGCGCGATCTGGAAAAATATCTGAATTAGAAAAAATTAATCTAATTAATTGTTCAATCCTAAAAGTAAATTGAATTATCAAAAAAGTTTAATCGCCTGCATATTAATATCTTACTTCAGTCAGAGTCGTTAATAAGTTACATTCTGAATACATCATTATTTATAGCTTATTTAATTACAGGACAAAAATATGATTGGCAATCGGTTTTTAAACAAAATTAATTCGATTATAACATTAGTTATTATAATTGTTTTTGACATCCTTCAATTATCGATTTATGCACAAAACATTCATGCTGTTAAATTAACATGGTTGGGCAAAAAGTCTCCTGAATTACCGGCAGGCGTAAGTTGGGGAGCGCCCTTTCCCGAAGGCAAAATTAATCCATCTACGAAATTTTTATTAGAGGATTTTCAAGGGAAATCTTTGCCCGTTCAATCCTGGCCTTTGGCTTATTGGCCGGACGGTTCTTTAAAATGGATCGGCTTCAGTACGGTTGTCGATACGAGCTCGGGAGACGTATTTCAACTCAAAGCTGTAAAAGCAGCCGATGCTAGTCAGTTTAAAACAAAAGTGGAAGTAACAGAAACGGGCAATGATATAATTGTCAACACAGGCGCCTTAGAGTGCGATATTCCCAAGCGCGGAGGAAATCTTATTCGTTTTATTAAAATGGACGGGAAAGAAATATCGTCCGGCGTAAAAATGGTTTGTATTTTACAGAATGAACCGGACGCCGAAGCCGGAATACAACCCGCAAAAGAAAAATTTATCGGTAATATTGATAATGTTACGATCGAGCAAAACGGACCGGTAAGGGCGGTAATTAAAATAGAAGGCAAACATTTCTCCGAGTCGGGCGCCAGAAGCTGGCTGCCGTTTATTGTTCGACTCTATTTTTATGCAGGTCAACAATCTATCCGTATGATTCATACGATTATTTATGACGGCGATCAGCAAAAAGATTTTATACGCGGATTGGGTCTGGTTTTTGACGTTCCTTTAAACGAACAACTGTACAACCGCCATATCCGTTTTGCCGGGGACGACGGCAGATTATGGGACGAACCGTGTCAGCCTTTGAGCGGAAGATATCCTTTGGACCGCCGGGAAGATTTTTACTACAGACAATTGAGAGGTTTGCGAATTCCCGAACCGGATTCGCTTTCACAACAACAACGGTTTTTAATTGACAACTGGGCTTCGTGGAATGATTATAAATTGACGCAGCTCGAAGCGGACGGATTCAGAATATTGAAAAGGACAAACGATAAAAGCGCGTGGATTGAAGCCGGATACGGTCATCGGGCTAGCGGTCTTGCTTTTGTCGGCGACGTTTCAGGCGGATTGACGGTATGTTTACGCGATTTCTGGCAGTCATTTCCTTCCGCTTTTGAAATATCTGACGTCATACAAGACACCGCGCGTTTGAAAGCCTGGCTCTGGCCTCCGGATGCAAACGAAATGGATATGCGACACTACGACACTTTAGCATGGGGGCATAATCTTCTTGCAAGCTATGAAGACGTTCAACCCGGATTCAGCTCTGCTACCGGCGTCGGACGTACTACCGAATTGGTAATATTTGCCTCCGACAATGTGCCCGATTATGAAACTCTTCACAAAATGGTTAAAACGGTTAATCAACCGCCTTTGTTGGTGGCTGCGCCGGAATATCTGCATAGCATCCCTGTATTCGGCGTTTGGAGTTTGCCGGACAGGAGCAATAATGTTAAATGCTGGCTCGAGAACCAACTCGAAAACGCTTTCAAGTATTACCAACTGGAAGTAGAGCAGCGCCACTGGTACGGGTTCTGGCATTACGGGGATATTCAACACAGCTACGACCGCCGCAGGCATACGTGGAGATACGATATGGGGGGATATGCCTGGGCAAATACAGAATTGATGCCCAATATGTGGCTCTGGTACAGCTTCTTGAGAACCGGAAATAGCGACATATTCCGAATGGCCGAAGCAATGACTCGCCATAACAGCGAAGTGGATGTTTATCATCTCGGACCTTTCAAAGGATTGGGCAGCCGCCATAACGTCGTTCATTGGGGATGCGGCGCCAAAGAAGTGCGCATTTCTCAAGCTGCTTTAAATCGATTTTACTATTATCTGACTACCGACGAAAGAACGGGCGATTTAATGCATGAAGTAACGGAGGCTGCCAACGAAGCGATAGGTAAAACCGATCCGTTGCGTTTGATTCTCGAAAAGAGCGATTATCCTACGCATGTACGCGTCGGACCCGACTGGCTTGCTCTTGTAGGCAACTGGATGACGGAATGGGAAAGAACGGGGGATACGACATATCGCAACAGAATTATGCAGGGAGTAAACAGTCTTTATGAAATGCCGTACGGTTTCTTTTCGGGAAAAGACGCCGCTTTCAGATATGACCCTAATACTTACAAGCTTTATCGGCTGCATGAAGACGATATCGGTTCGGCGCATCTTTCGGTTCTGATGGGAGGCCCTGAAGTAGCTTTCGAATTAACTAATTTATTGAAGAACGAAAAATGGAATAAACTGTGGAATCAATTCTGTAAACTGTACGGAGCTCCGGTTTCTGAAATCGAAAAAGAATTCGGTAGAAAAGTAGAACTTGGAAATCCCGGCTCCTGGTATGCAAGATTGCCCGCTTGGTACGCTAAAGTTTCCGGAGATACTGCTTTTGCAGCCCGGGCATGGAACGAATTTCTTAACGCAAAACCAAGGTATTATCATACGGTTTTCAAAATGACAAAATTCGACAGTGTTCAAAGTTTGCAGCCGGTTTATGAAGTGAGGGGAGTTTCCACTAACAATACGGCGCAATGGTGCCTGAATGCAATCGAATTGCTTGAACTCGTAGGTGATAATATTCCCGAAGAGATTATACAAAACTTCAGGGACAGCCTTTGTACTGAACAATACAGAATAGGCGAACTGTTGTACGAAGATGACTTCGAAAATGATTTCGGACGTTGGATAACCGAAACGAAAAAATCGCCGTTTTCAAAAGTCGAAATAAAAAACGGAAAAATGGTTATAGATGTGGAGCATGGAGCTACCGTATGGTTCAAAGAAAAATTGAGCGGAAATTTGTTAATCGAGTATAAAAGAAAAGTAATTATTGACAAAGGCTACAACGACAGACTGTCCGACTTAAATCAATTCTGGATGGCAACAGACCCGAGGAACGATTATTTGTTCACGCGAGACGGCACATTCTCGTCGTACGACTCGTTGAGTCTTTATTATGCGGGTATCGGAGGAAACAGCAATACCACTACGCGATTTCGGAAATACCGGGGGAACGGCGAGCGCGCTCTTATTTACGACTATCGCGACGAAAAACATCTTCTCCAACCGAATAAAACGTATTTTATTCAGATTATAGTTTACAATGGAACGACAAGCCTTTACGTCGACGGCGATTTGTATTTCACGTTTAAAGACGACAACCCCTTGACGGAAGGATATTTCGGATTCCGTACGGTTAAATCACATCAGGAAATAGACGATTTCAAAGTATACCGTTTGAAATAATTTTTAATAATATTGGAAATAAATTGTGAAAACAAAAATTATATTAATGATTTTAGCTCTTGTAATAAGCGGGGCGTTTGATTCGGAAATAATTTCACAAATCGGGAAAAGATTTCCTCCGGAACGCAAAGTGGTAATCGATCCCGTTACAGGAGTTAAATTAATTTTTTTGACAAGCTCTCAGTCGGGCGATTCCAAAATATATCCCACTCACAATCAGTGGACTTCCGACGGAAACTGGATTATCTTCAGATCCAGAAGAGTTAGAGGCGAAGCTATGGCGGTTAATGAAAAAAGCGGCGATATTGTACAGGTTACGGAAGGAGGATACAGAGGAACGCTGATTGTGGCAAGGAAATCGATGAAGCTCTATTATATGAAAAGATTTTATGATAATAACAGCCCAAGGGAAATAATAGAAGTCAATCTGGATAAGCTATTTCAAGACAGCGAAAAAGGCGCTTTGAAAGAAGCATCATATTATCAAAGAGTTTGCGGCATTATACCGGCGGAATACGGAGCCAACGGCGAGCTTGCTTTTGACGCTAATGAAGAATGGCTATGGTTTCGCGTCGGTAAAGAAAAAGCTATGCAATATCTGCCGGTAGGCGTAAAGATTGAAAAAAATTTTGGGCCCCGCAATATGGGAGCGGGTCCCGGAGGCATTGCGGGTATTAACGTAAAGACCGGAGAAATTAAATATGTCGTTTCAGTTCCTTTTCAGGTCGGGCATATTCAAAGCAATCCGTGGACGCCGGGTCAAATCGTATTTTGCTGGGAGACGGGTGGAAAATCCCCGCAACGCACTTGGATTGTAAACTCGGACGGAACGGGCTTAAGACCTTTATATCCCGAAGCTCCTTACGAATGGGTTACTCACGAAGTCGTAATAACTCCCGAAGAAGTCGCTTTCGCAATACTGGGGCACAGAAAAATTCCGGGCGTTAATGATGGGATTCCAAACGAAGATAATTCCGAAAGCCCAGGGCAGGAAGCCGAATGGGGAAATTGCGGCACGCGGGAAAAACCGACGGGTTTGGCGATTGTAAATATTAATACGCGCGAAATGATGATAGAAGGGCAAATACCGTATGGCAGCGGTTTCTGGCATGTCGCCGGTTCGCCGGACGGACGATTTGCCGCAGGCGATAATTTTGCCCGTGAAATTTATTTAATTGACAGACAATCTCATGAAATGAAATTGCTCTCTGCCGGACATAAAACCACTTCGGCAGATCATCCCCATCCTTCGTTTAGCCCGGACGGAACTAAAATTCTTATCCAGTCGGCTATGCTGTCCGAAGACGGGAAATCAATGAACCTTTGTATTATACCGATTCCGGATGATTGGCTCGGAAAAAATGACTGAAAACTTTTACCTATTTCAATAATAAATTAAAGGAGAAAGCTGTGAAACGAGCAATTATTTTTACGCTTATTTTATTTATCAGTACGCTGGCGCTCGCCCAGAATTTTAAAGAAGACGAAAAAATTATCAGAAAAGTCGCCGACTATATTGTCGAAAACGGCGTTCTCGGTTTTAAGGACGTTAACACAGGAAAAATTTATCAGTCGACAAAGGATGCGCCGGCAGACGCAAAATTGAGATTTATTACTCCTTTCGGAGAATGGCATTACACAAACGGCGTTATTAATATGGCTTTAATTAACATTTCTGATTTCACCGGCGATAAAAAATATGCCGACTATGCCGCCAGACACGTTGCATTCGGTATGGACAATTATAAATATTTCCAGGAAAGGTACGATAAAGAAAAAGACGGACCCCATTATCATTTCCCGTTCGGACAATTATGGACGATGCGCGAGCTTGACGACTGCGGCGCAATGGGCGCAAGCATGATGGACGTTTATGAATTTGTCAAACGCGACGATTACAAAAAATATATCGAAGACGCCGCGCGGCATATGTCTGAAGGACAGGAACGACTCGAAGACGGAACTCTGGTCAGAAGATTCCCCCACGAAATGACTCTGTGGGCGGACGACCTTTATATGAGCGTTCCGTTCTTGGCAAGAATGGGCAAGTTCTCAGGCGATACAAAATACTGGGACGATGCAATTCTTCAGATAAAAAACTTTTCAAAGTATTTATGGGATGAAAACAAAGAACTCTACTGGCACTGTTATTATACCGATGTAGAACGAAACGGCGTTGCACATTGGGGAAGATGCAACGGCTGGGTAATGATGGCTAAAGTTCATTTGTTGAATATTTTACCCGAAGATTATCCCGGCAGGGAAGATGTTAGAAAAGACCTCGAAAGACAGATTCTCGGCATTGCCAAATATCAGAGCCCCGAAGGACTGTGGCATCAATTGCTCGATAAAAACGATTCTTATCTTGAATCTTCATGTTCTGCAATGTTCGTCTATTCAATTGCTCGCGCCGTCAATCAGGGATGGATCGATAAACGTTACGCTTCGATTGCGCTTAAAGGATGGGAAGGTTTGAAAAAATTGAAAATCAGATCCGACGGTCAGGTAAAAGACATTTGCGTGGGCACGGGCATTGAAGACAATCTCGTTTTCTATTACGAACGTCCCGCCAGGTTAAACGAAAAACACGGAATCGGCTCGGTAATCGACGCGGGCATTGAGGTAATTAAATTGAAAAAGAATTTGAAATAGGGGGAAATTATGAAAACATTTGCTTTCAAAATGAAACTCAAACCCGGATTCAAAGAAGAATATAAAAAGAGACACGACGCCATCTGGCCGGAACTTAAAACACTTCTGCTTGAAAGCGGAGTAAGAGACTACTCGATATTCCTGGATGAAGAAACCAATACGCTATTTGCCGTACAAAAACTTGTCGGCGATTCTTCGTCGCAGGATTTGGGCTCGAATCCGATTGTGCAAAAATGGTGGAAGTACATGGCCGACATAATGGAAACGAATCCCGATAACTCTCCCGTTACTGTTCCTCTGGAAATGGTATTTCATATGGACTAATAAATAAAGGATAAATCATATGGATTCATTAATGAGCATTATACTTATAGCATTCGGCAGTATTTGCGCCGCCAGCTTTTACGTGCCGATTAAAAAAATCAAAGAATGGTCGTGGGAATCGTACTGGATTGTCCAGGGGGTTGTATCGTGGATTCTGGCTCCCTGGATATTCGCATATTTCACAGTCCCGAATCTCCTGGACGTTTTAAAAAATTCCCCGAGCGACGCTGTATGGGCTGCATTTATATTCGGCGCCCTTTGGGGAGTCGGCGGCTTGACGTTCGGATTGAGTATGAGATACCTGGGAGTAGGTCTCGGTCAATCGGTTGCCCTCGGATTTACCGCCGCTTTGGGAACTTTAATTCCGCCTTTTGTATCGGGAAGGAATTTATTTACCACTTATGAAGGAAGATTGATTTTATTGGGAGTGGCTCTTTGCGTTGCAGGTATTGCCATTGTGGGATATGCGGGAGTTCTTCGTTCGCGCAATATGCCGGAAGAAGCCAGAAGGGAAGCCATAAAAGACTTCGCTCTTAAAAAGGGATTGCTTATTGCCGTCCTTTCGGGTTTAATGAGCGCTTGCTTTAATTTCGGTATTAACGGTATTCCCGGAGTTATCGACGCGGGTTATGCAATTCAAAAAGTCGCCGCTTCGTACGGAACCGATCCTCTCTTCGTCGTTAATCCGGTTTATATTATTGTTATGTTCGGAGGATTCGTTACGAATTTTGTCTATTGTATGTACCTCAATTATCAAAACAAAACTTTCAGCGATTATGTGAAAGTCAATAAACAGGTTTTGTTAAACAATCTGCTATTTAGCCTTCTGGGCGGAACTCTATGGTATTTACAGTTCTTCTTTTTCGGGATGGGACAAAGCAAGCTGCCCGAAGAAATGTTCGTTTTCGGCTGGAGTATTTTAATGGCGCTTAACATTCTCTTCAGTAATGTTTGGGGTTTATTGCTTAAAGAATGGAAAAATGCCGGCGCCAAAACCGTTGCCACTCTGGTCGTCGGTTTGGTCATTTTAATTCTTTCTACTTTTGTAATCAAATTATAATTCATATAGAAATACGGAGGATTACATGAAAAATCCAAAAGCTGTTGAACAGGCATATCAAATTGCCAAAGAAGCGTATGCTGAGTTAGGTGTTGATACCGACGAAGCTATTAAAAAAATGGAAGATGTGAATATTAGTCTCCACTGCTGGCAGGCGGACGACGTGGGCGGATTCGAAACTCCCGACTCGGAACTAAGCGGCGGCGGGATTCAGGTAACGGGCAATTATCCGGGTAAAGCCCGCACAATTGAACAATTGCGCGCAGATATCGAAAAAGTTATGAGTTTGCTGCCCGGCAAACAACGTTTGAACTTGCACGCTATCTACGGAGATTTTCAGGGAGAAAAAGTAGACCGCGACGAGATTGAAATAAAACATTTTCAAAGCTGGGTCGACTGGGCGAAGAAACTCGATATCGGTATCGATTTCAATCCAACCTGCTTTTCGCATCCCTATGCCGACGACGGTTTTACTTTGGCAAGCAAAAATGAAAAACACAGAAAATTCTGGATCGAGCACGTCAAACGCACGCGGGAAATTGCAGCCGAAATTGGCAAACAACTCGGCAAACCGTCTGTTAATAATATCTGGATCCCCGACGGTTCCAAAGACATTCCGGTAGACAGAGCCGCACACCGCGCTTTGCTGAAAGAATCCCTGGACGAAATATTCAAAACGGAATTTCCAAAGGAATATCTAAGGGACTCGCTCGAAAGCAAACTCTTCGGCATCGGTTCGGAATCGATGGTCGTCGGTTCGCACGAATTTTATACCGGTTATGCGGTTAAGAATAACAAACTGATTTGCATTGACAGCGGGCACTTTCATCCGACCGAACAAATAGGCGATAAAATTTCTTCGTTGCTTCTGTTTGTAGACGAATTGCTCCTTCATATCAGTCGCGGCGTACGCTGGGACAGCGACCATGTGGTAATATTTAACGACGAAGTTAAATTAATCGCCGAGGAAATAGTAAGAGCAAACGCTTTAAAACGAATTTATGTCGGTCTCGATTTCTTCGACGGCAGTATGAACAGAATCGGGGCGTATGTAGTCGGTACGAGAGCCACTCAACTTGCGTTCCTGTTCGCTTTGCTTGAACCGACTGACAGATTGAGGGAGTATGAAGAAAACGGACAATATTTCGAACGCCTCGCTTTGCTTGAACTGCTGAGAACCAAACCCTTCGGAGCCGTTTACGACTATTACTGCCTTGTCAACGACGTTCCCGTCGGGGAAGATTATATTAATGTAATTGAAGAATACGAAAAAGAAGTACTCAGCAAGAGAAGCTGATAATTCGTCTTTAAAGAGCGGCTTGTTATAAACTGCAAAATAATTTTTCCTGTTTTAATCTGTTCTAAGTCTCCCAAGAATCAATCAAAACATTCATTCGGTCGAATAAAAAATTCATCTTCGGTTAACAGACCGAATTTTCGGGAATTAATACGGTTTATAATATTCCGCTCTTTTTTATTCGGCTTTTTTGCATTCAGTAAACAATGTGAAAATTAAAAGAGGAAAATCTATGAAACGTCGCGACGCTATAATAAAAACAGCGGGAGCCGTTGCACTGACGGCTGTATCGCCTTCATTGAGTCCGTTTATCTTTACGCCAAAAGGAGTCGGCGGAAAAGAATATAATGTTCT
Organism: Melioribacter sp. Ez-97; assembly: GCF_051488665.1. Classification (NCBI taxonomy): domain Bacteria; kingdom Pseudomonadati; phylum Ignavibacteriota; class Ignavibacteria; order Ignavibacteriales; family Melioribacteraceae; genus Melioribacter; species Melioribacter sp. Ez-97. The sequence continues at coordinate 195,894 of NZ_JBPSEG010000002.1, read as the reverse complement.
TAAATTCGGCGCTGAAGGCGACGGTAAAACGTTGGATACCAAAGCCATTCAAAATGCGATTGACAGAGCGCATGCCGATGGCGGAAACGCAAGAGTTATTATACCGGAAGGATACAAATTCTTGACGGGCACAATTGTTTTGAAAAGCGGAGTCGAATTTTTTATCGATCAGGGCGCCGAACTGATAATAAGCACAAATCAGTCCCATTACAGAAATTCTGCGGTCTTTTATGCGGAAGGAGCGGAGGGATTGACAATTTCGGGGTACGGCAATATTGAAGGACGAGCTACGGAATTTATGTCCCATTACGAAGAAGAAAACGAATGGTGGGTCCCCAACAAATGGCGCCCGAAAATGTTTATTTTGAAAGAATGCAGGAACATGCAGTTAAAAGATTTTTCATTCAGCAGAGCTCCCGAATGGGGCGTACATATGCTCGGCTGCGAAAATGTTCTTGTAGATGGAATCCGGGTTAGAAATTATCTCGACGTACCCAATTGCGACGGAGTCGATCCGGACCACTGCAGAAAAGTGGAAATTAAAAACTGCGATATAGTATGCGGTGACGACGCTATTGTTGTTAAAGCCACAAAACAAGACAAAGACTACGGTCAGTCTTCTGATATCCGTGTTTACGATTGCATCCTCGAAACTCAGGATTCGGGAGTTAAAATCGGCACGGAAACTACGAGCGATATAAACAACGTGGTTTTTGAAAATTGCAAAATTAAATCGAGTTGTCGGGGAATTAATATCCAGCTGAGAGATAACGGTATAGTAAGCGATATTGTTTTCAGCAATATTGAGTTTATATCGAGATATCATTCCGACCCGTGGTGGGGACGCGGCGAGGCTATATCATTTACGGCAATACCGAGAAATCCAGAAACAAAATCGGGTAAAATCAGGAATGTGACAGTGAAAAATGTGTTCGGGAAAGCCGAAAACAGCATCAGAATTAACGGCACGAAAGAGAGCGTTATTGAAAACGTTACGCTCGAAAATGTTTCCGTTAAATTCGACAGATGGACAAAATATCGCGGCGGATTATTCGACAATCGGCCTACAAAAGTTTACGACCCGATAGAATATAGGGACAATCCCGGCGTAAGTATAAGGCACGCCAAAAATGTTTCCATATTTAACACTTCTGTTAAATGGGGCGATAACCTGCCTGAATACTTTACAAATGCAATTAAGATTGAAAATTCCGAAAATGTAAGGATAAAATCGTTTAACGGAAGTTCAGCCAATCAAAACAGGTTTGATGACATCTTATTTTTATAGGATAAAGAAATGAAGAGAATTACAGGATTAATAATTTTATTATTCTTATTTGCGTCGCAAGACTTCTGTCAGATGCGGCAGGATACAATCTTTTCGGTTTTTCAATTTCCGCGCAATAAAATTCCTGTAATTGACGGCGATGGGCGAGATTGGTCAATTGTGCCGGATTCATTTGCAATAGGCATCGATCAATTGTGGGAAGATTCGGGAAAGCAGGATAAAATCGACTTGAAGAATCTCGATGTAAAAGTGAAAGTCGGATGGGTTAAAGGTTTAAATCGTCTCTATTTTCTGTATGAAGCGTATGACGACTTCTGGAACTTTTCCCGCCGCGATCATCATAACGACATCTTCGAGGTAGTCGTCGACGGCGATTTATCGGGCGGTCCGCTGGTAGATCATATTCATCACAAAGTATGGACGGCAAGGGCTGTTGGGGAAGAGAGAGTAAAACTTGATCCGAGAATTAAGCCTGAAGACGAGCATTGGTTAATTCACGGAGTGCATGCTCAGAATTATCATATATTTACTCCTCCGGGCAACAAGGACTGGTGCATGGTGTGGGGCGTTCAACCCTGGATAAAAGATTTCCCGTACGCTCTTTCCGCTTGTAAATATGATTTTAATAAGACAGGCGATTCGGGCAAGTTGACTCTTGAGTTTTACATAACTCTATTCGATTATGCTTCTGCCGACGGACCTTCGCGATCGGTAGAATCGAAGCTCGAGGAGAATAAAATGATCGGATTATCGTGGGCGGTTATCGACTATGATGATTCCGCTTCAAGCGGACATAACGGCTTCTGGAATCTTTCGCGCGAACACACAATGTACGGCAACGCATCTTATTTATGTCTTTTTAAATTAATGCCTTTGTTGCCGGAGTATCTTCCCAAAATCAAAGCAGACTGGGATTTTAATGTAATCGACTTTGAAAAAAGAAAAGTTGCTTTCCGCGATCTGTCGATCGGGAATATAAAAAAGTGGAAATGGGATTTCGGGGACGGCAACTATTCATTGGAGCAAAATCCGGTTTATCAATATAAAAAGGGGGGAGATTACAACGTTACGCTCTATGTGGAAGGACCTGACAGCAAGGACGAATTAACTAAAGTCTGGGACGTCTCTTTTAAATAAGTTTATACGTCGAATACTTAATTCGGATTAAAAGTAATACGTTTTCATAAATTGTAACAAAGGGAACCTCGCTTAGAAAAACGGAGCGAGGTTTTTTATTATATTAATTTCAAAACAGAAAAACAGGCGACTACGAAAACGGTCTGCAGATTTTTCCGTAAACTTCAGAAGGACTTGAATTTACCCGACACAGACGGGCCTCCGACAGCTGATTTTTCAAAAACAAAAAAACCCGGCAATAGTTTAGTTACCGGGTTTTAATTTTTTCTGTGGGCCCAGAAGGACTTGAATTTACCCGACATAGACGGGCCTCCGACTGCTGATTTTTCAAAAACAAAAAACCCGGCAATAGTTTAGTTACCGGGTTTTGTTTTTTCTGTGGGCCCAGAAGGACTTGAATTTACCCGACACAGACGGGCCTCCGACTGCTGATTTTTCAAAAACAAAAAAACCCGGCAATAGTTTAGTTACCGGGTTTTGTTTTTTTGTGTGGGCCCAGAAGGACTTGAATTTACCCGACTTAGACGGGCCTCCGACTGCTGATTTTTCAAAAACAAAAAACCCGGCAAAATTAAGTGCCGGGTTTAAGTTTTTTCTGTGGGCCCAGAAGGACTTGAACCTCCGACCCGCTGATTATGAGTCAGCTGCTCTAACCAACTGAGCTATGGGCCCAATATTTAAAGCGGTTCAAAAATAATGTTTTAACCGCTTCTTTGCAAATACGATTCGGTAATATAAGTAAAATTGCGCATGAAAATTCAATTATTTGACCATATATTGCAAAAAAGATAAAAAAAAGATTATATTTGTATTCCGTTTTGGATTATTATTCATTGACATAATGTCTGCCGGGGTGGCGGAATTGGTAGACGCACAGGACTTAAAATCCTGTGGGTGTTTACACCCGTGCCGGTTCGAGTCCGGCCCTCGGTACGTCTTTATTTATAATCAAATGGCTCTTAGCTCAGTTGGCTAGAGCGACCCGCCTTTGGCGGGTAGGTCACAGGTTCGGAATAATTTTATATTTACAAAAAATTGATTATTCAACAAGAAAAAAAAAGTTTATGTGTTAAAATAAATTAAATGGGTTCTTAGCTCAGTTGGCTAGAGCGTCTGCTTGACGTGCAGAAGGTCACAGGTTCGAGTCCTGTAGAACCCACTCAGTATCGGAGTTAGCTCCGTTTTTTTTGTTTAGGAATATTATGAATAACGATAAAATAAATATTAAATTCCCCGACGGCTCGGTTAAAGAGTTTCCGAAAGGCATAACTGCAATGCAGATAGCTGAAAGTATTTCCAAACGCCTTGCCGAGGAGGCTCTCGTTGCCAAAATTAACGGCGCCGTAAAAGATTTATCGACTCAGATAAACGACGACGCCGAAGTGCAAATACTTACTTTCAACGACCCGGAAGGAAGAGAAACTTATTGGCATTCCACATCGCATTTAATGGCGCATGCCATTCAATCGATTTTCCCCGAAGCTAAATTCGGAGTCGGTCCGGCAGTAGAAACAGGATTCTATTACGATATCGATATCAATTCCAAGTTGAGCGATTCGGACCTCGAGAAAATCGAAAATAAAATGCTCGAAATTGCCAAACAGGATAATCCGTTTAAGAGAATCGAATTGAGCAAAAACGAAGCCGTCGAATTTTTCAAGAAAAAAGGCGACAATTATAAACTCGAAATTTTGAGCGAACTCGACGACTCGAAAGACGTCATCAGTATTTATGAAGAAGGCGATTTTGTTGACTTATGCACGGGTCCGCATCTGCCGAGTACAGGAAAGATAAAATACATTAAGCTTTTGAATGTATCGGGATCATACTGGCGCGGGGACGAAAACAACAAACAACTTCAAAGAATTTACGGCGTTTCGTTTCCGAAAAAGAAAATGCTCGAAGACCACCTTACATTGCTCGAAGAAGCCAGAAAGAGAGACCATAGAAAATTGGGCAAACAGCTCGACCTCTTCAGCATTCACGAAGAAGCAGGCGCGGGATTAATTTACTGGCATCCTAAAGGCGCTCGCATAAGAAATACAATCGAAACTTTCTGGCGCAACGAACATATTAAAAACGGATACGATCTATTGTATACGCCTCATATGGGCAAAGGCTGGCTCTGGGAAACGAGCGGTCACCTTTCTTTCTACAAGGAAAATATGTACGCTCCGATGAGTATCGACGAGCAGAATTATTACGTCAAACCGATGAACTGCCCGTTTCATATAATGATTTATAAATCGAAACTCCGCTCCTATCGGGATCTGCCGCTCAGGTGGGCGGAATTAGGCACGGTTTATCGATACGAAAAAAGCGGCGTACTGCACGGTCTCTTGCGCGTAAGAGGATTTACTCAGGACGACGCACATATTTTCTGCACTCAGGAACAAATTGAAGACGAAATTATCGAAGTTGTCCGCTTCTCGATTTATATGCTGCGTTCCTTTGGTTTCGAGGATTTGAAATTTTATGTTTCCACTAAACCCGAAGATGCAATTGGAGACGACGCAATCTGGGAAAAGGCGACCAATTCGCTCAAGCATGCTCTCGAAAAAGAAAATCTGACTTATGAAGTGGACGAAGGCGGCGGAGCATTTTACGGTCCGAAAATCGATATTAAAATTAAAGACGCGCTTAATCGCGAATGGCAATTGAGCACCGTCCAGTTCGATTTTAATCTGCCCGAACGATTTGAAATGAGTTATATCGGCGAAGACGGAAAAGAGCACAGACCTTTTATGGTTCACAGAGCTCTGCTCGGCTCAATCGAACGGTTTATGGGAATTCTGATCGAGCATTATGCGGGAGCTTTCCCGACATGGCTCGCTCCCGTTCAGGTTGCAATTATTCCGGTTTCTCAAAATTATTTTGACTATGCCGCGGAAGTGCACAAAAAATTGCTTGATGCGGGAATTATTTCCCATCTCGACGAAAGAAACGAAAAAATCGGTTATAAAATACGCGATTGGGAAACAAATAAAGTGCCTTATATGGCGATAGTAGGAGAAAAAGAAAAAGAGAGCGGAACGGTTTCCGTAAGACGCCATAAAGTCGGCGACCAGGGCTCCCGCTCGATTGAAGAATTTATTGAACTATTACAAAACGAAATAGAAAACAGAATTAATCACAATTAAAGAGGTAGTATATCGCACAAGTAAAACACCGGGTGAACGAAGAAATCAGAGCTCCCGAAATTCGTTTAATTGATGAAAAAGGCGAACAAGTCGGAATCGTTTCCGTCAAAGAAGCATTAAACAGAGCTCGTGAAGCTGGAATGGATTTGGTTGAAATTGCTCCGCAGGCTAAACCGCCTGTATGTAAAATAATTGATTATGGCAAGTTTGTTTACGAGCAGCAAAAACGCGAAAAAATGCAAAAGAAAAAACAACAGGTTACAGTTTTAAAAGAAATCCGTCTGCATCCGAATACGGATACTCACGATTTCGAGTTCAAAGCGCGTCACGCGGTTAAATTTATTGAAGACGGCAACAAAGTTAAAGTGTCGGTTATTTTCAAAGGTCGTGAACTGGCTTATACGGAAATTGGCGAGGAACTCCTGAGAAAATTTATCGATAAATTGTCCGACGTGGCAAAAGTTGAGCAGGAACCCAAGTTTGAAGGCAGAGCGATGCATGCCATATTAGCACCGCAAAAAGGGAAAAAGAAAAAATAGATAGGTGACAAGATGCCAAAAATGAAAAGTAATCGAGGAGCCGCTAAAACTTTCAGAGTTACTGGCAGCGGTAAAATCAAACGCAACAAAGCTTATAAGTCTCATATTCTTACTTCCAAGTCGAGAAAAAGAAAAAGAAATTTGCGTAAATCGACTTTGGTTTCGAAAGCCGATTCAAAACGAATTAAAGTTTTGATACAACAATAGGAGAGGAAAAGAAATGCCACGCTCAGTAAATCACGTTGCGTCGAAACAAAGACGTAAGAAGATTCTTAAGTTGGCCAAAGGTTACTGGGGTGCGCGCAGTAAAGTTTATACTGTCGCAAAGCACCATGTCGAAAAAGGTCTGCAATATGCTTACAGAGATCGTAAAGCCAAAAAGAGAGAATTCCGTTCGCTCTGGATAGTTCGTATTAATGCCGCAGCTCGTCAAAACGGTACTACTTATTCGCGACTGATAGATGCGTTGAACAAAAAAGGAATTCTTATCAATCGCAAAGTGTTAGCTAATCTGGCTGTGGAAAATCCGCAGGCTTTTTCAGAAATAGTTAAATTCGCGATTAATTAATTTTACCCTCCCTTTCGTATCGAATTTTACGATACGGAAGGGAATTTTTTTAAATTCTCAGGTAAGGCAATGATCGATAAAATTACTGAAGCCAGAAAAGAATTCGACTCGCTCGTCTCAAAAGTCCACGACCTCAAATCCCTCGAAGAACTGCGCCTTAAATTTCTCAGCCGCAAAGGAATTATCCAGAATTTCTTCGAGGAATTCAAAAAACTTTCGCCCGATGAAAAAAGAAACGTAGGCAAAATTCTCAACGAATTAAAAACTTATACGCAGTCTGTATTCGAAGAGCTTAAAGAAAGGCTCGAAGCGCAAAAAAAGAAATCGGAAAGTTTCGTTGACGTTACATTGCCCGGCAGGGAAAGACAAATCGGCAGCAAGCACTTGATTACGCAAACTCTCGACGAAATCAAATCGATTTTCAAAGGGCTCGGTTTCTCGGTTTACGAAGGACCCGAAGTAGAGTCGGATTATAATAATTTCGAAGCGCTCAATTTTCCGGAAGACCATCCCGCGCGCGATATGCAGGATACTTTTTTTATTAACGATAAATTCCTCCTGCGTACTCATACATCCCCGGTACAAATCCGATTGATGAGTCAAAAGAAACCGCCGATAAGGGCGATTATGCCGGGTAAAGTTTTCAGAAACGAGGCTATAAGCGCCAAGAGCTATTGTCTGTTTCATCAGGTCGAAGGTCTCTATGTAGATAAAGACGTTACATTTGCAGAATTGAAAGGCACACTCGTTTCTTTCATTAAACAGTATTTCGGACACGACGTTAAATACAGATTCAGAACAAGCTTTTTCCCGTTTACCGAGCCGAGCGCCGAAATGGACGTCTGGTGGCAGCCTAAAGGAAAAGAAGGCAGATGGCTCGAGGTTTTAGGCTGCGGCATGGTCGACCCGAATGTTTTGAAAAATGTAGGCATCGATCCCGAAGAATACGTCGGCTATGCTTTCGGCATGGGCATCGAAAGAACCGCCATGAGAAAATACGGCATCGACGATATAAGAATTTTATTCGACAGCGATTTACGCTTTTTAAATCAATTCTAATCAGGGTGATTAAATGAAAGTTTCTCTTAACTGGCTTAAAGATTATATCGACCTCCGGGATATTAATGTTGAACAGATTGTCGATAAACTTACTTATGCCGGACTTGAAGTTGATGAAGTAATCGATCAGGCTAAAATTTATGATAATATTGTCGTCGGCTATGTTAAAGAAAGAAGAAAACATCCGAATGCCGACAAACTTTCGCTCTGTATCGTAAACGACGGCAGCCGAGATTACAGCGTGGTTTGCGGCGCGCCTAATGTAGCCGAAGGACAAAAAGTGCCGTTTGCAAAAATAGGCGCCGTCATTCCTTCAAACGGATTAAAGATCGAAAAAGTGAAATTACGCGGCGAAGTCTCCGAGGGGATGATCTGCTCGGAAAAAGAACTTGAAATAAGCGACAATCACGAAGGCATTATGGTGCTCGATTCTTCGCTCGAGCCGGGAACGCCTTTTTCGAAAGTAATGAATCTGGACGACGTTGTTTTAGATATAGCGATTACTCCCAACCGGGCGGACGCACTGAGCCATATCGGAATTGCAAGGGATTTGGCGGCATTATTCGACAGGAAATTAAATATGCCCGAAATTAAATTGGATGAAACCGACGGGCAGTCATCTGAATATGCTTCGGTAGAAATTATCGACGCTGAAAATTGTCCGCGCTACGTTGCAAAAGTTGTTTTGAATGTTGAAATAAAAGAATCGCCGGAGTGGCTGAAAAGAAGAATCGAAAGTATCGGACTGCGCCCGATCAATAACGTTGTGGACGTAACGAATTTTGTTTTGTACGAAGTCGGGCAGCCTCTTCACGCGTTCGACCTCGATAAATTGGCAGGCAAAAAAATCGTGGTTAAAAAAGCTCGCGAAGGCGAAAAATTTGTAACGCTCGATTCTAAAGAAAGAATACTTTCGGAAACGGATTTGATGATTTGCGATGCGGAAAGATCCGTTGCAATTGCAGGCGTTATGGGAGGCGAAAATTCGGAAGTGACTCCTGAAACAAAAAACATTTTGATCGAAAGCGCTTTCTTTAATCCCTCATCCGTAAGAAAAACGGCAAAAAGACTGGGACTGCAGACTGACGCGTCGTACCGGTTTGAACGAGGAGCCGACTATAACATTACCGTTTGGGCGGCAAAGCGCGCTGCTCAGTTGATTGCTATGACTACGGGCGGCAATGTATGCAAATCCGAAATCGACGCCTATCCCAAACCGTTTCCCACAAAAAATGTCGAATTAAGATACGCAAGAATTAAAAGAATACTCGGTTACGACGTCGATAAAGAAACAGTCAAAAAAATATTTGTAAATCTTGGTTTCGGAGTGAACGAATCGGACGAATCAGTGAATCTGGAAGTCCCCTCTTACAGACACGACATCGAAAGGGAAATCGATTTGATCGAAGAAGTAGCCAGAATTTACGGCTACGATAAAATACCCGAAGTAGAGAAAATTTCGGTTACTCTCGAAGAAAAAGTCGATCAGTCGGAAAACAACGACAGAATCAGAAATATTTTAAACGCCCTCGGTTTCTATGAAATACTGACAAATTCTCTTCTCAGAGAAGAACTTGCAAAAGAATACGGCAATCCGCTCGGCGTATTGAATCCGCAAAGCGCGGAGATGTCTCATTTGCGACCCTCGTTGATTCCCGGCATGCTGCAGGCTATTTCGAATAACATCAAAGTGAACGAAAAAAATCTCCAGCTTTTTGAAATCGGAAAAGTGTTCGAAAGAATCAACGATGAAATTAATTCTTTCGATGACTTCAAAGAGAGCGAGCATTTGATAATAGGATTGACGGGAAACGCTATTGAAGACGAATGGTACGAAAAAGAAAGAAAATTCGATTTCTTCGACCTCAAAGGATTTGCTGCGGCGTTTCTGAATAAATATTTACCCGGCGTCGAATATGAAATCAAACGTATCGATTCGGATAAATTCGAATACGGTATGGAAATGCTTATTGACGAAGCTGTAATTGTACGCGCCGGCAAATTGAACGACGAATTGCTGAAACCTTTCGAAATTGAGCAGGACGTATTTGTCGCAGTTTTCGACCTCGACAATATTAAATCGGTTGAACGCGGAGCGCCTGAATTCAAGGAATTGTTGAAGTTCCCGAAAGTATACAGGGATTTCGCGTTCATACTCGACAGAGAGATTGAAGCGGGCGAAGTAATTAAAGTTATAAGGAATGCAAGCAGTAACTTGTTGCATCATATTAAGTTATTTGATATTTTTCAAAGCGAAAGTTTAGGTATGAATAAAAAGAGTCTTGCTTTCAGGCTTGAATATTACGATAAGAGCAGGACGTTGAAAGAAGAAGAAGTGGACAAAGAGTTCCGGCGAGCCATAAAAGCAGTAGAAGAAAAATTTAATGCCAAATTAAGAGGCAGTTGATGCCCGACTTAAACAAATACGATATGTTTCTCGAGGAGCTGGGATCGCTCGAAAAAGAAATTTACTATTTTTTGCAAAAAGGTCAGGAACTCGTAGAAGCCAATAAGTTGTTAAACGAAAAAATAAATCTTCTCGAAAGAGAAAATAGTGAATTAAAGAAAAAAATTTCCGATATTGAAAGCAAGTTGAGTAAAATTTCAGAAAACGAGTCTCATTTAATTGTAAGTGGAAACAAGGAGGAAAGGGAAGCATTAAAAAATAAAATAAGCGAATTGATAGAAAGGATTGACTATCATTTGCGTTCTTAAAAATAATGCATGATGATGGAAACGATATAAAATGGCCGAAAAAAAGAAGCTTAAAGTAAAAATATTTGATAAAGAATATTCTCTTTTAGTAGAAAATCAGGAAGTAGCAGCTGAACTGGCAGAGTATGTCAACAGAATGATGGAAGAAACGCAGGAAGAACTGCCCGATCAACCGAAGGATACGATAGCAATTATTGCAGCTTTAAATATCGCTTACGATTTATTCGTAGAAAGGAATAAATTCCGGGAATTCAGTATCCAGGCTACCGATAAAATTAAGAAAATAAAGCTTCTTTTAGACGAGTCCAATTTTATATCCTCGCCATCATAATCCAAGGTTTTTCCGCAGAGCCGGTGGATTTATAAAAAAGAACTAACAAATAATAACTAAAAGGGTTATTGACTCACGGCGTGTATTACAGGCCTCGCCCGGTTTCGGCCGGGATCTCGTCTTAGGACGGGACAGTGGAAGTAAAAAGCGTCGGGCAATTTCCCGCATTGCTTAGGAAAGGGTTCTTTTCCTATAAAGCAACGCCGGCTCCTGCGGTCTATTATATTCTTATTTATGGAGGTATTATGCAATTGGAGTTGTACATGGTGTTAGTTGGTGCAATAGTATTTGTGGCAGCTTTCTTGCTCGGTTGGTTCGTCAATTCAAAAATCGGCAAGAACAATATTGCACTTGCAAAAGAACAAGCTCAAAAAATCGTCGAAGAAGCTGAAAAAGAAGCCAAGCATATAAAAAGAGAAAAACTTCTCGAGGTTAAAGACGAGTGGTTAAAAAAGAAACAAGAGTTCGACAACGAAGTTAATACTAAAAGACAGAAACTTCAGAATTACGAAAAACAACTCGAATCCCGGGAAGATAATCTCGAAAAAAAATACGACGTCGTTAATCAAAGAGAAAAGGCTTTAAAGGATTTAGAAAAACAACTTCAGCTTCAAAAAGAAGAAATCGAAAAAAAACAGGAAGAGCTTTCGCGTTTATTGGTCGAGCAGAATTCAAGACTCGAAAAAATCGCAGGTCTCACGTCGGAAGAGGCTAAGAAAATGTTGATGGAAAATATGATAAGCAAAGCCAAAGCCGACGCGGCTCAGATGATTAAAGAAATCCGAGACCATGCAAAAGTGGAAGCCAAAAAGGAAGCTCAGAAAATTGTTATTCAGGCTATTCAAAGGACTGCCGTCGACCACTCGGTCGAATCGACGGTCTCGGTCGTTCAAATTCAGAACGACGAAATGAAAGGACGTATTATCGGTCGCGAAGGACGAAACATTCGAGCCTTCGAAGCCGCTACCGGAGTCGACGTAATTGTAGACGATACTCCGGAAGCAGTCATATTATCCGCTTTCGACCAGTTCAGACGCGAAGTGGCTCGTATTGCGCTTGAACGTCTTATTGCCGACGGCAGGATTCATCCGGCGCGCATTGAAGAAGTGGTCGCCAAAGTGGAGCAGGAACTCGACGAGGAAATCCAGAAAGAAGGCGAAAATACGCTTATTCAGCTCGGACTGCACGGCTTGCATCCCGAGCTCGTTAAGCACGTCGGCAAAATGAAATATCGTTCCAGTTACGGTCAGAACTTGCTGCAGCACAGCATCGAGGTGGCTTATTTGACCGGCATAATGGCTGCGGAACTCGGTTTCGACGTAAATCTGGCAAAACGCGCAGGATTGCTCCATGATATCGGCAAAACGATCGATCGCGACGTCGAAGGTCCTCATGCTCTTCTCGGATACGAACTTACCAAAAAATACCGGGAGCATCCGATTGTTGTTAATGCCGTCGGCAGTCACCATGAAGATATCGAAATGGAACATCCGATAGCTGCTTTGGTGCAAGCCGCAGATGCAATCAGCGGCGCGCGTCCGGGAGCCAGAAGAGAACCTCTCGAAAGCTACGTCAAACGTCTTGAAAACCTCGAAGCCCTTGCAAAATCGTTCGAAGGCGTCGCCAAAACTTATGCTATCCAGGCGGGCAGAGAAGTGAGAGTGGTTGTAGAACCCGACCACGTCGACGATACTCTTGCCGACAGACTTTCTTACGAAATTGCCCAGAAAATTCAGGACGAAATGGAATATCCGGGACAGATAAAAGTGACTGTCATTAGAGAAGTAAGAAAAATAGCATACGCAAAATAAATTCAACGGCTGCTTTATAATCTGCGCAATGAGATTATAAGGCAGCCTTTATTGTTTCAGTTATTACCGGAATTCTTGTGAAAGAAAAATTACTGATTGGCATAACCGGGGGACTCGGCGCCGGCAAGTCGGCAGCCGGAAAATATTTTGAATCGAAAGGCTTTCCCGTTATTCTCTCCGACGCTCTCGCCAAAGATTTAATGAAAAACGATCCTTCGATTAAAAATGAATTGATTCGACTCTTCGGAAACGAAATTTATATTAACGGTGAATTAAACAAAGAACTGCTTGCCGAAAAGATTTTCAACTCGCAGGAATTGTTGTCTAAAGTTAATTCGATTGTGCATCCGCCTACAATCGAAGCCACTCTTGATTTGGCTGAAAAATATTTCGGCAAACATGATATTGTATTTGTCGAATCGGCGCTTTTGTACGAAGCCGGTATGGAAGATCTGTTCGACTTTGTAATCCTGATTTATTCACCGGAAAAATTACGAATCGAAAGAGCGATGAAAAGAGGAATGTCGAAAGATGAAGCAATCATACGGATGGAAAATCAAATGAAGGACGAGCAGAAGAAAAAGAGAGCCGATTTTGTGATTGAGAACAATTCGACAATTGAAGAATTACAAAAAAAATTGGATTTTGTACTTAAGCTGATTTCAATGACACAATCATAAAGGTGAAAAAGTGAATCCCATCAATCGTGCAATTGTAGAATTTGTGAAGCTGCTGCCAAAAGCAGTAGTGCGCAAATTTGCAAATCGCTATATCGCCGGCGAATCTTTAGTGGACGGAGTAAGAGTTGTTAAAGAACTCAACTCCAAAGGGATTATTGCAACTATGGACGTTCTCGGTGAATCGGTTACAAATAAAGAAGAATCCGTTCAGGCAAAAAAAGAATATCTAGAAGTTCTGGACGCCATCGAAAAACACAAATTGAAATCGAATATCTCCGTTAAACCAACTCAAATGGGACTGAATATCGACAGGGAATTTTGTTACGAACAAATTGCCGAATTAGCCGAGAGGGCAAAACTTTACAACAATTTCGTAAGAATCGACATGGAAGATTCTTCCACCACGGACGACACTTTTTACGTCTACAGAAAATTAAAAGAAAAATATTCAAACGTAGGCATCGTTATTCAGGCTTATCTAAAAAGGACTATGGAAGACATTAAACATCCGGAGATGAAAGACGCCAATTACCGGCTGTGCAAAGGAATTTATATTGAGCCGGAGGAAATCGCTTACAAAGGGAAAGAGGAAATCCGTAAAAACTTTTTGAGAATACTCGAGTATCTGCTCGACAACGGGAACTACGTTGGCATTGCCACTCACGACGATTTCCTGGTAAATAAAGCTTATGAGATGATTAAAGAGAAAAATCTAGGCAAAGACAAATACGAATTTCAGATGCTCTACGGAGTTAAAGAAAAATTGAGAGACAGAATAAATTCAAACGGCGACGCTATTAGAATTTACGTGCCGTTCGGCAAACACTGGTATAACTATTCAATCAGACGCCTGCAGGAAAATCCGACGGTGGCATGGTATATAACAAAGAGTATTTTTATGCCAAATACGGTATCGAAATGAATGTATTGGGTATTGAAACGTCGTGCGACGAAACTTCAGTTGCAGTTATAACAGACGGGAAATTAACGGCTAATCTAATTTCGTCGCAAGATTTTCATACCGATTACGGCGGCGTTGTGCCCGAACTCTCGAGCCGCGCGCATTTGCAAATTATAATGCCATTGATCAAAAAAGCTCTCGATAAAACAGGCTTGAAGCTCGATGATATGGATGTAATAACCGCAACCGCGGGGCCAGGATTGATTGGAGCTCTTTTGGTCGGACTTAATTTCGGGAAAGGATTGGCGTATTCGCTTGGTAAAACGTTTATTCCTGTCAATCATATCGAGGGTCATATATTTTCGGGGTTCCTGATGGAAGAGAAACCCGAGTTTCCTTACCTCTGCCTTGTGGTCTCGGGCGGACATACTTTGTTGTTGTTGGTAAATAACGATTACGAAATTATAAAACTCGGAACTACAGTCGACGACGCTGCGGGCGAAGCTTTCGACAAAGTTTCGAAAATGCTCGGTCTGGGTTATCCCGGCGGACCGTTGATTCAAAAATATGCGGAAATGTATAAAGAAGAATTGATCGATTTTCCGGTTTCGCGTTGCAAAAATAAATACGATTTTTCTTTCAGCGGATTGAAAACCGCTGTGCTGAGGTTTCTCGAAAAAAAATACGGCGGCGCAGGGAAGGCGCCGGAGGACGATATCCCGTTGGTAGCCGCATCATTTCAGGACGCCGCCGTAAGAGCGCTTGTAGAGAAGACGGAAATCGCTTTGTCTGAATTTAATCCCAAATCGCTTTCTCTGGTCGGAGGAGTTGCCGCAAACAAATATCTGAGGAATGCCTTGGCGGAAACGGCGAATAGATTCAATATAAAATTTATTGTCCCGTCATTGGAATTTTGCGGCGATAACGCCGCAATGATTGCCTACAGAGGGATGAAACTTTACGAAGGCGGTTATCGTTTTAATTTCGACTTTAATGCCTATCCCGGTTTGAAGGAAAATCCTTTCTTTAAAGAATACTCGGGCGCGGAGTAATGCAAAAAATAAATCCGAAGAAATACTTTTCGAACAACGAATTATATCTTATCGCAGCCGTATTTGCTTTTACGCTCTCGGTACTTGTCTTTACGTTCTTCTCGCCTAATTATTTCGATTCGGATGAACCGGTTGAATTGGTTATTCCGAGAGGCGCTACTCTCAACGAGGTGGTCGATTCTCTCTATTCGAAAGGGGTGATAAAAGGAAAGTTCAATATCAAAGCCGCGGCTTTTATCTACGGCGCTGACAAAAAAATTAAAGCGGGTAAATATAAAATTCCGAACGGACTAAGCTATCTCGACCTGATTGAACTCTTTATCAACGGCAGTCCGGTCGAACAGGTAAAGATAACAATTCCGGAAGGTATTTGGTTGAAAGACCTGGCGTCGCTATTGAAAAGGGAACTGGGCGTCGATTCGGCAAAGGTGATGGAACTGAGCAAAAGCAGATCGTTCCTCAGCTCGCTCGGAATCGGAGAAGATGTCGAATCGCTGCAAGGCTATCTTCTTCCTGAAACTTATTATTTTTATCCCGACAGCGACGCCGAAACCGTATTGAGAAAATTAAAATCGGAAATGGATTCGATTTTTGACGATCCCGAAATTCAAAAGCGGATGAAAGAATTGGGAATGAACAAACATGAAATTCTTACGCTCGCTTCGATTATCGACGCTGAATCGAACGACTTCTCGGAATTCAAAACTATTTCGGGCGTTTATCATAACCGCCTGAAGAGGGGAATGCTGCTGCAAGCCGATCCTACTGTTCAATTTTTGATTCGTCACAGAAGGAATAAAAAAGTATATTACAAAGATCTGGAGATTGAGTCTGAATATAACACATATAAACATCCGGGATTGCCGCCGGGACCGATAAATAATCCCGGGAAAGACGCTATAATGGCGGCTCTTTATCCGGAGAAACATAATTTTTATTATTTTGTCGCCGACGGCAACGGCGGGCATAAATTTGCTACAACGCAAAGAGAGCACGAACGGAACGTACTGGAATACAGACGATGGCGAAGAAGTCAAAACAATTAATATTAATGATAACGTTGATGATATTGCAAAGTTGCGCAAATCAACTGCCGCCCGGCGGCGGTCCTGAAGATACTATGCCGCCGTCTGTAATAAAAGTTTATCCTCCCTCCGGCGCTACAAATTTTAATGACAATACTATTGAGATTACATTCAGCGAATATATTAATAAAAACTCCGTACGAAACGCGATTTTTGTTTCGCCGCCTTTGAAATATCCTTTTAAATACGACTGGAGCGGCAAAACTTTACGCCTCGAGCTTAGAGATACGCTTAAGAGGAATACAACTTATACAATTACAATCGGCGCCGAAGTGGAGGATTACAATAAAGGGAATAAAATGCTCGAACCGTTTACTTTTGCTTTTTCAACGGGCAATACGATCGACATTGGGAAAGTAGCCGGAAAAGTTTACGACGACGACCCCTCGGGAGTAATGATCCTGGCTTACAAAGACGCGTCTGATACGGTCGACATATCCGCTGAAGAACCCGATTATATTTCCCAGGTGGGCAAAAACGGACGATACACACTGCTCGGTTTGGGAAACGGCGAATATAGAATTATCGCTCTTAAAGATAAACTGAACGATCTGAAATATCAGATTAACGACGA
Organism: Melioribacter sp. Ez-97; assembly: GCF_051488665.1. Classification (NCBI taxonomy): domain Bacteria; kingdom Pseudomonadati; phylum Ignavibacteriota; class Ignavibacteria; order Ignavibacteriales; family Melioribacteraceae; genus Melioribacter; species Melioribacter sp. Ez-97. Next base: position 179,014 of record NZ_JBPSEG010000002.1, on the reverse strand, counting down.
TTATTACGGCGTTCAATACAAAAGAGTAATTTTAAGCGACGAAAATACCGAAGTAAACGATCTCGATTTTATGTTGACTCTGGGAGACACGATTCCGCCAAAACTATCGAATGCCGGAGCCGTTGACAGATATAAATATTTAATAGAATTTAACGAAGCCGTCGACAGTTCAAAAATAAATTCCGGTAATTTTTATCTGGTCGATTCGCTGACGAATAAAAAGTATTATTCGCGCTTCTTTTATAAGGGGCGGGGTAAGAAGAATCAATTTTATATTTCGCTGAAGGATACTTTGCCCGTAAACGGAAGGACTTTTCTTGTCGCTGAAAATATACCGGATTTGAAAGGAAACTTGACTAAGTATGATATAATTCCGATTACTCCCGTCACGCAAGCCGATACAACAGCCCCCGCATTTATCGGTATTGAAGGAGCTTATCCGGAAAATAAAATCGATTACGAAAATCCGGTTGTTAAATGCAAATTCGATGAAGGATTTAATTTACCCGACAGCATTGCGGTTCTTTCCGATAAAAAAGGGAACGTTTTTTCTTACAGGATCGAAAAGATAGACGATGCAACTTTTAACATAATCGTAAAATCGAGACTTCGTCAGGCGACGGAATATGAAATGAAAATCGATCTCGGTAAAATTACCGATATAGCCGGCAACACTGTCGATTCAGTTCTGACTGTTAATTTTACGACCGCAAGCGACCTTGAATTTTCCGCCGTATCGGGCAATATCGTCTGCAATTCCGATACTTCGGATATTTATGTTGTTTTAAAAAGTATTGAGTCCGGAAAAAGCTATTTGAAAAAAACGGATGCCAATAAGTTTGAGGTAAATAAAGTGCTTCCCGGTAAATACATAATGTGGCTTTTTGTCGACAAGGACGGGGACGGCGGTTATTCATACGGCAGCGTTAAACCGTTCAAATTTGCCGAAAGATTCAATTATTATCCCGATACATTGAATTTGAGAGCGCGCTGGCCTGTGGGCGATCTGAATTTGTATTGTAAATAATTATTTGTAGATAAGGTATTTCCGTATATCTTTTTTGTATTTATCGAGCCCTTCGTTTAGTAATTCTTTTATGTCGTTTACTTTGTAATTTTTTGTAAATGCTTTTCGAATTTTGTCTGTACCCATCACCAGGTCGAACATTTTTATTCGCGAAGAATCGGCGAGTGAAAAAAGTTTTTTTCCCGGATATAGTTCATTGTGAATTTCCATAAAATAGAATTGTATTTTTAATAATTCGGCTGCGTCTTTGTCAGTGATATATATTTGCACTCCGTTTAAAACGGTATCTTTCCATTTGCCGTAATACGGCTTGTATGAAATAGGGCGAAATTTAACGCCGCGTAAATTGAGAGCGTTCATCCTTGCCGCAAGCAATTCGGGGTCGATCCACCCGGCGGCTATTGTTCTGAAGGGCAGCGTGTATCCCACCCCGATCGAAACTACATTAAGTTCGCCGAGTATTCCCGTGGCTGCCATGTAATAGGGCGTTTCAGAATCGGGCACGTGATTGGAGGTAGGCGTCCACAGTAATCCCGTATCTTCAAAACTCATTCCCCGGTTCCAGCCTTCCATTGGAATTACCTTCAGATTACATTCTTTACCTTTCGGCTTTAAGATTTCTCCGTTGATAAAACGCCCCAGTTCGCCGGGCGTCAGTCCGTAGATATAAGGTATAGGAAAAAAACCGACGAAAGATTTGAAGAGCGTATCCAGTAGAGCGCCTTCAGTTTTAATGCCGTTGAATGGATTGGGGCGGTCGAGTATAACGAACTCCTTATTGTTTTCGGCTGCGGCTTCCATTGCCAATCCGAGCGTCGATATGTACGTGTACGACCGCAGCCCGACATCCTGAATATCATATACAAGCGCGTCGATGTCTTTCAACATTTCCCGCGTGGGCTTTTTGGTCTCGCCGTAGAGGGAATAAACCTTAATTTTTTTGTGGCTTTCGGAATCGACCAATTCGCCTGCGCTTTTCGTGCCGTACAATCCGTGTTCCGGAGTAAAAACGGCAACCAGATTAATCTTTTCGCTATTCAGGAAAATATCGACGGTTGAAATTAAATCTTTGTTGACGCCCGTGGGATTTGTAATCAGTCCGACGTTTTTACCGGATAATTGGGCGAAATCGTGTTTGATTAATACGTCGATGCCCGGCAGAACATGCTGAGCCGGGCATGCGAATTTTAATATAAAAAGAAAAAAAAGAAACGATATTTTTTTCATTGAATAAGCGAGTCTTTAATAATGTTGGTTGTCAATTTAACGTTATGATTGATATCGTCGATCAGCGCGTCGGCGCTTTTCAGGATTTCGCGAGCAATTGTTTTATTCTCTAGCGAACTTGCATTGATCAATATATTCAAATAAGCGCCGTTAGCCGCCGCTCCTATTAACGTAGCGGCAACTCCCGCGTCCGATATCGAGTTCTTGTTTCCTTTTTCAGCCACGGTTTTGATGTGAATAAAAACGGCCGAACAGTTTTTCAAAACCTCCATCGGTATTGCCGCGGCTTCGAGCGTTGCGTCTTGGATCGCTTTTTTACGCGTCTCCGTCTGTTCTTCATTTTCCTTCGGAAGCTTGAAAGCGTCCATAACTCTGTTGAAAGCTTCGTTGTCTTTTTCTGCGAGTATTAAAAAATTTTTTTGATATGTCTGAAGTTTTTCTTTTGCCTCTTCGATATCAGTTTGTACGTCAGCGTACTTTTTTTTGCCGATGGTTAAATTGCATACCATTATTCCGAGACTCGAAGCCAGGGCTCCGCAAAATGCCGATACATTTCCGCCGCCCGGTGTGGGAGACGACGACGAAATTTCATTGAGGTATTGTTCTACGGTTTTTTTGATATCCATATTAAATCCTTCTTTTTTATATCATGTATTCGATTATTTTTTCTTCGGGTTTGAAAGGAGCTAAAGCGTTCAAACCGAGATTTTCGACTGCGGCGGTTATTAATTCTTTTTCGTCTTCGGTTTTGTTGCCGGTATAAAATCTGCCCGCCATTAAAAGCGCTTCTTTCGGCACGAGACCGACAATTTCGCTTCCTTTTACCTTGACGCCCAATCGTGCAGCTTCTTTTTTAACTTCTTCGAATGCAACGTGAATCGGAGTGACGTTATAGTTTGTAAGATTCATTGAAACCTGAGTAAGATTAAATTTTTCGAGAGCCACGCCCATGCCTTTAACCGATTTTAAACTGCCGGGAACCCTTACGGTCTTCCCGTCTTTTTTGATAACATTACCATTTTCGTCCCGTTTGGGGTAACCGCTTTCTCTCAATACTTCGGCAATTTCTTTTGCATACGCTAAGTCCGTCGAATCGATATTGACGTTATATGCAATAAGGAAGAAACGCGCTCCCGTTACGATGGCTCCTAATTTGGGATTAAAAACCGCCGGTCCGTAATCCGGCTGCCATTCGGGATCCTTTAATTTTTCTTCCAGTCCTTCGTATTCTCCTTTCCGGATATTTGCAAGATTTTGTCTTTCAGGTTTACGGGCAGAATTCTCGTAGAGATAAACAGGAACGTTTAATTTAGCGGAAATTATTTCAGCATACATCTCCGAAATTTTGACGCATTCATCCATAGAGCTGCCGGATACCGGAATAAACGGCACAACGTCGATAGCTCCGATTCTCGGATGTTCGCCTTTATGTTTTCTCATATCGATAAGTTCGGCGGCTGCCAAGCTTGCATTGACGGCTCCGTTCAATATCCCTTCGTCGCTGCCTGCCATTGTTACGACTACGCGATTATAATCTGCGTCCGGCTCGAGATTCAACAATTTAACGCCGTCTGTCGAATCGATTGCCGATTTAATTGCTTCGAATGTTTCTTTGTTTTTGCCTTCGCTGAAATTTGGAACGCATTCGATTATTTTCATGATTACTCCGTTTCGCGTTTGTAAATTATTTTTCCTTTTTTAATTGTCATTACGTTGAGATTATTTCCGATGTTATAAATTATTTCCGAAATATCCTTTGCGTTCATCAGGGCAAAGTCTGCCTGTTTACCTATTTCAATACTGCCGAGAAATTTATTCATTCCGACGGCTTTGGCTGCGTTTATTGTCGCAGCTGAAATTATTTCGCCCGCCGTCATCTTCATCTTTAATGCCGCCAGACTCATCATAAGATGGAAATCTGCAATATGCGAGCTGCCCGGATTAAAATCGGTCGACAGCGCTACTGTGGCGTTGAGGTCGATTAATTTTCTTGCCGGCGCGTAATTATAATCAAGGAAGAACGATACGCCCGGCAATAGTACAGCGGTTAAATCGGACTTTGCAATTTTTTCGATTTCTTCCTCGTTAATTACTTCCAGATGATCGACCGAGAGCGCCGAATGTTTGAGCGCAACTTCGATACCTCCGATACTGTGAAATTGATTTGTGTGAAGTCTGAGTTTAAATCCGAGTTCTTTAGCTTTCGTAAAAATCATATCGGTTTCTTCCGGGCTGAATGCAGTCTTTTCGCAAAAGACATCCGTAAACTCCGCCAGATCGTTTTTGCGGATATAAGGCAAAAGTTCTTCTACGATTAATTTCAAGTATGCCCTGTGATCGTTTTTATATTCGGGCGGGTAAGTGTGCGCGCCGAGGAATGTGGGAATTATGTCGATCGGAGAATTCTTTTTGTAATAATTTATAACCTGTAACAGTTTGATCTCGTCGTAATAGCTCAATCCGTAACCGCTTTTGATTTCGAGAGTCGTAACTCCCTGTGAAATAAATTTCTTAATACGGGGAGCCAGAAGCCGTATCAGTTCGTCGTACGAAGCCTGTCTGACCGAATTAACGGTCGAAATAATTCCGCCGCCTTCTTCGGCAATCTCTTCGTAAGATTTTCCGGAAAGCCGCATCAGGAATTCGTTCGAACGGTTTCCCGCAAATGCGCTGTGTGTGTGACATTCTACGAATCCGGGTAAGACCAATAAATCGCTCGCGTCGATTACTTCATCGGCTTTTACTTTATTTACTGACGAATTCGGCAAAATGTCTTTGATTATTCCATTTTCGATATATACGGAATGGTCTTCAAGAATTTCGAGTTCGTTCATCGACTTGCCGGTTTTGAAGTTTCTGCCCGCAGTATTGACGGTTACAATTTGACCCGGATTTTTAAGGAGGATTTTCATCAAAAAACACCTGATTTTTTGTTTGAATTAATATAGAGAATAAAGTCGTCTATTTCTAATTTTTTGTTAAAGGGCATAAAATTTCGTATTTTTCGAAAATAAAAAACAAAGGATCTTACCAAAATGCCTTCAAAGTTTAAAATCCTTTTCGTAACCCCCGAAGCAGTTCCATTTGTAAAAACAGGCGGAGTAGCCGACGTATCTTCTGCTTTGCCGCAGCGTTTACAGGAAATGGGTCACGATGTTCGAATCATACTGCCCAAATACGGAGCAATCGACGAACGTAAATTCAAGATTCACGAGGTGGTTAGATTAAAGGATATTCCGGTTAATATAGCCGGAAAAGAAGTCGTATTTTCGCTGAGATCTTCCTTTTTAGTTGGACCGAAAGCGCGCGTCCAAATTTATTTTCTCGATAATCCGGAATATTTCGGCAATCGCCACAGCCTTTATGCCGATCCGATTACAGGAGAAGATTTTCCCGACAATGACGAGCGGTTTATTTTGTTTACCAAAGCCGTATTCGAATTGATGCTTAAACTCGGTTGGACTCCCGACGTTATTCATTGCAACGACTGGCAGAGCGGACTGGTGCCCGTTTATATGAAAACAATTTACAAAGACGAACCGCAATTTTCTTCGACAAGAACACTGCTAACAATTCACAATATATTTCAACAGGGCGAATTTCCGTTGTCGTCGTTCGAAAAAACGGATTTGCCCGATGAATTGGCAACCGAAAAGGGATTGCTCCACAATAAAAAAATCAATTTCCTTAAAGGCGGAATTTTATTCGCCGATAAAATTAATACCGTTAGCGAAACGTACGCAAAAGAATTGACCTCCGCTAAAATCTACAGCGCAGGTTTGCAAAAATATCTCAAAAAGAGAAGCAAAGATTTATTCGGAATTTTAAACGGTATTGACAGATTGATTTGGGACCCGGAAAAAGACACAAAGATTCCGCAAAAATACTCGGTTAAAAAACTCGACAATAAAAAAGTCAATAAAAAAGCATTATCGGAAAATTTCGGTTTTGAATACGAAGAAGACGTTCCGATTATCGGCGTGATATCGCGTTTGACCGACGAAAAAGGGATGGACCTTTTGCAGAAAGCTTTTAATCAGTTGATGAAACTGAAGATTAAAATGGTATTGCTTGGCGCGGGCGAAAAGAAATACACGAAATTTTTCAGCGAAATGGCCGCGAAATATCCGGGTAAATTTTCGTGCTTTATCGGATTCGACGAAGACCTGGCGCATTTAATCGAAGCCGGTTCCGATATGTTCCTTATGCCTTCGAAAATCGAGCCGTGCGGTCTCAATCAATTGTACAGCCTTAAATACGGCACAGTCCCGATAGTACACAAAACCGGCGGATTGGCAGACACAATTATTCAGTTTGACGAAAAAACGAAGACCGGCAACGGTTTCCTTTTTGAAAAATATACCGTTACGGATTTGGTCGGCGCAGTCAAAAAAGCTCTCAAACTTTATAATGAAAATAAAGAATTATGGACGGAATTGATGAAAACGGGTATGAAAGGCGATTACAGCTGGCTCAATTCCGCCAAAAAATACGTTGAACTATACAAAAAGTTATCCGATTAATTAATGCGACCAGCATTATTCCTGGACAGAGACGGGACAATTAATCACGACCCCGGTTACATTCGAGACCCTGAAATTGTCCGTTTGATCGACGGAGTCGCCGAAAATCTTAAGGATTTGAAAGAAAAATTCGGATTCAAACTTATCATTATTTCGAATCAAGCCGGAGTTGCAAAGGGACTGATGACAGTTGAAGAGGTTGAAGCTGTTAATAAAAGAGTTAAAGATTTACTTGAAGAAAACGGCGTAGCAATTGATGATATTTACTATTGTCCCTATCACCCCGATTTTGACCCGCCGGAAAAATCAAAATGCCGGAAACCTTCTCCGTTTATGATTTTACAAGCAGCTAAAGATCATGACATTGATTTGTCCAGATCTTTTATGATCGGCGACAGAGTGAGCGATATCGAAGCCGGAATTAATGCGAACGTTAAAACAATCTTGATTGCGAATGATATTTACGACAATGAGATAGAAAACTTGATTAATGACGGCAAAAAGCCCAATTTTGTAGCCGCCGATTTCTATGAAATCAACAAATTTATTACTCAAACTTTTGCGGAGGAAAATAATTGATTAGAAAAATTAAACTGATATTTCCGGTGTTATTCGGAATTTTGTTGGTTTCATGCAATCAGGATCCCGCCTCGGTAGGATACGATTTGATTAAAGACGACGCCACTCTTTCATTTCATCTTTTCAATACGGACTCGGCTAATGTAAAAACAAATTCGTATACTTTTCAGCGAGATCTGCAACTGGGAATATCGAGTAAACTACTCGTAGGAAAATACGATAAATACGAAGCCCAGGCATTATTGAGGTATGAATTTTCGGTCCCCGATTCGGTTATCACTCTTGCGCAGGATAACAATCTGACGATTTCCGAAGCTTCTATTTACATCAAGCTGAAATACTATTTGGGGGACAAATCGCTGCCGTTCGACTTTACGGTACATCGCATAACAAGCGAGTGGAGCACAGCCGGTTTCGACACCGACAGTCTGAACTCTCTGCAATATGATTATCAGGATATTGCATACGAAAAAACGATCGACGACACCTCGATTTCATTTAAGATAGACCCTTCGGTTGTGCTCGATTGGATAAAGTTTAGCGCGGATTCCAACGCCGCCGAACCAAACTACGGCATTCTGATAAAGCCCGCGCAAAATACGCAAAGGATTGTGGGATTTAACGCTTACCAGCTTTTTACTGATACCGATTTGCCGGCTTTGACAATAATGTACGGCAGGAATGAAGTTACCGATACTTTGTCCGCTCTTCCTTATATGGATGTTCATGCAATTAAAGGCGAGCCGGTGGTTTCGGATAACGACATTGTGCTTCAGGGCGGATTGTTTAACAGAGGGTTTCTCTATTTTGACCTCAAAGAATTGCCTAAGAACATAATTGTTAACAAAGCGGAATTGGAATTATACGTAGACGAATTAAAAACCGTCGACGGCGAGCCCGCATCCGATTCGATTATTGTAAAAGTATTGGCGGACAGCGTCGAGAAATCTTACACTTCCGACAGCACGATTACTACTATATTGTCCAGGGAAGGCGACAAATTCAAAGGAGACATCGCCTGGATAGTTCAAAAATGGGTCTCGGATACTTCGTACGTCAATAACGGGCTCGAATTGTATCTGGCTGACGAAAAAGAGTCGTTAGCTACAATATGGATTTACGGAGCGCGTTCCGTGAACGAAGGCAATCGTCCCAAACTTAAAATAACATACTTAAAAAGCAGATAATTTTATGAAAAAGATATTAATCGGATTTTTAATAACGCTGGTTTTGCCTTATATCTCTCATGCATCCGGAGGATCGGTTTATTCGCGTTTCGGTATAGGCGATCTCTATTTCAGTTACGACGCCCGCAGGATGTCGATTGGCGAGCTTGGAATTGCGTTGAGGGATTTCGATTATCTCAGTTCGATGAATCCCGCCGGATGGTCGGCGCTCAAATTCACCCGCTTCGAAACGGGCGTTGTTTATCACGGCAATAACATTTCTTCAAACAATTCGTCGGTTTATCATTCAGATTTGATCATACCCGGTTTCATGATCGGATTCCCGATATATCAAAAATACGGCGTTAGTCTTGTAGCCGGAATTGTGCCGTATTCTAACGTCGATTACAAACTGAGCGTTGTAACCGACTCGTCGATAGTCGGCGGATATACTACGGATTATGAAGGCAAGGGCGGAATTTCAAAAGTGATGATAGGCGGAACGTATCAAATGCCGTTCGGCGCAACGCTGGGCGCTTCGCTCGATTATTATAACGGAAAAATTTCGAGAACGACGTCCATCGAATTTACATCGGGCGACGGTTTAATAGACGGCTCTTTTTCGGATGAGTACAGTTACATTGCGGCAGGATTGACAATCGGCGCAATATCTCAGGACTTATCCGGTTTGTTGGGATCGGACGATATAAGCGATTTGAGGCTGGGCGCTTTTTATTCGAATTCTGTCAATGTTAAAGTCGATAGCGCGAGCAATGCAACAACAGTAATCGGAACAGTAACTTCGTCGAGCGGGAGCGTTTCGGAAAAAATTCCGGCGCGTTACGGCGCGGGTCTCTCGTTTATATGGAACGACGACTACCGGTTCATAGCTGATTATTTGCATCAGTCCTTCGGCGATTTTACTCATAACAATATCAGATCCGATGTGATGCAGGACATAAATAAGTATAGCCTCGGCTTCGAATACAGGAAATCCGACGTCCGTTCGAGCAGTTTCTGGGAACTGGTAATGCTTCGTTTCGGTTTAAGCTATGAAGAATCTCAGTATAAAATTAACGGAAAGGGGATAAACCAGATTTCATTTTATACCGGTTTCTCGATTCCGCTGGATATGGCAAACAGGCTCGACTTCGCGTTCCAGTACGGCCGTCGCGGAACTAAAGATAATAATTTATTACTCGAAAATATTTATAGATTTTCAGTAAGTTTGAGTATCGGAGAAATCTGGTTTATTAGACAAGACAGATAATTGAAAACAAATTAGGGGATTTACAAATTGAAACACTTAAAATATTTGCTGATAATGACCTATCTTTTAGGCGTTTCTTCATTATATGCCCAGAATCAATTGATGGCTAACTTTTCTTTGTTCTATGAGTATCATAAGAATAAAGATTATGTCAGCGCGGCTCCTTTCGGATGGAAAGTTATCAATGAAGATCCATCGCAATTCATTAAATACAAAATATTCCCTAAAATGGAAGAAACGCTCTGGTATTTGCACGACAGTACGAATGCTACCGACGACGAAAAGAAAGCGCTTACCGACACAATCCTTTACTTCTACGACAAAGCGATACAATATGAACCCGATCTGGCGGGATATTATTTGGCGCGTAAAGCTTATGTAATGGAAGTGTGGGCTAATGAATCCGCAGAGAAAATTATTCCGGTTTATGAAGAAGCTTTAGCCAAGGATCCGGAATTGCCTGCGTTTTATAAAGACAGACTCGGTATTCTCTACATCAAAAACGCAACCGAAGAAAACGGATACAAGTTAAAGGCGCTCGATCTCTATTCTAAATTATCCGAAGCCGAGCCCGATAATCCGTTATGGATACAAAAATTGGAATCGATTGCCGAGAATATCGAAGAATTAGTCGAAATCACAAAGAAATCGTGGGATCTCGACAAGGAAAATCTCGAAAAAGCATGGAAATATGCTTCCACCTGTTTGAGAGCTCAGGATTATGAAAAAGCCGTAGAGCCGCTTGAATTTCTCACTCAGAAAGCTCCCGACGTAATCAATTATTGGAAACAGCTTGCAAGCGCATACGACAAGCTCGACAGAACCGACAAAGCAATTAACGCTTACAAAAAAGTCATTGAACTGCAACCCGACGGTAAGGAAAATTACGTCAACCTCGCGTTGATTTATAAAAGATTGGACCAGCTTTCGGTTGCCAGAACTTATCTTCAGAAAGCAATGAAAATCGATCCTCAATGGGACTATCCGTATCTTATTGAAGCGCAGTTGTACGAACAGGCTGCGCGTTCCTGCGATTATGATTTTATGGCTAAGTGCGTTTATCAACTTGCAGTTGATACCTACAGAAAAGCCGCCTCGCTCGGCGGACAGTATGCTACCGTAGCGGCAGACCGAGTTAAAGCGCTTCAAAATTCAGTTCCTACCAAAGAGGATTATTTCTTCAGAAAACTTAAATCGGGCGATACTATTAAAATCGAAGGAGCCTGCTATTCTTGGATCGACAGGTCTATCCAGGTGCCGTAAGAATTTAATGTAATTAAGATTAATTGCCGTCTCTTTAAACGGGGACGGCTTTTTTTTTTGCCTATCGGCAATTATCATTTTTTATCAAAGCAAATTAATGTTAGAATAACCGAAAGGAAAACTTTATATTTGTGTGTTAAAAATTAATTACAGGAAAAAGTTATGCTTAATTATCTGGCTAATGACCCTGAAATTTCCAAAATATTGAATCTTGAAATCGGAAGACAAGTAGACAACCTCGAATTAATAGCGTCTGAAAATTTTGTCAGTCTTGCTGTGCTTGCCGCAACGGGCTCTGTGCTGACCAATAAATATGCTGAAGGATATCCCGGTAAAAGATATTACGGCGGATGCGAGTACGTCGATATGGCCGAGGAGCTGGCTCGCGAAAGATTGAAAAAGTTGTTCGGCGCGGAGTACGTAAACGTTCAGCCTCACAGCGGGTCGCAGGCTAACATGGCAGTTTTTATGGCGCTGCTCAATCCGGGAGACAAGATTCTCGGACTGAGTCTTGACCAGGGCGGGCATCTTACGCACGGTTCCCCTGTGAATTTCTCGGGACAAATTTATAATGCCGTCTCTTATACGTTAAGCAAGGAAACCAAACTGCTCGATTATAATTTAATAGAAGATATAGCCAAAAAAGAGAAACCGAAACTTATCGTCGCCGGGGCAAGCGCGTATTCACGCGACTGGGATTATAAAAAGTTCCGCGAGATCGCCGATAAAGTAGGAGCATTTTTAATGTGCGACATGGCTCATCCGGCGGGCTTGATTGCAAAAGGTTTATTGAATAATCCTCTGCCTTACTGCGATGTGGTTACATCCACAACGCACAAAACATTGAGAGGTCCCAGAGGCGGAGTGATTCTAATCGGAAAAGACAAAGAAAATCCGATGGGTATAAAAACCGTCAAAGGCGACAGGCTTAAATTAATGTCCGAAATTTTTGACGGTATGGTAATGCCCGGAATTCAGGGCGGTCCTCTCATGCACGTTATAATGGCAAAAGCCGTCGCATTCGGCGAAGCTCTTCAGGATTCGTTTGAAGTTTATGCCAGACAGGTAATTACTAACGCAAAAACTCTTGCGTCGGAATTAATGGCTCTGGGATACGAAGTTGTATCGGGCGGTACGGACAATCACCTTATGCTTATCGATTTAACAAACAAAAATATAAGCGGTAAAAAAGCCGAGAATGCTTTGGGCGCCGCAGGAATGACGGTCAATAAAAATATGATTCCTTTCGATACGAAAAGCCCGTTTGTAACAAGCGGTATAAGAATCGGCACTCCGGCTGTTACAACGCGCGGTATGAAAGAAAACGAAATGAAAATAATTGCTTCGTTTATCGACAGAGCGATTAAAAACGTCGACAACGAAGAAGAATTGAATAAAATTAAATCGGAAGTAAAAGAGCTTTGCTCTAAATTCCCGCTTTATCCGGAATTAATTAACGGTTGATTACGTGGCGGAAGACACCAAACTCCTGAATGAAGAAAACGAGTCCGGCGAAGTCGAAATGACTTTCCTGGAACACCTCGAAGAATTGAGGTGGCGAATAATTTATTCCTTGATCGGAATCGTAATAGGAACAATCATTGCATGGGTATTTATTGACTTTATTATTGACGGCGTTCTTTTATTGCCTGCCCGGCAGTCAAATATCAAACTGCAAAATCTCAGACCGTTCGGACAATTGTTCCTTTATTTTCAGGTAGCTATAATCGTAGGACTGATTTTTAGTTTCCCGAATGTAGTCTACCAGTTCTGGAAATTTATAGCTCCGGCATTAAAGAAAAACGAAAAAAAATATATTTCGTCGATAGTTCTTTTTACAACGTTTTGTTTTTTGGCGGGAGTAGTATTCGCGTATTTCGTAATGCTGCCTTTGACGTTGAAATTCGCGGCTGAATTCGGCTCGGAAGCTATCGAAAATAATTTTGCAATCGACGAATACTTCTCGATAATTTTAAGCGTAATTATCGGCGCCGGACTCGTATTTGAACTTCCGATGCTTTCTTTTTTTCTGACAAAGATTGGGATACTTAATCCCGGCTTAATGAGACGTTACCGCAGGCATGCAATTATTGCCATATTAATACTTGCCGCAATTCTTACTCCGGGAACCGACCCGGTATCCCAGATTATTCTGGCAGTTCCATTGGTTTTCTTATACGAAATAAGTATTTTAGTTTCAAAAATATTCCAGAAGAAAAATTGAGCATATATACGCTTTCCGATATATCGCACAGCGTCGATAAAGAATTAAAAGAATTCAATGCCGTTTTCAAAGATTCGTTAAAGTCGAATGTAGGCATTGTCGATCTGGTCGCCAAGTATATTCTAAAACAGAAGGGCAAGAAGATTCGTCCTCTGCTGGTGTTGCTTTCAAGTAAAATTTCCGGGGGCATTACTGAAAGAAGTTACAGAGGAGCCGGACTGGTTGAATTGCTCCACACAGCAACTTTGGTGCACGACGATGTAGTTGACAATGCCGATACAAGGCGAAATTTTCCGTCGATAAATGCAATATGGAAAAATAAAATTGCCGTTCTGATGGGCGACTATCTGCTGGCAAAGGGACTTATGTTAGCCGTCGAGAATGAAGATCACGATTTCCTAAAAGTGATTACCAATACAGTAAAAAGAATGTCGGAAGGCGAACTGCTGCAGATAAGAAAAACGAGAAAGCTGAATAACGACGAGTCAACTTATTTCAGAATTATTTCCGATAAAACGGCGTCGTTATTGTCGACTTGCTGCGAAATAGGAGCTATGGCGGCAACGAACGACACGGATAAAATTAATTCCATGCGTCAATTCGGAGAAAACCTCGGCATTGCATTCCAAATTCGCGACGATATACTCGACTTTATAGGTAAATCTAGCGTTCTGGGCAAACCGCTGGCGGGCGACATAAAGGAGCGTAAGCTTACTCTGCCGCTTATACACGCATTGAGTGAAGCCGATAAAGATGAATCCAAGTCAATCTTGAAATTAATTAAAAACGGCGGTAAAAATCTGGACGTTCATGCCATTATTGAATTTGTAAAAAAATACGACGGCATTAGTTACGCCGAAGAAAAAGCCAATGAATATGCTCGTAAGGCGTTGGAATGTTTGGATAAGTTCGACGATTGCGACGTAAAAAATTCTCTCTCGGGGCTCGTTCAATTTGTCGTTGAACGAAAAAAATAATTTTTTCTATTAATGAATTTTTGTTAGATTCTCATTGTTGTGTATATTTAAATCTTGAATTCAGATAATTGTACATAATATCTTATTATTAATCTTAATTCAGAGCTATTGATGAAAAAACATTATTTGGATTATCTTCTTAAAATTCGGTTGCCTCTGACATTATTTGTCATTATTTCAACTTTTATCGTTACCTATTATGTTTCGCGTCCGGAGCGGGACGGTCTCGGGTACGAGCCTGAACAACCGATTAATTTTTCACACAAACTTCACGCCGGCGATATGGCTATCGATTGTCAATATTGTCACGTAGGCGTCGAAAAGTCAAGGCATGCGGCAATTCCTTCCGTCAACATCTGTATGAATTGTCATACTTATGCCCGCAAGGATAGTCCTGAAATAATTAAACTCACAAAATACTACGAAGAAAACAAACCGGTTCCCTGGAAGAGAATTCATAAAGTGCCCGATTACGCTTATTTCAATCACAGCGTCCATGTCAATAAAGGCATTCAATGCGAAAGCTGTCACGGCGACGTGGCTCAGATGGAAAAAATTTCTCAGGTCAGACAGTTTACGATGGCTGCGTGTCTCGATTGCCATCGCAGTCCGCATGAAAATTTACCGTATCTGAAGGACGTAAAAAACGGTCCTGAAAATTGTTTTGCTTGTCACAGATAGCCGGAGAGAAAATGGAAAGAATTTATAAGAGAAGAAAATTTTTTGAAATAATCGGCGTTTTGTCTCTGGCGGGATTCATTGCCGGTCTATTGCCCAAAAGATTTTTGAAATTTAAGAGCAATAACAAAATAAAAGTAAGCATTCATAAAGACGCCGTAAAAAGAGTAAAATAAGGTTTCAATTATGGACAAAAAAGATTTCTGGAAAAGCCTGAAAGACTATAACGACAGCGAAGAGATTCGTAAACTTAAAGAGGATGAGTTTATGGAAGGGGTTACCGAGGATTTCGACCCCGATAAATTGTCTAAACTGTCGCGCAGAAAATTTCTCGCTTTGGTTTCTGCAACGGCTGCAATCGGCGCTACGGCTTGTACGGATTATCGCGATAAAGGGGAAATAGTTCCTTATAATAATAAAAAGCCCGAGCATCTTTTGCCCGGTAAAGCAAATTACTACGCTTCTTCGTGCGCAGGATGTTCAAGCGCATGCGGCGTTTTGATTAAAACGCGCGAAGGCAGACCCATTAAAATCGACGGCAATCCGGAACACCCGATTAATCGGGGTAAATTGTGCGCTAAAGGTCAGGCTTCGATTTATAATTTATATGACCCGGAAAGACTCCGCTACCCGATTATCAAAGGCAGAAGAGCGGACTGGAACAGAGTCGATTCGGAAATTGTCGATGCGTTGAGAAAAGCCGTTGAGGAGAATAAAGAAATCGCTCTCTTTGCCGGAAGCGTTAAATCTCCTTCCGCTTTAAGAGTAATGAAACAATTCAAGGATAAATATCCAACGACGAAAATTTATTCTTATCAACTCTTCAATGAAAGCGCGCGCCAAAAAGCATGGGAAATTTCTTATGGCTCGAGTGAATATACTGCGATTCGATGGGAGCAAGCCGATGTAATATTCAGCGTCGAAGGCGACTTCCTGGGCAACGAAGGAAATTACATCGAAAATACAAGAAGATTTTCTCAAGGACGGGATATTGTTAATAACGGAAAATTAAACAGATTGTACATAGCCGAAAGCCGGATGAGCGTTACCGGGATGATGGCTGATTACAGGCTTAGAGTCAGTCCCTTAAAGCAATTTAATTTATTAATGGGCTTGGCTAACGCTCTTTATAAAAAAGGAAGCGAATTAAAACTTCCTGCGGATTTCGAATCGTTTCTCGGAAAATTCGATCTCGCGGAATTTCAGGAAGATGAAAAAATAAAACTGCTGATCGACGACCTCGACGCAAACAGGGGAAAATCTATTGTTTATGCGGGCAGTAATTTATCTGTGGAAATGCATCTTGCAGCTAATTTACTGAACGAAATACTCGGTAATAAGAATTTGTACGACTCGAAATATTCGTTCGTCGATCTGCTTCCAATGTCGGGTATGAAAGAAATCCAGGCTTTGTGCGACAGCATGCGTGCAGGCAGTGTCGGCGTTGTAATCCATCTGGATACGAATCCCGTATTTCATCTACCGGCAGACTACGGTTATGCAGAAGCTCTTAAATCCGTTCCGACGGTTGTTACGATTACAAGCTCAAAAAGCGAAACAGCCGACTTGAGCGGTTATGTGCTTCCAGAAAACGTTCAGTTCGAAAGCTGGGGCGACTATTATGTACGTAAGGGCGTTTACGGTTTGCAACAGCCGGTTATTGCGCCGATATTCGATACGCGGCAGAAAGAAGCTGTATTGTTACGATGGTCGGAAGGTATTGAAAATGAATTTAATGACGGCAGGTATCGCGATTTTATTGCCGAAACTTGCAGAGAACAAATTTACAATAAAATAAAACCCGCGTCGGATTTCAAAGCTTTCTGGTATGCGTCTTTGCACGACGGCTTCGTCGAATTTAATGAAACCGCTAACGAGCCCGTATTTGATGCCGGCTCGTTGAAGGTGTTGATGAATGCCAAAGTTCCGTCCGGCGAATATACTTTGTTGATAACGGAAAGTTATTTCATCGGCGACGGCAGATATGCCAATAACGGCTGGCTGCAGGAATTGCCTCATCCGGTAACGAAAGTTACGTGGGACAATTACTTGTCGATATCTCCCGCTACGGCTAAGAAAATGAATCTTGAAATGAACGACATGGCTGAAGTTTCATATAACGGAAATAGTCTTGAGCTGCCTGTATTTGTTCAGCCGGGAATGAGCGACGATACGCTTCATATCGAAGCCGGATACGGCAGAAAAAGCGTAGGCGTAGTGGGTGAAGGCGTCGGTTTCAACCCGCTGGTATTCATTTCAAAAAAATCGGACTATTCGCCGTTCATACACTCCGGCGTGAAAATTAAAAAAGGCAAAGGCGAATATACGCTTGCTTCAACGCAGGAACACCATTCTCTCGACGATACATTTGTAAAAGATTTCCACCGTATCAGAAAAATTATTCAGGAAGGCACGCTTCCTCAATACAATAAAAATCATCATTTCCTGCACGAAGAAAAGCACGAACTTTTCAGTATTACCGACGAGCATAAATACGACGGCGTAAAATGGGCGATGGCAATCGACCTGAATAAATGTACGGGATGCAATGCGTGCGTCGCATCTTGCAGCGTTGAGAACAATGTGCCCGTAGTCGGAAAAGACCAGGTTGCCAAAGGAAGGGAAATGCAATGGATTCGAATTGACAGATACTACTCCGGCGCTCCTGAAGACCCCGTGGTAAGCAATCAGCCCATGTTGTGCCAGCATTGCGACAATGCGCCGTGTGAAAATGTTTGTCCGGTTAATGCTACCAATCACAGCCCCGACGGTTTGAATCAAATGGTTTACAACCGCTGCGTCGGGACCAGATATTGTTCGAATAACTGTCCTTATAAAGTGAGAAGATTCAACTTTTACAATTACAGGGATCATTTTGAAGACGCATATTATGAAAACGAATTGACCTCGCTTGTAAATAATCCAGAAGTTACAGTTCGTTCCAGGGGCGTTATGGAAAAATGCACTTTCTGCATTCAGAGAATTATGGAAGCCCGTTCCGAAGCCATAGCGCGCGGCGAAGAATTTAAAGGCGATGGAATTCAAACCGCCTGCCAGCAAGCGTGCCCTTCGCAAGCGATTGTATTCGGAAACGTGAACGACCCGGATTCGGAAATTGCAAAGTTAAGAGGACACGACCTTGCATATCACGTATTGGAAACTTTGAATGTGAAACCGAACATCTCGTATTTAGCTAAAATCAGGAACATCCATACGGAGGAAATTCAGTGAGTTCAGTCGATTACACGCACGAAGCTTCGGTAATAGAAGGCAGACCGCCGTTGAGGTCTCTCGACGATTTGATTTCGAAACCGCTGGAGACAAAGCCGGATAAGAAATTTTATATCGCTTTGTCAATCACTCTGTCAATGCTCGGTCTGTTCGTCGTCGGTCTGTTTATGACTTTTTATTACGGTATCGGAACGTGGGGCAATCAAATTCCGGTGGCTTGGGGTTTCGGCATTGTCAATTTCGTATTCTGGGTCGGTATCGGTCACGCAGGAACTTTGATTTCGGCAATTCTCTTTTTATTCAGGCAGAAATGGCGTACGGGAATAGCACGCTTTGCCGAAGGCATGACTATTTTCGCAGTGATGACTGCAGGTATATTCCCGCTAATTCATACCGGCAGACCGTGGCTGGCAGGATATCTTTTCCCGTATCCCAATCAACATTCAATCTGGGTCAATTTTACTTCGCCTCTTCTGTGGGACGTTTTTGCGGTATCGACTTATCTGACTGTCTCTTTGATTTTCTGGTATGTCGGATTGATTCCCGACTTTGCCACTTTGAGAGAGAAAACATCAAACAAAATTAAAAAAGTAATCTATTCGATATTCAGTCTCGGCTGGAGATTTTCTAACAGGCACTGGCAGCATTATGAAATGGTCTATTTGATCTTAGCGGGATTTGCAACGCCGCTTGTTCTTTCGGTTCACACTATCGTCAGTTTCGATTTTGCGGTTTCGATACTCCCCGGATGGCACACCACGATATTCCCGCCCTACTTCGTGGCAGGCGCCGTATTCTCTGGATTCGCGATGGTACAGAACGTTTTGATCTTCGTCAGAAAAATTTTCAATTACGAACATATCATTACGATCGATACGCTTGAACGAATGAACAAAATTATTCTGCTTACGGGTTCGATGGTCGGTTATGCATATTCGATGGAGTTTTTTATTGCCTGGTACAGCGGGGTTCAACCGGAACAATTTACGTTTATCAATCGCGCTTTCGGTCCTTATGCCTGGGCTTACTGGATAATGGTTTCGTGTAACGTTCTTGCGCCGCAATTATTCTGGTTCAAAAAAATAAGAAGAACCATCCCCGTAATGTTTGTAATCGCGGTGTTTGTGAATATCGGCATGTGGTTCGAACGTTTTGTAATAGTTGTTACTTCGTTGTCGAGAGATTATTTGCCTTCGAGCTGGCAGTATTTTACGCCGAGCCTGGTCGACTTTATGATTTTAATAGGAAGTTTCGGATTTTTCTTTACGTGGATTTTACTCTTTACGAAAGCATTGCCCGTTGTATCGATCGCCGAAGTTAAAGCGGTTGTTGACGGGGCTCAACCTTCTCATAAGGAGCATTGATAGATGAAAGATAAAATTTTATACGGTTATTCCGCCTTATTCGATAATCCCGACGATATAATTGAAGCTGCGGAAAAAACTGTAGAAGCGGGTTATAAGAAATACGACGTTCATTCGCCGTATCCGATTCACGGAATGCCGGATGCGATGAAACTGCCGCCTTCCAAACTCGGATACGTTGCTCTGGTGATCGGACTTTCGGGAGCGTTGACGGCTTTGTTATTGATGTACTGGATTTCCGCAGTCGACTATCCGATTGTAATCGGCGGAAAACCCCTCTTTTCTTTTCCGGCATATGTGCCGGTTATTTTCGAAGTAACCGTTTTGTCGGCTTCGATTGCAACCGTGCTTGCCATGCTCTTTATCTTTTTCAAACTTCCGAACAACGCTCATCCGCTGCACGGAACCGGTTACATGAAACAAGTGTCGTCCGATAAGTACGGCTTGGTTATTCATGCCGAAGACGATAAGTTTAATGAAGAAGAAGTAAAGAGATTTTTGGAATCGTTACGCGCTAAAGAAATATCCCCCGTTTATTATGACGAAAACGAAATTTCATTCAAACCGCGACTGCTCGAACCGAAATTTATAATGTTTCTTTTGGCGACTGCGGTTATTACGTCGGGCGCTACTTATTTTACGCTCAATAAATTAATGTATATGGTTCCGTTTAATTGGATGATGGAACAGGACAAACTGACGCCGCAATCAACAAGCGCGGTATTTGCAGACGGTTTCGGAATGAGACCCCCTGTCGAAGGTACCGTTGCCAGAGGCGAAGAGTTTTATCCTTATAAAAATATGCCCGAGGAAGCCGGTAAGTATTTGATAAACCCACTTCCCATGTCGAAAAAAGTTTTAAAACTCGGCGAAAAAAAATATGATATATATTGCAGCCCCTGTCACGGATATCACGCCGAAGGCGACAGCAGGCTAAGAGGACAGTTCCCTAATCCTCCGTCTCTCCATTCCGAAAAAGTAAGGAACTGGAGCGACGGTCGAATATTTCACGTTATAACCGAAGGACAAAACGCAATGCCGTCGTATTCTACGCAATTGAACGAAGAAGAAAGATGGGCTGTAGTTAATTATGTAAGAGCCTTGCAAAGAGCCATGAACGCGAGGGAAGCCGATTTAAAATGAGTAATAAAAATTCGGAATAAATATGGATATCGTTTACCAGAAAAAAAATATACCCGCTAAAGTTACTAACGCCGGATACATTCTCCTAATTGCAGGTATTATTCTCTCTGCAGCCGGCTATATGACGGATCTCGAAAGAAGCGCGTTTAATAATATTATACTGTTGACTTTTATTATCAGCGTGGGCGTAGGCGCATTATTTTTGATCGGAGCGGAATATCTTTCCGGCGCGGTATGGAGCGTCCCTTTTAGAAGAATAGTTGAATTTATTGCCGCATCCGTTCTGGTGGTTCCGTTTGTAGCTTTGCCCGTTCTGGCGAATATGGGACATATTTTTCACTGGATGCATCCTGAAGTGGTCGAAATGGATGAATTGCTTAAAAGCAAAGCTCCGTACCTCAATGTGGAATTCTTTATAATACGGGTTGCGGCGTTTATTGCCGTATGGTGGCTGTTCTATTTTCTTCTCACTCGTAATTCGCGCAAGCAGGACGCTACAAAAGACCAGCAATTAACAAAAACCAATACGAAGATATCTGCCGCCTTCATGCCGTTTTTTGCTATAACCGTTACATTCACGGCAATTGACTGGTTAATGAGTCTGGAGCCGCACTGGTTCTCTACTATTTTCGGAGTCTATTATTTTTCGGGAACGGTATTGGCGGGATTGGCAACGGCTACAATCGCAATTATATTATTGTCTGAAAACGGTTATTTGGTAAAAGGAATATCGTCCGACAACTACTATAGCCTGGGCGCTTTATTGTTTGCTTTTACCAATTTCTGGGCTTACATAGCTTTTTCTCAGTACTTATTGATCTGGTACGCAAATCTTCCGGAAGAAACTTTTTGGTTTTTGGAAAGATGGGAAGGAAGCTGGAAGTTCGTAAGTATAGGATTGATATTTATCAGATTCGTTATACCGTATTTCGGACTCCTGTCCCAGCCGTCCAAAAAAGATCCGAAACGATTGGTTGTTATGTCGTTTATAATTTTAATTGCGCACTATTACGACCTCTACTGGATGGTAATGCCCACTTTTGCCAAAGAAGGTTTTGTATTCGGATGGATTGAAATAGGCTTTATTCTTTTGGCTGCGGGAATTCTGATTACCGTATTCGGTTATATGGCAAATAAACACAATATGGTCGCAATTGGCGACCCGAAACTAAAACGCGGAATAGATTTCAGATTATAACTATGGAAAAAAAGATAAAAGTAGAAGACGAAATTAAATTCAGAGAACTTCTGAAAAATCCGGTCCGATTGTTCGGATGGTTTTTCCCTTATTTTCTGTTGATTCTTTTGATTGCGGGAATTTATTTCGGTCATAATCTGATAACGATTTCTTTTAACGAACTGCCTGTAGGCGTTAAAGACAGTTCGATAGTTAAAAAAGAAATCGTGGAGGCAAAGGGCGGTATTATGCCGGCAGTCGATCTGAATAAGGTTAAATTGCCTTCGGAAGAAATGCTTTCGCGAGGCAAAGAACTTTATGATGCAAATTGCCAGTCGTGCCATGGCGCCGACGGTAGAGGAGACGGACCTGCCGGAGCAGCTCTGAACCCCAAACCTCGAAATTTTCATCTGCAGGACGGGTGGACTAACGGCAGAACCATCGACATGATGTACAAAACTCTTCAGGAAGGAATAATTCAAAACGGTATGGCGGCTTATGAATATCTGCCTCCAGAAGACAGATTTGCAATCATCCATTACATCAGGACATTCGCTGAATTTCCCCCGATAACCGAAGAAGAGTTGAAAAATATCGATCAGCTCTACAATGTTACGGCGGGCGTCGAAATTCCGAATAAAATTCCAGTCGGCAAAGCCATCGAAATTCTTTCGAGCGAAAATCAAAATCTTATCGAAAAAACTTCTGAAATCGTAAAAAAACTAATGAGCGAAAAACCGAATAATTCTACGGCTCGAATGATAATCGAAAACGCGTTTGACCTGAATAAATTGGTTTATGCATTTTTATCTGACAAGAATATTACGTATGAAAAGTTCAAGACAATTAAGAATAACTACCCGCTGTCCGTTGGGCTGAAACCCGGAATTGAAAAACTGAAAGAAGATGATTTGAAAAAAATCTATGAATATTTAATATCAATTAGTCGATAAAATGAAGAGATTATTTTTTAATAGTATTTTGATGATCTTTTTTGCCGCAAGTTTAATACTCGGGCAAAAGCATGTGGACGTAGGCGTCGACGAACAACTCGGCGAATATATTCCCGACGACGCCCGGTTCGTAACGTCGACCGGCGACACCGTAAATTTGAAAAGTCTGATCGATAAACCGGTGCTCCTGGCGCTGGTTTATTATGAATGTCCCGGCATTTGCAGTCCCATGTTAAACGAATTGGCGTGGACAATCGATAAAGTTGATTTAGAGCCCGGCAGAGATTACAAAATTATTTCGCTCAGTTTCGATCACAAGGAAAATCCGGCGATTGCCGCCAAATGGAAAAAAAATTATCTGGAATCGATTAAAAAGAAAATCGATCCGGAGGACTGGATATTCTTAACAGGCGACAGTGTAAATATTAAAAAGGTTACCGACGCGGCGGGATTTTACTATAAACCGACAAAAGACAGTCAATATGTGCATCCGGCGACTGTTATAGCGCTTTCGCCGGAAGGAAAGATTACTCGTTATCTGTTCGGCGTAACTTTCAATCCTTTCGACGTTAAAATGGCTATGCTGGAAGCAAAAGCCGGTAAAGAAAATCCTACCATTACAAAGGTTCTTCAGTTTTGTTATAGTTACGATCCCGAAGGGCGCTCTTATACATTGAACATCACGAGAATTATAGGCGCCATTATGCTGCTCGGGGTAGGACTCTTTGCGGCTGTATTATTATTCAAAAAAAGAAGTAAGACAACGGAGTAAAATAAAAATGGCAAACGGAGCTGTTGCAATAGAAGAAAAGAATTTTTATCAGCAGAGCACAAATAAATATTCGGGAATATTATCCTGGTTGTTGACGACCGACCATAAAAGAATCGGATTGATGTATTTATACACAATTTCGTTTTTCTTTATTGTCGGCGTTATTATCGGAATACTGATGAGGTTGGAATTGATTGCGCCCGGTAAAACGATTATGGACGCGCAAACATACAATACGTTGTTCACGCTTCACGGCGTAATAATGATTTTTCTTTTTATTGTTCCGGGCTTGCCGGCGATATTCGGGAATTTTTTCCTGCCGATTCAGATTGGAGCGCGCGACGTGGCGTTTCCGAGATTGAATTTGCTCTCTTATTATGTTTATGTTGCCGGGGCAATTCTTGTTTTTATTTCTTTGTTTCTGCCGGGCGGACCGATTGACACAGGTTGGACTTTTTACATACCCTACAGCGTTCGAAGTTCGACAAATGTTTCGATGGCGATATTTGCGGCTTTTGTGCTCGGGTTTTCCTCGATATTGACGGGAATAAATTTTGTTACCACGGTGCATCGTTTACGAGCCCCGGGAATGACTTTTTTCAAGATGCCTCTTTTCGTATGGGCTACATACGCTACGGCTTGGATTCAAATAATTGCAACGCCGGTAATCGGTATTACGATATTGTTGGTTATTATTGAACGCGCATTCGGAGTGGGAATCTTCGACCCTGCATTGGGCGGCGATCCGATTTTATATCAACATCTGTTCTGGATTTATTCGCATCCGGCAGTCTATATTATGATACTGCCGGCAATGGGAGTAGTCTCGGAAATCATTCCGACATTTGCAAGGCGTACGATTTTCGGTTACAAAGCTATTGCAATGTCGTCGCTTGCAATTGCATTCGTCGGTTATTTGGTGTGGGCGCATCATATGTTTACAAGCGGGATGAGCGACACAGCCAGATGGATATTTTCTCTATTGACGTTTATTGTGGCTTTGCCCAGCGGAGTTAAAGTTTTTAATTGGGTCGCCACAATGTATAAAGGTTCAATCGATCCGCAAACGCCGTTTTTGTGGGTGATGGCGTTCATAGTGCTCTTTTCGATCGGAGGGTTGACGGGTTTGGTTCTCGGTTCGTTGGCTACCGACGTCCATTTGCACGATACATATTTTGTAGTGGCGCATTTCCATTATGTTATGTTTGGCGGAACAGGAACAATCTTTTTTGCCGCGCTTCATTACTGGTTCCCGAAAATGTTCGGCAGAATGTACTTCAAGAAAGCGGCAAACTTAGCCGTCCTGCTTTTCTTTATCGGATTCAATATGCTCTATTTTACAAAGTTCATTATGGGATATATGGGAATGCCGAGAAGATATTACGATTATCTGCCTCAGTTCGCCACATTGCAGGAAATATCCACAATCGGTTCGTGGATTCTGGCATTGGCTATTTTTATAATGGCAGGCAATTTAATCTATTCATTGCGTAAAGGTCCGAAAGCGGGTCCGAATCCGTGGGGAGGCGTTACGCTTGAATGGCATATACCTTCTCCGCCGCCAATGGAAAATTTCAAAGAAATACCCACGGTTACTCATGAACCTTACGATTTCAGCCAGCTCAAGGAGATGAAAAATGAATCATAACAGCGCAGCCGATAATCATACAGCGGCGCACGTTCATCGCGACGATGTGGGAGCTAAATTGGGGATGTGGCTCTTCCTGTTTACCGAAGTGCTGCTCTTCGGAGGAATGTTCCTGGCATATGCCGTCTACAGATACCAGTATCCCGACCAATTCCGTATTGCCGCAATGGAGCTTAATACCGGTATCGGTACGCTTAACACCGTAATTCTTCTGACGAGCAGTCTTACCGTGGCTCTTTCGATTGCTGCAATTCAGAAGAAAAATAAATTTTTATCGATTATAATGCTTACGATTACGATTCTATTTGCATTGATGTTTATGGTAAACAAATATTTCGAATGGATGTCAAAAATAGACCACGGTATATTCCCGGGCTCCGAAGAGTTGTTGGGAAGACCGAACGGTCAGATTCTTTTCTTCGGTCTCTATTACGTAATGACAGGATTGCACGGTCTTCACGTTCTTATCGGAGTTGTTGTGCTCTTGTTTATGCTCTATTTTATAATAAAAAACGATATTACTCCCGATAATTATACCAAACTTGAAAACGCCGGACTCTACTGGCATCTGGTAGATTTGATCTGGATTTTTCTGTTCCCGCTCTTTTATCTTATACAGTGAGGCAACGAAATGGAAAATAAAAAACATATAATCGGTTACAACACTTATATAATTGTTTGGTTATCGTTGTTGGCATTGACTACGATTACAGTATCCGTCGCCGGTATTCATTTGGGCGACTATACGTTAATGATTGCAATGTTTATAGCAGCTATTAAATCGGCTCTGGTAATCAACATTTTTATGCATATTAAATTCGACGAGCCGATTTTTAAAGTTTTTCTGGCTCTTAGCGGATTAACATTATTGATAATTTTTGTATTAACATTTTTTGATTTTATTTATCGTTGAGGTTTAAAAATGTCGCCTGCACCGTCAGTACATACGGAAACAGTTGATTTTGTAATGCTCTATATAGTCGGAATCTCGGTTATACTCCTTCTGGGCATTACAATAACAATGATTTATTTTGTTTTCAAATACAACCGGAAAAAAGGCCGTAAGCCGGTTGATATCCACGGCAATATATGGCTCGAAATAGTTTGGATAACAATTCCAACGCTAATCGTTTTGTCGATGTTTTATTACGGATATACGGGATTCAGCGAAATAAGAAAAATTCCCGAAAATGCATTTGAAGTGGACGTGACTGCGAGGATGTGGTCCTGGGAATTTAATTACAAAAACGGTTTGCGAACAGACACTCTTTACGTTCCCGTAAACGAGCCGGTGGTTCTGAAATTAAAATCGATGGATGTAAATCATTCGTTTTATATACCCGCTTTCAGAATTAAAGAAGACGCAATACCAAATAAGATTAACTTTCTCTCATTTACGGCGGTTAAACCTGGAGACTACGACGTTGCGTGCGCCGAGTATTGCGGTTTGAACCACTCAATGATGTATACTAAAGTGGTCGCTATGGAAAAGTCCGATTTCGAAAAATGGTACAACCAAAATAAAACAGTCGAAGAAAGCGAATAGAATATGGCGGGATTAACGTACGGATTGACGGATATTAAAGCGCTCGGTATTGCCGGTCTCAAAAATGCTCTGGAATTATTTTCCGAATTGGCAAAAGTTAAGATTACGGCTTTCGTGGCGATGTCAACATCGGTCGGGTATATTCTTTATGCCGAAACTATTACCTGGCAAATGCTGATAGTCACCTTTGGCGTTTTTTTAATGGCATGCGCCTCCTCGGTTATTAACGAAATACAGGAAAGAGACAAAGATAAGTTGATGGACAGGACTAAAGGGAGACCGATACCGGCGGGCAGAATTTCGGTTCAAACTGCCGGAGTGATTGCTCTGATTTTGGCGGTGGGAGCGGGATTAATTATTTATTTCAGTTCAAACTTTACTTCATTGGCGCTCTCGTTGCTTGCTTTGATCTGGTACAATTTTGTTTATACGCCGTTAAAAAGGATCAATGCGCTTGCAATAATTCCCGGCTCGCTGATAGGCGCAATACCCCCCATAATCGGTTATACTGCCGCAGGAGGCAGCCTTTTCGATTTGCAAATTTTATCGCTTGCGCTCTTTTTCTTTATATGGCAAATACCTCACTTCTGGCTTCTGCTGTTGCTGCACAGCAGGGATTATGAAAAAGCCGGCTTCCCCGTATTAACTTCAAATTTCTCCGAGTCGCAATTGGGAAGAATAACTTTCATCTGGATTGTAGCCCTGGCGGTCAGCAGTTTGTTTATTCCGTTTTACTCGGTCAATTTCAGTCTCTATTCTTTTATGGCTTTTTTGCTGCTTAGCGCCTGGCTTATTTTCGATACGAAAAGTATTCTTAAGTCGTATTTCTATGATAAAAGCGCGCGCGTTAAAAGAGTATTGTTCAAAGAAGCGTTCATAAAAGTAAATTTGTTTGTCCTTGTAATTACAGTAATAATTTCAATAAGTAAATTATTCCTAAAAGAAATTTAATGGTTCGTATATGGAATTCTTAGACAAATATGTATTGCCGCAATCCGCGCATCATATGGTTCTGCTTAAATATTTGATGGCGCTGGCATTATTGATTTTTATTCCCTATGTCGGTTTGCTGATTGGATCGCTGACTTTTTCTCTTTTCTTTAAAAACAAAAGCGAAAAAAACAACAATACCGCTCATTATAAATTTTCAAAATTTCTTATTGACCTGGTAACCTTCAATAAGGTATCAGCGTTCGGACTGGGATTGGTGCCTTTGTTGAGTATAGCGTTCAGCGTGGCTCAACTTTTGCACCTTTCGAATGCGCCTGCCGCAGGCTATATCATTCTTTCTTCGATAGTTTATATCGCCGCCATTATATTTGTCTATACGTACAAATACAGCTTCCATATGAGAGATATACTGGGCGCTGTAACCGAGAATGAAAATATTAAAGAAGAAATTAAAGAAGAATCGTCTTTCTACTTGAGTCGTACCAATAAGCTTTTGAGAAAATCCGGCGTATTCGGACTATCGTTATTGTTGGCGTCCGTTTATTTATTTGCAGGTTCATTGAATTTTACGACCCGCCCGGAATTATGGAACTCCGGCAATTATTTTGTTCATATAATTTTTTCGTTGCAGACTTTGGCGGGATTCTTACAGATAATTTTGTTTTCTTTAGGATTTACAGCAGCTTTCATTATTTATAAATCATATTCCTCCGATGCAGTTAAATCAGACGAAAAATACTTTGACTTTATAAAAAATTTCGGACTAAGAACAGGCCTGGTCATTTCGATAATATTGCCTTTGTTTATTATCATATCGATAATGGTAAAATCGAATCAGGCATTGTCGTACAATCTGTTTGCTTATACGCTATTGGCGCTCTTTGTCGTCATGTTTATTAGCGTTCTGTTTTATCTTATGATCAGGGACGCTCAAATCAGATATGCCTCGTCGTTAGTCTATTTATTCGTTCTGGCGGTATTCTTCATTGTAATGCAGGAATATTCTTCGTTGGATACGGCGACGAAAAAGCAATTTGCATTGCTTGCGGCAAATTACGATGAATATAAATCCGCACTTGAAGAAGAATACGGCTTGAAGAAAGTAGTAATAAACGGCGCGGATATTTACAATGGAAAATGTATCGCATGCCATCAATTCGACAAGAAACTGGTAGGTCCGCCTTATAACGAAACTCTTCCTAAATACGAAGGGAAGAAAGAAGAGTTGGTTAAATTTATTTTGAATCCGGTAAAAGTAAATCCCGATTATCCCGCCATGCCTAATCAAGGACTCAAGCCGGCGGAAGCCGAAGCCGTTGCGGACTATCTGTTGAGCACGTACAAAAAATAAATTTTACGGGTATCCTTGTATTCGGGATACCCTTCCTATCTTTGCTCCTCTCCAAAGTTCTCCAAAAAAATGTTTTGAAAAAAGTAATTATAGTTTTATTATTCACATCAAGAATTTCGATTTGTGTTATTTCTTTAAGTACCCGGCAAATTTTTTATTAATTTTATAGGGCATTATTATGGGGAGAATAACAATTATTTTGCTGGCGGCAATTATGTTGTCTTGCTCTTCAAACCACGGGAACAAAATAACTCAAGATAATTTCGGCATAGCTCCGGACGGCTCTCCCGTCTTTCTCTACACTATGAAAAACTCCAACGGTATGACCGTTAAACTTACCAATTACGGCGCTTCTCTTGTATCGATTGTTACTCCCGATAAAGACGGTAATTTCGCCGACGTTATAGCAGGATTCGATTCTCTGAGCGGTTACGTTAACGACAATTCTTTTATAGGCGTTACCGTCGGAAGATATGCCAACCGTATCGGCAAAGGAAAATTTAGAATCGATGATAATGAATATCAACTTACAATTAACGACGGCAACAATCATCTTCATGGCGGAGTAAAAGGATTCCATAAATTGGTATGGGATTCGGATATAGTTGCCGGCGATACGAGCTCGTACGTTGTTATGAAACTTCGCAGTCCTGACGGCTACGAAGGCTATCCGGGTAATGTAGACGTGGAAGTAAAATTCTCTTTGAACGACAACAACGATCTTGTCATCGAATATACGGGCTCGACTGATAAACCCACAATATTAAACCTTACCAATCACGCGTATTATAATCTGTCGGGTAATTTTGAAAATACCATTCTAGATCACATCCTGACGATTAATGCGGATAATTTTACTCCTATCGATTCGGAGTTAATACCGACGGGCGAAATAGCGCCGGTGGATAATACTCCGATGGATTTCAGAAAGCCGGCTGCAATCGGAGCGCGAATTAACGATGATTATACTCAACTGAAGTACGGCAAAGGATACGACCATAATTGGGCTTTGAACGGTTATAACGGTAAAGTGAGAAAAGCCGTAACGGTTACCGACCCCGAAAGCGGAAGGGTATTGGAAATTTTTACCGATCAGCCAGGCATTCAATTTTATTCGGGAAATTTTTTAAACGGAACAATTGTAGGTAAAGGAGGCATAAAATATAATTACAGAACCGCTCTATGTTTGGAGCCGCAATTTTTCCCCGATTCACCGAATAAAGATAATTTCGCTTCGCCTCTGTTAAGACCGGGCGAACTTTATCGTCAAAAAACCGTTTATCATTTCGGCATTATGAAATAATCAATATTTCACAACAAATAGATGGTACCGTTATGAGCACACTTTACACTCTCGATTGGATTATAATATTTGGCTATTTTGCCATCATATTGGGGCTTGCTTGGTGGGTTATCAAAAAACAGAAAAAAACCACCGACGATTATTTCCTGGCAGGCAGACATCTGGGATGGTTTATAGTAGGAGCTTCAATTTTTGCATCTAATATCGGGTCAGAGCATATTGTCGGTCTGGCGGGTTCGGGAGCTACCGACGGCGTTGCGATGGCTCACTATGAATTACACGCCTGGTGTTTGCTGGTGCTGGGCTGGGTAATGGTGCCTTTCTATCTTCGTTCCAGAGTTTATACAATGCCGGAATTTCTGGAACGCCGGTTTTCTCCGACCGCGCGTACGGTGCTTTCCGGTATCTCGTTGGTGGCTTATGTATTAACTAAAATTGCTGTCGGAGTATTCGCAGGAGGTATTGTTTTCTCCGTTCTTCTGCCTGATATAAATTTTCTCGGTCTCGACAGTTTCTGGATCGGTTCCATACTTGTAATCGTTATAACAGGTATTTATACGGTATTGGGCGGTATGGCTGCTGTGGCTTATACGGAAGCGCTTCAGACTATAATACTTATTATCGGTTCGATTCTCGTAACTTATTTCGGTTTACAGTATTTGGGCGGCTGGAGCGAACTGAAAGCAATCGCCGGCTCGGAAATGTTCAACTTGTGGAAACCTCTTGTGCCTGCCGGAGTCGAAGCAACCTGGGCGCCCGTAAAAGAAGCGGGCAGAATGGCATGGTATTTTAACGATAATTATCCATGGATCGGAATGCTCTTTTGCGCTCCGATTATCGGTCTGTGGTACTGGACTACGGACCAGTATATTGTTCAACGCGTTTTGTCCGCTCCGAACGAAAGGGAAGCCAGAAGAGGCTCGATTGCAGCAGCTTTCTTTAAATTATTGCCCGTTTTCATTTTTATTATTCCGGGCATCATTTTTTATGCGTTGGCTGTAAGCGGCAAGGTGCCTGCTTTCTCGGAACAGTTAATCGGTCCGGACGGACAGATAATTCGCGACAATGCGCAACAGGCGTTTCCGATGATGGTGGCTCATATTTTGCCCGTAGGCATCAGAGGATTGGTGGTTGCAGGTCTGCTGGCTGCATTAATGAGTTCTTTAGCCGGCGTATTTAACGCTTGTTCAACGCTGTTTACGATCGACTTTTACTCGAGATTAAAACCGCATGTCACTCAGGAAAAACTCGTCTGGGTGGGTAGAGTAGCGACAACCGTGATGGTTATAATCGGATTGCTCTGGCTGCCTGTAATTCGCGGCGGTAAAGGTTTGTACGATTATCTGCAGGGAGTACAGGCATATCTTGCTCCTCCGATTTTCGTTGTATTCTTTGCGGGAATATTTAATAAACGTTTGAATGCCAAAGGCGCTCTGGCTGCTTTGTTCAGCGGCTTTGCTCTCGGAATTTTCAGGCTCGCTATCGACACTCCGGTCAAACTCGTCTCCGGCTTCCAGTACGAACAGGGTTCTCTCTTATGGATATTAAATAATATCTTCTTCCAGTATTACAGTCTGCTTATCTTTTTGGTAAGTCTTATTGTTATGTATGCGGTAAGTTACGCAACCGAAGAACCGGAATATGAAAAAATAAAAGGATTGACATTCGGAACGATTACGGACGAGCACAGAAGGGAATCCCGCGCAAGCTGGAATGCGGTTGATGTTATTGCTTCAATTATTGTTGTACTTATGATTCTCGGCGCTTATATCTATTTCAGCGGGTAATAATCATGGCAAAATATACAATCGGACTCGATTTCGGTACGAATTCATGCCGTTCCCTGATAGTTGAATTGGGGAACGGCGAGGAATTAGCAAGCTATGTTTTTCCGTATCCTACGGGAGAAAACGGGGTTATTATAGACCATAAAAATCCCGAACTTGCCCGACAAAATGCCGCCGACTATTTAAAGGGCATAGAAGTAACAATTAAAGAAGCTCTTCGTATTGCCAGAGAGAATAATCCAGAATTTAAAAACGAAGACGTAATCGGAATCGGCGTCGATACAACCGGCAGCAGTCCTATGCCCGTAGACGAATATGGAAAACCTTTGAGCAGCTACGAAAAATTCAAGGATAATCCCAATGCGTACGTCTGGCTGTGGAAAGATCATACGAGTTATGAAGAAGCGGCTTACATTACAAGAGTAGCTTCGGAAATTCGCCCTCAGTATTTAGCTAAAATCGGCGGAGTTTATTCGTCGGAGTGGTTCTGGAGCAAAATTTTGCATTGCAAAAATATCGACCCGGAAGTATTTGAAGCTGCGTACAGCTGGGTTGAAATTTGCGACTGGATTCCCGCCGCTTTGACGGGCAATACCAATCCGAAAGAAATCAAAAGAAGCGTTTGCGCCGCCGGTCATAAAGCTATGTACAGCAAACAATGGGGAGGTTTGCCCGACAAAGAGTTTTTGAAAAAACTATCGCCAGGTCTGGAAGATCTACGGGACAGACTTTACGAAACGGCTTATCCTTCTAATGTTAAAATCGGAAACCTATCGCCTGAATGGGCTGAAAAACTTGGACTTAGCAAAGAGACTGCAATTGCTGTCGGCGCATTCGACGCTCATATGGGCGCCGTCGGTGCGGGAATTAAAAAGGGAACTCTTGTTAAGATAATCGGCACAAGCACCTGCGACATTATGATTCATCCCTGTAAAGAAAAATTGAACGATATCGAAGGCGTATGCGGCATTGTAGACGGATCGGTTATGGAAGATTACTTTGGCATCGAAGCCGGTCAATCGGGCGTAGGCGACATTTTCCTTTGGTTTGTTAATAATCTCGTACCGGACAAATTCGGCAATACAA
This sequence comes from Melioribacter sp. Ez-97, assembly GCF_051488665.1. Classification (NCBI taxonomy): domain Bacteria; kingdom Pseudomonadati; phylum Ignavibacteriota; class Ignavibacteria; order Ignavibacteriales; family Melioribacteraceae; genus Melioribacter; species Melioribacter sp. Ez-97. The sequence goes on along the minus strand of NZ_JBPSEG010000002.1, from coordinate 145,768 downwards.
TCGACGATAAATTCAAAATGCTCGGCGAAGAAGCGGAAAAACTGAAACCGGGCGAAAGCGGTCTGCTGGCGCTCGATTGGAATAACGGCAACAGAACAATCCTGGTAGACGTCCGTTTGACCGGTTTGTTAATCGGTCAAACGCTCCATACTACCGCGCCTGAAATTTACAGAACGTTAATCGAAGCTACCGGCTTCGGAGCTTTGAAGATTATCGACAGACTCGAGGAATACGGCGTCCGTGTCGAGGAAGTAGTCAATTGCGGAGGACTCGCAGTTAAAAATAAATTATTGATGCAGATATATGCCGACATTACAAACCGTACTATGAAAGTATCCCGAAGCGAACAGACGCCCGCGCTAGGAGCCGCTATATTTGCCGCCGTTGCCGCAGGAAAGTCCGCAGGCGGTTACGATTTCATTATTGACGCTCAGGAATCGATGACAGGAATCAGTAAAGTTTATAATCCGATTCCCCGGAATCACGAAATATATAAAGAACTTTATCGGCTTTATTCGCAGCTGCACGATTCTTTCGGCACAAAAGATTATAAAGAAAATCTTTATAACGTAATGAAAGATTTATTAAAAATAAGAGATAAAGTCAGGAGCGGTGAATAATGCTTGAAAACTTAAAAAGAGAAGTCTTCGACGCTAATTTAAGGCTAGTGGAATATAACCTTATTATTTCGACATGGGGAAACGTAAGCGGTATCGACAGAGATAAAAACCTCGTCGTAATAAAACCGAGCGGCGTCGATTACGACGAGATGACAGCCGACGATATGGTTGTGGTCGATATGAACGGCAAAGTCGTCGAAGGCGAATTGAAACCTTCTTCCGATACTCCGACTCATCTCGAACTCTATAAAGCTTACCCGGAAATCAACGGAATAACTCATTCTCACAGCACTTATGCAACGGTCTTTGCCCAGGCGCTTATGGAAATTCCGTGCCTCGGCACTACCCACGCAGACAATTTTTACGGTCAGGTGCCTCTTACAAGATTTTTGACTGAAGACGAAGTTTTAAATGATTATGAAAAAAATACCGGTCTGGTTATAATCGAAAGATTGAAGGGGATGAATATCGAATCGGTTCCCGGAGTGCTTGTAGCCGGACACGGACCTTTTTGCTGGGGAAAAACTCCCGAAGAATCAGTCGAAAAAAATTTGATTCTCGAAAAAATTGCGGAAATTGCTTTTAAGACTTTGTCGTTAAACAAAGACGTTCAGAACTTGCCCGACCACATTTTAAACAAACATTTTATGAGAAAACACGGACCCAACGCTTATTACGGTCAACAGAAACAACAGGGGGAAAAATGATTGATATTAATAAATATGAAATATGGTTTGCCGCCGGAAGTCAGCATTTATACGGTCAGGAAACTCTATCCAAGGTTAAGGAGAACTCGGTTGCAATCGTAGATGCATTTAATGCCAAAAACAAAATTCCGGTTCAAATTGTTTTCAAGGATGTTTTAACAACGCCGGATGCCATTGCTAATCTGGCTATCGAAGCAAACAGCAGCTCCAGGTGCGCAGGTTTGATTTTTTGGATGCATACATTCTCGCCTGCAAAAATGTGGATAAGAGGATTGAACTTGCTGAACAAACCTTTTTTGCATCTCCACACTCAATTTAATCGCGACATTCCGTGGGACAGGATCGATATGGATTTTATGAATTTGAATCAGGCTGCTCACGGCGACCGCGAATTCGGGTTCATCTGTACGAGAATGGGATTGAATAGAAAGGTTGTAACGGGACATTGGCAGGATGAAAATATTATCGGTAAAATTGCAGTTTGGGTGCGAGCCGCAATAGCTTGGGCTGATTCCCAGGGGGCGCGTATTGCACGCTTCGGAGATAATATGAGGGACGTAGCCGTTACTGAAGGCGATAAAGTTGAAGCCCAGATAAAACTCGGTTACTCGGTATACGGTTTCGGAGTCGGCGATTTAGTTGCCTGTGTAAACCAGGTAAGCGAGTCTGCGGTTAAAGAACTGATCGAAGTTTATAAAAAATCTTACAATATAAATACGCCTTTCGAAGAGGGGGATGATAATTACCGCCGGCTATACGAAGCGGCAAAAATAGAAGCCGGAATGAGAAAGTTTTTGGAAGAGGGAAACTTCGCCGGTTTTACTACAACTTTTGAAGACCTGCACGGATTGAGCCAGCTCCCCGGTATTGCCGTCCAGCGTTTGATGGCGGAAGGGTACGGTTTCGGGGCGGAAGGAGATTGGAAAACCGCCGCTCTTGTAAGAGCGGTTAAAGTTATGTCTTCCGGTTTGAATGGCGGAACTTCGTTTATGGAAGATTATACTTATCATTTAGACCCCGCAAATCCGTTGGTCCTCGGCGCACATATGCTAGAAGTCTGCGAATCGATAGCAGCAGAAAAACCGACACTCGAAATTCATCCTTTGTCAATCGGAGGGAAAGACGATCCGCCTCGATTGGTTTTTGACGTCGCTCCCGGCAGCGCTCTCAATGCGTCTCTGATTGATATGGGCAACCGCTTCCGGTTAATAGTAAATAACGTTAAAGTTGTCGAACCGGAACATAAACTTCCCAAACTGCCTGTTGCGCGAGCCTTATGGAAACCGGAACCCGACCTTCATACTGCGGCTACTGCCTGGATTTATGCGGGCGGCGCTCATCATACTTGTTTTAGTCAGTCCGTCACTTCGGAATATTTGTACGACTTTGCCGAAATTGCCGGCGTCGAGTTTTTATTGATTGACAATTCGACGGAGATCAATCAGTTCAAAAAAGAATTGAAATGGAATGAAATCTATTATTCGGGGAAATAAGTATATTTGTACTTCAAAATCTTAGAATTTCTGAAAGGAGCACAAATATGCAGCCCGATCCCAAAGCCAGAGCGCTATTGTTCGATTGCGACGGAACTTTGGTTGATACTATGCCTTTACATTTGAAAGCATGGGAATACGCCATAAATTTTTACGGTTATAAATTTGACTATGATTTTTTCTTCTCGAAAAAAGGAATGCCGTCGAAGGAAATAATTAAATTATATAACGAGCAGTTCGGCGCCGACGCCGACCCGGAAAAAATTGTCTCAACCAAAAATGAATATTTCAGACAACACGCCGATTCCATAAAGCCGATTGAACCTGTAGCTTCGATTGTCTATGAATATCACAATAAATTGCCGATGGCTGTAGTTTCCGGCGGCTCTAAGGAAAATGTAATCCAGTCTTTAACCGTTACCGGACTCGATAAATACTTCGATTTGATTGTAACGGCGGACGACAATATCAAACACAAACCGGCTCCCGATATGTTTCTCTATGCTGCCGGAAAGTTGGGCGCAGAACCTGAATATTGCGTTGTATATGAAGACGGCGACTTCGGCGTCGAAGCGGCGAAAGCAGCCGGAATGATGATTGTAGACGTTCGAGATTTCATAGAAGTAGAATAACATGTTGACAGTTCTCAATGCCGTAACTTTGTCCGCAGAGTATCTGGAAAAAAAAGGCGTAGAGTCGCCGCGTTTGAATGCAGAGTTGTTGCTTGCCGATGTTCTTAAATGCAAGAGGATGGACCTTTACCTGCGCTTCGATCAACCTCTTAAAGAAAATGAAATCGATCGCTACAGGGAATTGATACGGCGCAGAGGAGCCAGGGAACCCTTGCAATATATTTTGGGCTATACCGAGTTTTACGGACTGAAATTCGACGTCGATGAATCCGTGCTTATTCCCCGACCGGAAACTGAATTGTTGGTTGAAAAAATTATTGAAATGCATAAAGACGCGGAATCGCTCAAGATTCTTGACATCGGAACGGGGAGCGGGAATATTGCCGTAGCGCTTGCTCTTAATTTAAAAGACGCCAGAATTGTAGCTATCGACAAATCCGAAGATGCGATTAAACTAGCGCAGCACAATGCAACTTTGCACGATGTTTCGGATTCAATCGAATTTATTAAAAAAGATATTTTTGAAGAATATCTGTTCCCGGACATCCGCTTTGATATAATTGTTTCGAATCCGCCGTACGTAAGCTATGATGAATTTAATAAACTGCAGGAAGAAATTGCGCGTTACGAACCCGAAATCGCAGTTACGGATTATAAAGACGGATACAGTTTTTATAAAAGAATTACCGGACTGGCAGTTCAATTTTTATCGCCCGGCGGAAGATTATTTTTTGAATTGGGACAGGGACAATCCGCCGAAGTTCATTCGATTATGAAGAAGTACGATTTCAACAATATAGAAATTGTTAAGGATTATCAAAAAATCGACAGAATAATCTACGGACAAAAACAATGAGAGCTCTGGTGCAAAGAGTATCGGAAGGTTCCGTTACAATTGAAGAACCCAAACATTTCGCTTCGATTGGGAAAGGCATGGTAATACTGCTTGGCGTTAAAGAAGGCGACACAATCGAAGACGTAAACTTTGTAGCGGACAAATGCAGCAATTTGCGTATATTCGAAGACAGTCAGGGCAAAATGAATTTGTCAGTCAAAGATATCGGGGGCGAAGTTCTCGTAATTTCTCAATTTACATTATACGGCGATACCAGGCGCGGCAATCGTCCCAGTTTTTCGGAGGCGGCAAAACCGGAAACGGCAAATGATTTATACGAAAAGTTTATCGAAAGAATGAAATTTAATCTTGGCGAAGCGAAAATTAAAAACGGTATATATGCCGCTATGATGCTTGTAAAAATTTTTAATGACGGTCCGGTAACTTTACTCGTAGAATCAAAAGAAAAAGGAAATATGTGAAGTCGGTTTTGATGATATTCATCGACGGGGTGGGAATCGGGAAAAAGGACTACGTTAACAATCCCTTCTTCAAATACGATTTTAAAATATTCAAGGAACTTTTCGGAGAAATTCCTCATCTCGGCAAACAACGCCTGACAGGAAAGAACTCATATGTTTTTCCTGTCGACGCAACAATGGGAGTGCCCGATATTCCGCTCAGCGGAACTGGACAAACTTCTATTTTCTGCGGCGTCAACGCTCCGAAAATTATCGGCAAACATTTCGGACCGTATCCTTATTCGACTCTTGTTCCTATTATTAAAGAAAAAAATATTTTTATCGAGCTTAAGCGCAAAAGAAAGAAAGTTACTTTTGTAAATGCATACCCGAAACAATTTTTCGACTATGTCAAAAAAGGCAGGCGAATGTTGAGCGTTACAACGTTATCCTGTCTTCTGAGCGGAGTTAAACTGAATAAGATAAGCGACGTTCATAAAGGCAGGGCGCTTAGCGCGGATATCGACAACTATAGATTTGTCAATAAAATGAATTACAAATTAAAAGTCATTACGCCCGAATTGGCGGCAAAGAGACTGGTTCGAATAGCTTCCCGTAATCATTTTACGTTATTCGAATATTTTCACACCGATCACCTCGGTCACGGAAGAAATCTCGAATTGTTCGACCTCACCGTTAAAACGCTCGACGGCTTTTTGCACAGCCTCGTTAAAATACTTCCCGACGAAATGACGCTATTAATCTGTTCGGACCACGGCAACTTCGAAGACCTCACTGTACGTACTCATACGCTCAATCCCGCGCTCGGTTTGACATACGGTAAATATGCCGAAAGGATTGCTTCGAAAATCAAGTCGCTGTACGATATAAAAGACTCACTAATGGAGTTATATGAGTGAATAAATATCCGCTGATAAAATTTATAGTATTTTTTATTTGCGGAATAATACTCGAATCGATACTCAAGCTTCCAATAAATATAATCTTCCCGCCGCTCTTAATTCTTTTTCTTCTGTCTTTGATACTGTATATTAAATATAAATCGGCTTACGGCAACGCTGTAGTTATTCTGACGATAATTTCAGCCGGCTCTTTTCATTATGCGCTCTCCGAATCCGAAAAGACGACTTATCCTTATACCCTCCCGAAATACAGAAACGCTTTTTTATACGGAAGAATTATAAGCGTCGATTTAATAAGGAAGGACAGATTGAATTTCACCGTTGAAGTCGACAGCGTTAAAAAGAACGGCAGCGTATCCAAAAAGAGAGTGAATATTTTTTGCTCCATAATATCGACAAACAAAAACTTACGGCGTATTTACGACGGGATATCGGTTGGCAGCGGCGTACGAATGAAAGGGACATTAATGAAGGCGAGGGATAAAAGGAATCCCGGAGAATTCGATTATCAGGACTATCTTTTCAGGAGAAAAATAAGCGCGCTCTTTTATGTCTATGATTCGGATAATTTTACACTGACGGATAGCGAAAGAAAATTCTTCCCCGATCTGGTATTTAAATTACGGTGCTCGATAGACAAAATGATATTTAGACAGCACGATTTTATCACGGCGTCATTGCTCCGCGGACTTTTACTGGCAGACAGAAATATGATCGATTACGAAATAAAAGAAAAGTTTATAAATGCGGGTGTTATTCATATTTTGGCCGTATCGGGACTACATGTAGGTTTTATTGCTTTTATGTTTTTTGTTTTGTTCCAACGTATTAATATAACGATAAGATATTTGCTTACGGTATCAGGACTGGTTGTTTACATGATTATCACAAATTCGCCGCCGTCAGTTACCAGAGCGGTTATTATGGCGTCCACTTATATAATAGCTAAGTATTCCGGCAGGGATTCGTCTCCGTTCAATACTCTTGCAATAGCCGCATTTGTAATTTTATTAATCAATCCCGGCGAATTGTTCGAACCCGGTTTTCAGTTGTCGTTCGCCGCCGTGCTCTCTATTCTTGCGCTAACGCCGTATTTTAACAACGTGATAGCCGGACGTGAATACTTTAATCAAAAAAACAAAAGATGGCTAAAAAATATTTTATTGTTTATGTCCGTATCTCTTGCAGCTCAAATTGGAACATTGCCGTTTACGATTATTTATTTTCATAAAGTATCGCTTATAGCGTTATTGTCGAATCTTATTGTAATCCCGTTAGTTGGAATTATAGTATCGCTTGGAATCGTAACTTTGGCATTTTCGGCGGCGTTTCCGCTCCTGGGAAAATTATACGCGTCTGCCGCAATCCTTTTTTCCCATTTAATGTTAACGGTCGCCGATTTTATCGGCTCGATCGATTTTGCTTATGTAAGAATTAATCAATTCTCCTGGTACGACCTGATACTATTTTATCTCGTATTTATATTTCTTGGATATTTGGCGTATCGTTACAAGAATATCTCCTTCCGAATTACGGCTGCAATCCTTTCGGTCGCCGTTATGATTTTATTTATGAAAATAGACAATTACGAATATTTCCCGGAAAACAAACTAACGGTCATGGTAATCGACGTTGGACAGGGCGACGCGTTCCTGGCAAGATTACCGGCAGGCGATTACATTTTAATCGACGCCGGCAGCGCAACGGAATATTTCGACAACGGGAAGAGAACTATTATCCCGCTTATGGATTATCTGGGAATAGATGTAATTAACTACGGCTTCATTTCTCATGTGGACAACGACCATTACGGCGGATTTATATCGCTTATAAAAGAGGGAAGGGTTAATTATCTTTTCAAACCCGAAATCGATTCGAGCGACGGGTCGGATATCGAATTGGAAAATCTTTTAAAGAGCAAACGCGTACCGTATGAGTATTATGACCATAAAATTATTAAATATCCGAAATCCCGCCTCTACGTTTTGAACGTTAATAAAGACAACGATATTCTAAATTCCAACGACAGAAGCGGAATATTGAAAATTGTTTATGGGAATACTTCGTTTCTCTTTACGGGAGACGCGTCTAAAAAAATAGAGAACGAATTAATAAATCGTTATGGCGAATTTCTGCATTCGGACGTATTAAAAGTAGCGCATCACGGCAGTAAAACAAGCACCTCGGAAAAGTTTCTGGAATTTGTCAACCCTTCTTACGCTATTATATCGGCAGGAGAGGGAAACTACTTCAAACATCCTTCGCCGGAAGTTATAGCTTTATTAATAAAGACGGATGTACGCATATTAAGAACTGACAGGCAGGGAGCTCTAATATTGAGGAGCGACGGAGAAAATATTGAAGTAATTAATTGGAAAAAACTCGAAAGCGGGCTTATATTTTGAGTAAGAATTTGCGGATATTTGTCAATCTCTAAATACGGAAACTTTATTGGATGAAACGCCATTTAAATTTCTCGCTCAAAAAATACAACACTTTCGGCGTAGACTCTGTTGCCAAAGAATTTATCGAGTGCGATGATGAAGAAGAACTTTTAAACTATCTCCGAAATAACTTTCCCGGGAACTATTTGATTTTAGGGGGCGGCAGCAACGTCTTGTTTACGAAAGACTTCGAGGGAAGCGTTATTCACTTCAACAAAAAGGGAATAGAAATAATCTCGGAAAACGATTCCTCTGTTTTGATTCGCGCGTCGGCAGGCGAAGCATGGGACGAGCTCGTAGAATTTACGGTTAAAAAACGATGGTACGGAATTGAAAATCTGTCGCTTATTCCGGGAACCGTCGGGGCGGCGCCGATTCAAAATATCGGAGCCTACGGAGTGGAATTAAAAGATTGTCTGGTGGAAGTGGAAGGCTTGAATTTACAGGAGCTAAAAAAAGAAATTCTGCCGGCTGACAATTGCAATTTGAAATACCGTTCGAGCATTTTTAAGGAAAAACTGAAAAACAAATTCCTGATTATAGCGATTGTAATTAAACTGAGCAAATCGAAAAGATTGAATCTCGAATATCGCGCTTTAAAAGAATACTTCCATGACAAAAGTTTTGACGATATCGACATAGAAGACGTACGTAACGGAGTTATTGCGATAAGGAAATCGAAATTACCCGATCCGTCTGAATTGGGCAATGCGGGCAGCTTCTTTAAAAATCCCGTCGTTAACGCAGACAAACTCGATTCTTTGCAGTCTTTATACAAGGATATACCGTACCATAAAATCGACGAAAGAATTTATAAAATACCGGCTGCGTGGTTGATCGAGAAATCCGGCTTGAAGGGAAAACGTATCGGCAATGTGGGAGTGCATAAAGACCAGGCTCTGGTAATTGTAAATTACGGCACTGCCTCGGGGAAAGAGATACTGGATTTTGCTGAAATTGTAAGGGCTGCGGTGTACGATAAATACGGTATTGAACTGGAGTACGAAGTTAACATAATATAGACAAAATCATGAGGTTAATATGTCTCGGGAAAATAATATACTGAAGAGCACTTTGAAAGAGATAACGCAACCGTTCAAAGACCTGCTTCATACATCGAGAGCTTTGTTCGGCTTGAATTTATCTTATATGCTCGAAGGACTAACCTATTTCGGAATAGTCGGGTTGCTTGCAATCTACTTTAATGAATATATCGGTCTGGACGACATAAGAGCCGGAAATATGGTCGGATTCCTGACCGCCGGCATCACATTGAGTATGCTGTTTCTGGGAGCTACGGTCGACTGGATCGGCTTGAGAAAATCCTTGTTAATTGCTCTTTCGGCAATGCTGGTGGGCAGAATAATTTTAACGGTGGCGCCCGCGATGGGAGAGCCCGGTTTGTGGGGGTCTGCGCATATTCTCTCGATGGTCGGAATACTCGGCGTTATTATCGGATACGGAATCTATCAGCCCGCGTGTTACGCAGGCGTAAAAAAATTAACCGATGAAAAAACTGCGGCAATGGGATACGCTATGCTTTATGCTCTTATGAATCTGGGCGGCTTTCTGCCCGGTCTAATATCGCCTCCCGTCAGAAAAGCCTACGGCATTCTCGGAGTCTTTTGGGTTTATGTGGCTTTGACCGTAGTGGGCATCTTTATTGTCTATTTCGTTATTACGAAAAATGCTTACGAGAAAGCCGTAGCGGAAGCTTCGAAAAACAAAAACGAAGAGAAAGAAGACGACGACGAACTGAAGAATATGACCTTCAAAGAAAAAGTGCAATTTTATATTAAGAATTTCCCTCTGCGCGATTTCCGCTTTCTCTATTTTATTTTCATATTAATTCCGGTGCAGACGTTGTTTGCTCATAACTGGCTTACTTTGCCTCTCTATACAAGCAGAGCTTTCGAAGGATTCGTGCAGGATAATTTTGAATTTTTCGTCAACCTTAATCCGATACTCATTTTCATATTAACGCCGATGGTTGCCGCTTTGACAACTAAAAGAAATACTTACAACATGATGATAATCGGAACGTTTGTCATGGCGTTCCCCACTTTTATTCTTGCGCTGGGTCCCAATATCAATACTTTAATGGCATATTTAATTATAATGACAATCGGCGAAGCAATGTGGCAGCCGCGCTTTTTGCAATGGGTTGCCGAAATTGCCCCGAAGAATATGACGGGGATCTATATGGGAATTGGTCAGTTCCCGTGGTTCCTTACTAAAATTGTAACGAGTCTCTATTCCGGCTGGTTTTTGATGAAATATTGCCCCGCAGATACGCCTCCTTCTCAAATGAATACTGAAACAATGTGGTTCATTTACGGACTAATTGCAATATTAAGTCCGCTCGGACTGCTCCTGGCCAAAAAGTGGATGATGAAAGGATTTAAAGTTAAGCGCGAAGGATAAGTTAAGTGTCTCGAGTTCAGATTGTAAGTCTGGCAATAATTTTAATCACGCTTTACGGAATTGCCGTCGGAAGGATTCCGAAATTCAGAATGAACAGAGCTTCGATTGCGCTTGTGGGAGCGGCTGCTTTGCTGCTCGCAGGCGCGATCGACTCGCTCGAGGCTTATAGCGCAATCGATATGGATACGATTGTTTTGCTCTTTTCGATGATGATTATTAACGGCAATCTGAGGTTAAGCGGCTTTTTCAAAATCTTATCTTCTAAAATTATCAGGTTTGCGCGAACGCCCTATCAGCTTCTGACTCTTATAATTTTTTCATCGGGAATATTATCCGCGTTTTTCCTGAATGATACGATTGTAATTGTTTATACGCCGTTAATTATAGAAGTTGTTAGGACGCTTAAAAGAAATCCGGTACCGTATTTAATTGGGGTTGCGCTGTCTGCGAATATCGGCTCGGCAATGACGATAATCGGAAATCCGCAAAATATGATTATCGGTATAGCCTCCGGAATTTCTTTCGCGGATTATATGGCTTATCAGATAATTCCCTCCGTATCCGGATTATTAGCGACGTTAATCGTTTTGAGGTTCGTCTATAAAAAAGAATTTTACCAAACATACTTCGATGAGATTAAAACAGAGGAAGTTAAACCGTACAAGCCTTTGCTGATAAAGAGTTCAATATCGACTTTCCTGATGGTTGTATTGCTTTTTGCGGGAATGAAAATTCCGATTGCCGCTTTTGCATGCGCGGCGCTTTTGCTTGTCACAAGACGTTTGAAACCGGCAAGAGTGTTCAATGAAATTGATTGGTCGCTGCTTGTTTTTTTCTCTGCGCTTTTTGTGGTAACTAAATCGATAGAAACTTCCGGATTAAGCTTTTATCTGTCAACTACAATTAATCCTTTATTGACGGAGAGCGTTTTCTCGTTTTCATTGGCTACCGTAATAATGAGTAATCTAATCTCAAATGTACCCGCTGTCTTGCTGCTGAAACCTGTAATACAGGTAATGCCCAATCCGGAGCAATCGTGGCTTGTACTCGGCATGGCGTCGACGTTTGCCGGCAATTTAACGCTGATAGGTTCGGTTGCAAATCTAATCGTTGCCGAAACAGCAAAAAAAGACAACATAACGATTACTTTCGGCGAATATTTGAAGCCGGGTATAATTGTTACGGCTATAACAGTAGCTATCGGAATTATCTGGTTTACTTTTATATTTTAGTCCTCTAAGACAACGGCAGTGCCGCTGGCAGAAACCATCAGCATACTGCCCGCTTGTCCAACAGTTTCGTAATCGAGGTCGACGGCAATTACGGCATTTGCGCCCATTATGGCTGCTTCCTGCGCCATTTCATTTAAAGCAAGCTCTTTGGCGTTTCGCAATTCTTTTTCATAAGTGGCTGATCTGCCGCCTACGATATCCCTGATTCCTGCGAATAAATCCTTGATAATATTTGCTCCCATAATTGCTTCGCCGCTAACGATGCCGAGATATTTAACTATTTTTTTCCCTTCGATGGCGTTTGTTGTTGTCAGTAACATATTGTCCTCCCGAATGTGTTAGGGAAAGATAACAAATTAGTCGTCAGACCGCTAATTTTACTTAACTATTTTATGTGACTGAATTATTAAAATTGATTACATTTGTCTTATATTATTGCAGGAAATTGTGTTATAGGGCAGGATGAAATTCGATTTTACAAGAAATTATATTATCCAGTGTGTAATGACGGCAGCTAATCAGCTCAGACTGAGCTCCGAAAAAATTGAATCGCTTGCAATTCTCAGAGAGCATCTGACAAAAGCCGAAAATCTTTTCGAAGAGATAGAGCGGTTTAAGAAAATTACGCAGTTGTCCAAACTCGGAATAAAACTCACCGAAATCTATAATTATACGGAAAACGGAAAGATCGATTTTCTAAAGCTGTCGGGCATATTTAAAAACCACAGCAGCAATCTGATAGGCGATGTCAGCAATCTGCTCGATATTGTAACGCCTCAGCAGATGAAAGAAATTTTGCAAAAGGAAGTTGCCGCGACCGATTCAAATGTGGAAATCGATCTCACTAAAAGGAAACCAGTTAATAAACCAGACTTGTCAACAATTAAAAGCGCGGTTGAAACGCCCAAAAGAGCTTCTACGGAGGATCTTAAAAAGGAAATTATTTTTGACGGACTGGAGACCGATGAAGAATTTAATTTTGAAAAATATGAAGCGCGGATATTAAGACCGATAAAAGAGATCGACGCTTTTTTGAACCGGGTTGCGCGCTACGACTATACCGAGAACGAAATTAATAATTACATCAGTACTATGAAAGAGAACGGGAACTTATCGCAGAAAATCGGTTTTGAAATAATTTCAAATATGCACTCTATTTTCGTTCAGGGACTAGAAGCAATTCACAATAAAAAAGTAGCCCCGAGCAATTCGGCAATCGAGGCTTTGAGAGCCTGTCTAATAGTTATCGTTGCAGTTGTTAGAGGCAAGGAGGTTGACATTACGAATTATTTAAATCGGGCGGAAAATTTTGGAAAAATGATTTCTCAAACAAAAAGGGTGATCTGATGAATTTATATGCAGTTATAATGGCTGGCGGAGTCGGCTCGCGTTTCTGGCCGCGAAGTAAAGAAAGAAAACCGAAACAGTTGCTCAGAATCTTCGGCGAAAATACCATGATTCAGGATACCGTCGGCCGTCTCGAAGGTTTGGTGAAAAACGAGAATATTTATGTGATTACCAATAAGATACAAAAAATGAGGGTCGTCGAACAATTACCCCAAATACCGCAAGAGAATATAATCGACGAACCGTTCGGAAAAAATACGGCAGCCTGTATAGGGCTGGCGTCAATTCTGATTAAACAAAGGGACCCCGAAGCCGTCACGCTGATTCTGCCTTCCGACCATTTGATTAAAGACGACGAGGCGTTTAGAAAATGTCTCTCGACAGCCGCCGACTTTGCATATAAGAACAAAGGACTTGTAACTATCGGCATAAAACCGACCAGACCGGAAACCGGTTACGGGTATATTCAGTTCGACGAGAAAGAGGTAAGTCCGGAAATTTATAAAGTGTTGACTTTCGCCGAAAAACCGAATCTCTCCACTGCAAAGAGATTCATCGCAAGCGGCGACTTCCTCTGGAATGCGGGCATTTTTGTTTGGCGCGTAGATACTATTCTCGAAGAAATCAAAACATATCTGCCCGACTTATACGAAGGCTTGCTCGAAATAGAAAAGGCAATCGGGTCGGAAGACTTTGTTAAACAATTGACTTATGTTTACGGACAGCTCAAGAGCATTTCGATCGATTACGGTGTGATGGAAAAATCGAAAAATGTATATCTTACAAAAGCGGAATTTTACTGGAACGACGTCGGCAGCTGGGAAGCGGTTTACGAAATTTCGGAAAAAGACGACGACGGCAATGTGCTGATAGGGGATATCTTTTCGGAATTCTCGTATAATTCTTATGTGTTTTCTCCCAAAAAATTTACCGCTGTTATCGGAGCGGAAAATTTAATCGTTATAAATACAAAAGACGCTCTGCTGGTTTGCAGCAGGGACAAAGCGCAAAACGTGCGCGACGTAGTCGACTATCTTAAAATGAATAAAAGGTCCGAACTTTTATGAAACAGCTCATTACGGAAAAAGATGTTCTGGACGTAATTAAATCGGGCAAGAACAGTCTGACTGTCGGCGGGAGTTATATTATTACTCCCGCTGCCAGAGATTTAATTATCCGGAAAAAAATCGAAATTGTATCAAACCGGAATCAATCTGCACCGGGTAAAAAATCTTTCGAAAAAATTGCCGTCGGATCGGATCATACCGGAGTGAAAGTAAAAAAGATACTTGTCGAATTATTGAAAGACAGATATTCGATTGAGGATGTAGGAGCATTCACGGAAGATTCGGTTGATTATCCTGATATTGCTTTGAAAGTTGCAAATAAAGTTAATTCGGGCGAAGCCGATTGCGGTATTTTAATCGACGCCACCGGAATTCCTTCGGCAATTGCGGCTAATAAGATTCCGGGCATAAGGGCTGCGACCTGTTATAACGAATTTTCGGCGCGCAGCTCAAGGGAACATAATAATTCAAATATTATTGTAGTAGGCGCCAGGGCTCTCGGCGAGGAAACGATAAAATCGATTGTTAAAGTATGGCTCGAATCGGAATTCCTGGGAGAACGGCATCAAAGAAGATTGGATAAAATTACCGCTATCGAAAATTCGATTCTTAAAAAATAATCTTATTCCTTTTGTTTTTCGGACGAACATATTTAAATTTGTCGACTAAAAAAAGAGCCTCATTTGTATACCGAATTATCAACAGTCGCATCGCAGGAAAAACTCAACGATCATACTTATCTGTTAAAAGTAAAAGCTCAGAAGATTGCAAAGTCTGTTAAACCGGGTCAATTTTGCAATATCAAAGTGTCGGAGACAAATTACCCGTTGCTGCGCCGTCCTTTCAGCGTATGCTATACGGAAGACGAATTTATCTATTTCATGTACGATATCCACGGCGTAGGAACAAAAATGCTCTCCGAGAAAAAAACAGGAGACCGGCTAAATATTTTGGGACCTCTGGGCAACGGTTTTAATACCGAAGGAGATTACGATACGGCAGTGTTAGTCGGAGGAGGCATTGGAGCCGCGCCTTTTCCGTTATTAACAAAGAAACTTGAAGGCAAGGAGCTTATTACTTTTATGGGAGCGCGAAACTCCGGACAGGTTATTAAATGGGGAATGAAAAATATTGTGGTAGCCACCGACGACGGTTCCGCAGGATTCCACGGGAATGTGATCGAATGTTTTCAGTCGGAGGTTCAAAATTTAGAAAATAAAAAAATAAGAATTTTCGGGTGCGGTCCTAATCCGATGTTGAAAGCGTTACAAAAAGTTTCAATGAATAAATACGATTGCCAGCTTTCGATGGAATCGGCAATGGCTTGCGGTTTCGGTATTTGCCAGGGATGCCCTATTAAAAAATCTGCCGGCGAAGGATATTATCTCGTTTGTAAAGACGGACCGGTATTTAATTCCGACCAAATAATTATAGGGTAAAATGATTGATTTATCCGTACAAATTGGAAAACTCAAATTAAAAAATCCGGTATTGTTGGCTTCGGGAACAGTCGGATACGGAAATGAAATAGCGGAATTCACCGATTTGAGCAAATTGGGAGGAATCGTAACCAAATCTTTATCGCTCAAACCGAGAATCGGGAATCCTCCTCAGAGAGTATGCGAGACTTCTTCGGGAATGCTGAACGCCATCGGGTTGGCTAACGTGGGCGTTGAAGTGTTTATCAAAGAAAAAATTCCGTTTCTTAAAAAATTAAATACAACTATTATTTGTAATATAGCCGCCAGCTCAGTCGAAGAATATGTTGAGTGTACGAGAATTCTTACTCACGAAGAAGCGATAGCGGCTTTTGAAATTAACGTTTCGTGTCCCAACGTTAAGGACGGCGGACTTGAATTCGGTAATAACTTGAAAGCGGTTGCCAGAATTACCGAGAGCGTCAAAGCGGTCACCGATAAACCGGTTATAATTAAATTGTCGCCAAACGTATCGAGAATTTCGGAATTCGCCAAAGTTGTGAAAGACAACGGAGGCGACGCCGTCTCGGCGATTAATACTTTGGTCGGAACCGCATTCGACATCTGGACGAGAAAACCCAAAATTAAAAACGTGACGGGCGGATTATCGGGACCCGCTATAAAACCTGTGGCTCTCGCTAAAGTGCTTGAAATTAGTCGTAATGTGGAAATACCGATAATCGGAATCGGCGGAATTATGAATTGGCAGGACGCCGTCGAATTTATGATCGTAGGCGCCTCGGCGTTTCAAATAGGAACCGTTAATTTTATCAATCCCAAAGCGGGCGAAGAAATTATCGAAGGCTTAATTGAGTATTGCAATAAAATGTCGATCAGCAGAATCGCCGATCTAACCGCTTCGTATGAAATCTGACAACGATATTAATGCTATTCTGACCAAACTCTATTCGATGCGCCAGTTCCATATTAAACTGGGATTGGAACGCATAGAAAAATTTCTCGAGGCGCTGGATAATCCGCAAAAGAAACTCAAAGTTTTTCATATTGCCGGCAGTAACGGGAAAGGAAGTACGGCTTCTTTCATTGCCAGTATTCTAATGGCTGCGGGCTTTAAAACCGGTTTGTACAGTTCGCCTCACTTTGTCCGCTTTAACGAACGAATCCAGATAAACAGCAATCTTATAGAAGATGAGTTTATAGCCGAATTTTATAACAAGTATGAAAAATATATTATAGAAAACGAGATAACTTTTTTTGAAGTTACGACTGCAATGGCGTTTGATTATTTTGCACGAAAGGATATAGACTATGCGGTAATTGAAACCGGTTTGGGAGGACGGCTCGACGCGACTAATTTGGTTGTTCCCCTGGCGTCGGTAATAACTTCAATCAGTCTGGAGCATACTCACATACTCGGGGAAACCATAGAGAAAATTGCGCGAGAGAAAGGAGGCATTATCAAACAGGGCAGACCGGTTTTTATAGGAGACGTAGATCATGCTGCGGCGGAAGTATTCGGCGCTATTGCCGAAGAAAAAAAATCTTCGATATTTTTTCTAAATAATTTTGCAGAAAAAGGAAAAGATTTTGTAAATTTGTCGTTGAAAAACCAACGATTTCATATTTACAAAACACCGTTAATCGGCTACCATCAACTAATTAATTGCGCTCTTGCACTAAAAACCTTGAACGAAACTCTCAACATTAATGACGGACTGGTAATCGATTCCGGTATCGAAAAAGTTATAGAAAACACAAACATTCAGGGACGCTACGAAATAATAAGCGAATATCCGAAAGTTATCTTCGATGCCGCTCATAACCCCGAAGGGATTGATACTTTCTTGCGGGAATTCAAAAATGAAGCAGACGGCTATGAAAAAAGAAGCGTAATCTTTGCGGCTATGAAGGACAAAGAAATATCGGGCATGATTAAAAAGTTAGGCGCTATTTTCGATACTATATATGTAACCTCTGTGGGTCTTGAAAGATCTGCCTCTGTGGAAGAATTGATTAACGAAGCTGAAAGAGCGGGGATAAATGCAATCCCTCTTTACGAACCGGCTAAAACGATCAAAGAATTTATTATGAATAAGAAAAACGAGTGTCTGGCGGTTCTCGGAAGCATCTATTTGCTCGGTAAATTAAAATCGGAAATTAATCAATTTACTTGACTATGAATGAATAGTGAGCTAATTTTCCAATGAACCTCAGATGACTTCTGCGTTATTTACAACTAAACCGTATAAGAATTGACTCTAAACCCCTTTAAAAAAATACCATTTTAATTAATCACAATTTGCAGGAAAATAAAATGCCAATGGACATATCAGAACTTCAATCCAAAAAAATCGTTGACCTCTATAAAATAGCAAAGGAATTCGGACTAACCGGCTACAGCGATTTAAGAAAACAGGAATTAATTTTTAAAATTCTCGAAGCCCAATCGCAAAAAGACGGATTGACTTTTTCGAAGGGCGTTCTGGAGGTGCTGCCCGACGGTTACGGATTTTTGCGTTCGGCGGATTATAATTATTTGCCCTCTCCCGACGATATCTACGTTTCGCCTTCGCAAATTAAAAGATTCAGTTTGAGAACCGGCGATTTTGTCAGCGGTCAGGTAAGACCTCCGAAGGAAGGCGAACGCTTCTTCGCTCTTTTAAGAGTGGAAGCGGTCAACGGTAAAAATCCCGAAGCTATAAGAGAACGTACGCTCTTTGATAACCTTACTCCTATTTATCCGACGAAGAGATTGAAACTCGAATCGGCTCCGGGCGAATATTCGATGAGAATTGTCGACCTGATAGCGCCCATTGGCAAAGGACAAAGAGGATTGATTGTATCGCCGCCGAAAGCAGGCAAAACAATTCTTCTCCAAAAAATTGCAAATTCGATTACGAGAAACCATCCGGAAGTTAAAATAATCATGCTATTAATCGACGAGCGCCCTGAAGAAGTTACCGACATGCAGCGTTCCGTGCAGGCTGAAGTGATCAGTTCGACGTTCGACGAGCCAGCCGAGCGTCACGTTCAGGTCGCCAATATGGTAATCGAAAAAGCCAAAAGAATGGTGGAAGCCGGCGACGACGTTGTTATATTGCTCGACAGTATTACGCGTTTGGCAAGAGCGCACAATACCGTTATTCCTCACAGCGGCAGAATTTTGTCCGGCGGCGTCGACGCTAACGCTCTTCATAAACCGAAACGATTTTTCGGCTCCGCCCGCAATACTGAAGACGGAGGAAGTCTTACGATTATTGCAACGGCGCTTATCGACACGGGCAGCAGAATGGACGAAGTTATTTTCGAAGAGTTCAAAGGAACCGGAAATATGGAATTGGTGCTCGACCGCACATTAGCCGACAAGAGAATATTCCCCGCTATCGACATTAATAAATCCGGCACGCGTAAGGAAGAGCTGCTGATGACAGAAGAAGAACTCAATAAAGTCTGGATACTGCGAAAACTCCTTTCGGATTTCGATCCCACGGAGGCGATGGAATTCCTGCTCGATAAAATGAAAGGCACGCGAAATAATAAAGAATTCTTAGCCAGCATGAATAGTTAACCAGATGACCAGGTTAGCTCTTTTTCTGGCTCTACTTGTTAATTTATTCATTACTGCCGACCGCGTGACCGCTCAAAACCGAGCCGGTGTATTAATAGAAAAAAATCTGTTGCCGGGCGAAGGCGCGAATTATCTTTATCTTTCCGTGCGAATACCGTACGATCGTCTTATCTTTCAGAAAAAGCAAAATAAGTATGCGTCCGGTTACACGGTAACTTTTGAATTATTTCAAAAAGACCGGGTAGTAGAGAGAAAAACAATCAGCAAAGAAGTATTTGCCGGCTCGTACGAACAAACAGAGAGCCGGAATAATTATTCACAAGCTTTAACGTACTTCAGAATCAACAACGGCGAATATTATTTAATACCTTCCGTTTCATTTCTGAATAGCGGCAATACTGTTATACTCGACACGATTTTCGTCGGCGGCTCCCAAGACTTTTACGACCCCGTAATTATTGAGTTATATACAAAAGAGTGTCCGGGTGTAAACTCATTCCCGCTTGTGAATTACGGGAATAAAATTCCGTTTGCCGCGAAGAATTACGGTTTGATTCTACCGATGAGGAATGCTTTTACCGCGGAAAATTTAAGAGTAAAGATAGAGCAAAACTTCAAAGTTATTTCCGACACGGTTATTGAAAAAATAGAAAACGGATTTCTGTCGGTTGAAGAATGTGATAAGAATCTTTATGTGTTAAGCGGCGGAGACAAAGGGCGGTATTTGACGCTCAATAGTTTCAGCAGCCGGCTCTATGAAGGCAAAGCAAAAATTAGTATTTATAATAACGATTCTTTATTGTACAGAACTTTCCTGGAAATATCCTGGATCGATAAGCCTTACGTTCTACGCGACGTTAAATACGCAATAGACATTCTCGGCGCCGTAATGGGCAAGGAAGCGTCGGACGAAATAAAAAGAAACAGTTCCGGTACATTGTTCAACGGTCTTATTGATTATTGGAATAAACATTTTCCGTCTGGCAATTCAGTTTACAACGATTTGATGCATGAATTTTACAGACGCGCTGATTATGCCGAAGAAAACTTTTCCACTATGACGGATAAAAAAGGAGCTCTTACGGACCGGGGCGTTACTTATATTAAATTTGGCAAACCGGATAAAATCGAACGGGATTATTCCGACAGCGTTGTAAAAGAATTCTGGTATTATGAAAATATCGGGAAGAGATTTATATTTGTCGACGAGAAGGGACTGGGCAATTACAGATTAGAGAAATAGATGTCTAAATTTGCAATCACATGCGGAGATATCAACGGTATCGGTCCGGAAATAATTCTGAAAGCCGTGTCCGTACTGGCGTCGCGTAAACGCAAATTTTTTATTTACATTCCTGCAAATATATTTGAACGATACAGAAAAAAATTCAACTTTAATATATCGTATGAAATAATTAAAGACGAAGAACAGGCGAGCGGCAAATATAATATTCATATCTGCGACCTTGGGAAAGCCCGGCTGACTGCGGGCAAGCCTTCCGAAGAATCCGGAGAATTATCCTATAAGGCTGTGCTCGGCGCGGTTCAGGCGGTAAAAAATAATTTGTGCGACGCGATGGTTACCGCGCCTATTTCAAAAGAGGCTTTGTCGCTTGCGGGAATCGACTTCCCCGGACATACCGAACTGCTTGCGCATTTAACAGGCGCTAAAAAATATTCGATGGTCTTTTTGTCGAAACAGATGATCTGTTCTTTGTTGACGATTCATGTTCCGGTTAAAGAAGTTCCGGGAATGATCAATAAAAGGGCGCTTAAAAATAATCTCGAAATTCTTTACCGGACGCTTTCGGAAGAAGCAGGAATAAAGAAACCCAAAATTGCAGTATTGGGACTCAATCCTCATGCGGGTGAACAGGGCATCATCGGTAAAGAAGAAAAAATGATAATAAAACCGGTTGTCGATTTATACGGATATGCTCACGGCCCGTTTCCCGCAGATGCTTTTTTCGGTTCGGGACTCTATAAAAAATTCGACGGCATTGTCGGTATGTACCACGATCAAGTGTTGATTCCTTTCAAAATGCTCTATTTCGACAGGGGAGTTAATTACACTGCAAATTTACCGATTGTAAGAACGTCGCCCGATCACGGTACTGCTTTCGATATTGCGGGCAAAGGAAAGGCGAATGCGGGAAGTATGATCGAGGCAATTTTATGGGCTGAAAAAATCGTACGGAACAGAAAAAAGAATGAACGATAAAACCGCTCCGCAATATTCCGCATTGGCTCTGATTTACGGGCATCTGATGCGCTCAATCGATTATAAAGACTGGGCGGAATATTTATTGGAAATTGCGGCGGGACTCGAAGCGGATGAATACAGAGCTCTCGAACTTGCGGCAGGCGCAGGCGAATTGTCGCGCTTTTTGTCGAATAAATTTTCCGATTACGTTGCAACCGACTATTCGGTCAATATGCTGAAGTTGATAAGAGAACCCGTTAAAATTGTCTGCTGCGACATGACGTCGTTGCCGTTTAAGAATAAATTCAATTTTATCTTTTCAACTTTCGACAGCATTAATTATCTTTTGCATAAAGAAAAGCTTAAAATGTTATTCGCCGAAGTAAAGAGATGTTTGGATGTCCCCGGCATTTTTACTTTTGACGTTAGTCTCGAGCCCAACAGCATAAAACATGCAAAGTATCTCAACAGGAAAGGAAAATTCGGCAAAATTAAGTATTCCCAAAAAAGCTACTATGATAAAAAAGAAAAAATTCATTACAACAATTTTGAAATTATAATGGAAGACGGAACAAAATATTACGAAGAACACCGTCAAAGAATTTATACAATTGAAGAATATCTCGAAGCGATAGACGGGAGCGGATTGTATGTTGAAAATTGTTTTGACGCTTTTACGTTTGACGACGTGAAACCGGATTCCGAAAGAGCTCAATTTATATTAAAGAAAAAGTCATGCTGATATTTAATCACGTAGATTTTTCGTATCCGAATCAGCCTGTGTTTCAGGATTTGAACCTTCAGGTGGAGCAGGGCGAGTTTGTTTTTCTAATCGGCAAAAGCGGCATCGGAAAATCGACACTCTTAAAACTGATCTATATGGACTGCTTTCCGGATTCAGGATATGTACAGGTGGGCGAATTTTCTTCCGATTCGATCAAGAAAAAAGAGATTCCTTTTCTCAGAAGAAAAATCGGAATTATCTTTCAGGACTTTCAGTTGCTGAGCGACCGCAATGTTTACGATAATCTTGCATTCGTTCTCGAGGTAACAGGCGCTCCGAGGAAGGAAATTAAAAGACGCATAATTCATGCGCTTTCGGAAGTCGGTTTAACGCACAAACAGACGAATATGCCGGACGAATTATCCGGCGGCGAAAAGCAAAGAGTCGCAATTGCAAGAGCCATCATTAACGAGCCGTTCTTGATTTTGGCGGACGAGCCTACCGGAAATCTCGATCCGGAAACGGCGGATGAAATTCTTTCTATTTTGAAACGAATTAATTCGCGCGGCACGTCGGTTATTTTTGCCACTCATAATTACGAATTGATACGGGCATACAACGCAAAAATATTGAAATTGGATAACGGTAAGGCTGTTAAAGTAGTTTTGAAGAAAAAAGAAAATTAAAAAAAGGCAGTCCTGCCCGCCGGGAATTTAACATCTGCGGATAAGACTGCCTTAATATTAATTGCCGTTTAGTTTATCGAGGATTGCCTGGTTAACTTCTTCTATCGGCTTTGTGCCGTCCACTTCGATTATTTCGGCTTTGTCTTTGTAATATTCGAATACCGGTTCTGTAGTTTCGTGGTATACTTTCAGTCTGTTTTTGATTACTTCTTCTTCGTCGTCTTTTCTTTTGACAAAGCTGTTTTCGGCGCCGCAGGAAGGGCATTTGGGATTGTCAGTCAGCGCGTCTTTATTGATTATATATCCGCATTGGCTGCATACAAGTCTGTTCGAAAGTCGATTGATGATAACATTGTCGTCGGCTTCGAGTTTAATTAGATACAATTTCTCGTTGTTTAATTCCGAGAGAATTCTGGTTAGAATTTCAGCCTGAGGAAGAGTTCTCGGAAATCCGTCGAGGATAAAACCGTTTTTGCACCTTTCCTGCTGAAGTGTTTCTTTGACAATTCCGCCGACAATTTCGTCCGGAACAAGTCCGCCGCTCTGGACTATTTCCTTTGCCTTCAGTCCCAGTTCGGTTTCGTTTTTGATTGCTTCTCGTAAAATGTCGCCTGTAGAAATATGAGCCAGATTTAATTTGGAAGCCAGAATTTTAGCTTGGGTTCCTTTGCCCACTCCGGGGGCTCCGAATATTATTATCTGCATAGCTAATTCGTTATTTTGTGATTAAAAAAGAAATTTTTACGGCGAAAATTAGTTATAAATGTCCTAATTAACAAACCGCTTTTAGTTTTAAGGCTCCCGCTTTCTCCTGAAAAATTCTTCCAGTAACGCTTTCGATTCGCTTTCGTAGATTCCGGAGTAAACTTTGGGCTTATGATTATAATTACTTGTTTCGATCAGATTGAGGAGGGAACCGCAGGCTCCGAATTTCGGTTGATAAGCGCCGAAGTAGATTGTTTTGATTCTCGATAAAAGCAGAGCTCCTGTGCACATAATACACGGTTCTGCGGTAACGTAAATGTCGCATTCGTTCAGTCGCCAGTCGCTTAAATAATTGGCGGCGGAAGTAATTGCAATCATTTCTGCGTGTGCGGTTGGATCCTTTAGCCGCTCCGTTTGATTGTAGCCTCTGCCGATTATTTTATTCTGATAAACAACTACCGCTCCGATAGGCGATTCGTTCTCCTCGAATGCTTTTTCTGCTTCTTGAAGCGCGGCAAACATATTTTTATAGACGGTTTCAGGGAAAATCATTTTATATACAAAAATTCAAAAAGTTGTGAGACTATTTGAATCTTTGCCCGTAATTATTAATACCATCTTAATTCTAATTATTCCAAAACGAAAGTATAAACAAAATAGAAAAAGCACAACCGTATTCCTCGATATTAAGGTCGAAGAGTAAACGCTCATAATTCGCCGGCGGCTTCGGCGTCCAGTATCCATTTTAATTTTCCATCTACGGGATTTACAAAATACGCGGGGTATCTACTGGCTTCCGGCGAACGTAATATTACTTCGCGTACTACCTTTGCCTTTTTTATGCCGGAAATAAGGAACGTTACCTTAACTGCATTATTGATGATTTTACCCGTGATTGTAATTCTTCTTTGACCTGTAACGGGATGAACGGCAGTAGCACAATAATCTTCTGTGGTAAATAAATCCAGGCGGTCCGGAAAAATAGAAGCTGTATGTCCGTCCTCGCCCAAGCCTAACAATATTAAATCGAATGAGGGATGTCCGCGCCGGAAACGCAAATTTTGTTCGAGCGTTTTAGTGTAATTGCAGGCTTCTTCATCGGGGTCGTTTTCTCCTTTGATTCTGAAGATATTTTCAGGAGGTATATCGATGAATTTAATCAAATTATCGTAAGTCATTTTGAAATTGCTCTCGTCGCTCTCCGGCGGTACGCATCTCTCGTCGCCCCAAAATAATTTAATCCTCTTCCACGGCAAAGCTTTATTATAATTTTCCGCAATATGTCTGAATAGTTTTTTCGGAGTATTGCCGCCGGATAGGGCTATCGTAAAATAATTTTCCGGCGTAATATCTTCGAGTTGATTGTTAATGTAATCGACAGCCGTTTTGGCTATTTTGTCAATATCGTCGGTAATGATAAGATTTTCGTTAGCCATTACAATTCACAATAAAGATTACTGTTGGTTAAATTGCGGCATGGGAACCGCCAGGTTTGATTTTCGTCTTCGAACAGATTGTCGGCTTCTTTCGGACCCCATGTTCCGGCAGGATAGCCGTAAAGCGGAACATTCGGATTGTTCGCCCATTCTTCCAAAACCGGAGTAAGAAACTTCCATGCTTCAATTACTTCTTCCGTGCGCGCAAAAAGCGTGTTGTCGCCTCTTATCGTATCGTGCAGCAACCGTTCGTATGCGCTCGGTATTCGTTGATGCGCCAGTTCCGAATATCTGAAATCGAGGTCGATATTTTGGACTTCAAAACCTGCGCCGGGAGTTTTGATCCCGATTTCCAGAAGCATTCCTTCGTCCGGTTGTATCCTCAAAATTAATTTATTGCAGGCTTCCTGTATATTTTTCCGCGTAAATAAAAAATGGGGAGTAGGTTTGAAATGGATAACAACTTCAGTAACACGAGTAGGAAGCCTCTTGCCTGTTCTTATATAAAACGGGACTCCGCCCCAGCGCCAGTTGTCAATATAGAATTTAATTGCGGCATACGTTTCTGTTTTGGAATCGGGTTTTATATTTTTTTCTTCCCGGTATCCTTTGACTGTTTCGCCGTTAATAACCGAAGAAATATACTGTCCTCTTACCGCAAATTTAGCTACTTCTTCTTTCTTGATCGGACGCAGGGACTGAAAAACTTTCAAAATTTCGTTCCGGATTGAAAGCGGCTCAAGCGAAGAGGGAGGCTCCATCGCTATTAAACCGACAAGCTGGAGCAAATGATTCTGGATCATGTCCCTCAAAGCGCCGATGGCGTCGTAATATCCGCCTCTGTTTTCGATGCCGATATTTTCGGCGGCGGTCACTTCGACGCGGTGTATGTAATTTCTGTTCCAGAGAGGCTCGAATATGCCGTTGGAAAAGCGGGTTACCAGTACGTTTTGTACGGTCTCCTTGCCGAGATAGTGGTCGATTCGGTAAATTTGTTCCTCTTTCCAGTCTTTTAGCAGCAGGTCTTTCAATTCGATGGCTGATTGAAGATCAAAGCCGAACGGCTTTTCTATAATTAATCTTTTCCAGCCGTCGCTGGTTTTGTTGAGCCCTGCCGCCGCTAAATGAACCGGTATGACTTTATACAATGAAGGCGGGGTAGAGAGGTAGAAAATCGTATTGCCAGGGATTTCGAATTTCGTCCTCAGTTTTTCCAGGTATTCTTTTAATTGTATGTAATGTTCCGGATTGTCATACTGCAAGCCGATGTAAAATAAATGTTCGAGGAATTTATTTACAGAAGATTTCTCTTCGATTTCGTCCGAATTAAGTATCGAATCTTTCATTATTTCTCTGAAATCTTCGTTCGAGAGCGGACTGCGCGCGGCTCCGAGAATTATAAATTTATCCGGCAGAAGATTCTGGATATAAAGCGAATAAAGTGCGGGTACCAGTTTGCGTTTTGTAAGGTCGCCCGAAGCGCCGAATATTGTATAAATATGTTTATCGTTATTCATATTCATTCAACAAAATATGGGTAAGATGCAGTTCATTTGAAAAAGTAGCAATAATACAGGTATTGAATTTACCCCCCCCCCCAATATTAAAAAAGCAGACCGTATAAACCGGTCTGCTTTTTTGTACACCCGGGAGGACTCGAACCTCCAACCTTCTGATCCGTAGTCAGATGCTCTATCCAATTAAGCTACGGGTGCATACAATCGATAAAATAATAAAGAACACAAAAATTTAGAAACTTTCTATAACAGTCAGATGTTCTATCCTCCGTTAGCTAACGGATAAGCTACGGGTGCATACAAGCGATAAAATAAAAAAGAACATAAAAATTTAGAAACTTTCAATAACAGCCAGATGCTCTATCCTCCGTTAGCCAAAAAAGCCGACACTTAATCGCTAATAAGCGATTGTATAATGCTGCCGACAATCCTTTAAGATAGACTATCCTAAACAAAATATTAAAAAGAGCGCAACAAATATAATACGATAAAAGTAAATATTCAATTTATAGGATAACTCATTGAAATTTAAGTATAAACAAAAAATCCTTACTTGTCTGGTTGACAACTATAAAACGTTTTGACTATATTAGTAGTTCAAAAAATATGATAATTTGGAGGAATAATGTTTGCTGTTGTAGATATCGCTGGGCAACAGTTTGTCGTAACGGAGAACAAAAAAATATACGTTCCGAAATTAAACAGTGAACCCGATTCGGAAGTAGTATTCGATTCGGTTTTGTTGTATAACGACGATAAAAATACTAAAGTGGGCGCTCCCAAAGTGGAAGGCGTAAAAGTGCATGCAAAAGTGCTGGAACACGTAAAAGACGATAAAGTGCTGGTCTTCAAAAAGAAGAGAAGAAAATCGTACAAAAAGAAAAACGGACATCGCCAGCAGTTAACAAGAATCGAAATTACAAAGATAGCATAAGAAGGAGGAATAAATGGCTCATAAAAAAGGACAGGGTTCGTCTAGAAACGGTCGCGACAGTAATCCTCAATATTTAGGGGTAAAAGCTTTCGGAGGAGAAAGAGTAACAGCCGGTTCAATTTTAGTCCGCCAAAAGGGAACCAATTTTCATCCGGGCAAGAACGTTAAATTGGCTGGCGACCATTCTCTCTTTGCCACAATCGACGGTTATGTAAAGTTTGAACGCAAGAAAAACAACAGGAAATACATAAGCGTTTACGAAACTCTTTCATAAAAAAACCCTCCTTAAAGGAGGGTTTTTTTGTTAAAATCCCAATCGGGTCATATCATCAATTAACTTTTTAACCGCCTCTACCGAATTATTAAACATTGCCTGTTCTTCATCGTTCAACGTAAGTTCCACGACTTTTTCGACTCCTTTTTCTCCTAAAATGGCTGGCACTCCCGCATAAAAGCCTTTAACGCCGAATTCGCCGTCGAGGTAAGCGCACGTTGGCAATAGTCTTTTCTCGTCGTTCAAAATAGCTTTAGCCATGGCTATTGCAGATGCAGCCGGGGAATAAAATGCCGAACCGGTTTTGAGCAATTTTACAACTTCGCCGCCTGCCATCCGCGTTCTTTGGACTATCGCTTCCATAACTTCCTTGGCTTTTCCGGCGTCATTGTATTTGCGTTCCAGCATTTCCATAACCGGAATTCCGTTTACGTTGGCGTAGTGTACGAGCGGGACCATCGTATCTCCGTGACCGCCGAGTACCATTGCGTTTACATCTTTAACGGAAACGCCCAATTCCCACGCTATGAACGAAGCGAATCTGGAAGAGTCGAGGACTCCGGCTTGACCCATAACTTTTTGAGTGGGGAAACCGCTTACTTTTTGAAACAGAGTTACCATTGCGTCAAGCGGATTCGAGATAACAATTACAATCGAATCGGGCGCGTAAGTCTTAACATTTTCCGCGACTGTTTTCATAATCTTTGCATTGGTAGTAAGAAGGTCGTCGCGGCTCATTCCGGGCTTTCTCGGCAATCCCGCTGTAATTATAACGAGGTCAGCGCCTGAAATGTCTTTGTAATCATTCGTGCCTTTGATTGATACATCCGACTGGTCTACTCTCGATGCTTCGGCTATGTCCAATGTTTTACCCTGGGGAAGGTCTTCGACGATATCGTATAAAACCACATCGCCTAATTCTTTTAAGGCTATTAATTGAGTGAGAACGCCGCCAATTTGGCCCCCTCCGATAAGCGCTATTTTTTTTCTAGGCATGGCTGCTCCTTTAATTTAATTGGATTTACGGACACAATATAGGAAGTTTGTCGAACAAGTAAAATAACGATTTATTTTAAATTCAGCACAAGAATGGTTTCAGTGCCTTCGCCGGTAAAATTATATTTCAGTTCGTCGACGAAAGATTTGATTATATGAATGCCGCGTCCGCTTTCTTTGAGAAGGTTTTCCGGTTTTGTAGGGTCGGGAATGGACTTCAGATCGAATCCTTTGCCCTGGTCTTTTATTATTATTACCATTTTGGAATCGTCAACTTTAACTGTGATTCTTATTCTTTTGTCGGGGTCGTTTTTGTTGCCGTGAATAATGCTATTGGAAACGGCTTCGGAAAAAGACAACGACAGATTGTTGAATTTTTCGGGCGACAATCCCGCGTCTTTTGCAACCCCAATAATAAATTCGTCCAATGCCGGCAGCAGACTTCTGTCGCTCGGAATTTCTTTATAACATATTTTCTCTGTCAAAATAGATACTCCTTAAATCGCTCTATAAAAATAAAACACATTCTTTATTGGTGCAAATTATAATCGATAATTTAAATACATATTGAAATTAATCTGTTTTCTGTAGTTGTTTGATGAAGAAATGAATTCATAGGTTCCGTCGAATGAAAAATCTATTTTGTCGCTTATTATATAACGCGCCGAAGCTATAGGTCCGACGCTCTTGTATGTGGAAGCCAATTTTTTCTGGAGACCCGCCGTGTAATTATACGTATCCAGTAAAAAGTATCGTATGCCGAATCCTATATTGAATCCTTCGATATTGAGAATCAATTTGGGCTCGGCGTAAAATTCGGTTAAAAATCTTACGGGGCTGGCAGAAAAATTATCCCAGTTGAAATCGCCCTGCTCGGAATATTTAACATAGGAGGTTACGAAAAAATTCAGATTCTTCCAGACGTTAGTTAATGTGGAATCTTTCAACATGAGATGCCGATATGAAAAACTTTTGTAGTTCGGATTCAGTTTTTCGTAATCGAATACTGTATAATTTGCGGAAACTTCAGCGGTATTAACCGAGCGGAATTTGCCTGACTCGATTATGCCTCCCGTGCCGAATTTTAGTATTCTTTGTACATTGTTATTGGAACTCCGCTGGGAAAAAATATAAACGGTTTTATTAAATGTGCCTTCCAGGTTGATAAATGCAGCAAAAATCCGGCTCAGTTTTTTCAGATAAGTTAAAGCGGCTGTGCTTAGGAGCTCGTCGCGGTCGTCATAATTATCAGGGCTCGGAGTGTCATACTGGAGTTTTCTGTGGTATAAATTAAAGGTGAGTAAATCGTTGGTTGTTATTTTATATAATGTTGAAAAAGAGACGTTAGCGATTTTCGAAAAATTATTTTTTAAGGATTCGGTCTTTTCCCTTTGATTGAATATTATTTGACTCAAGCCTTCAATTGCCCGCGGTTTATGATTTTCGTCGCGCTCGGAGTATGTAAATCTCAGCGTTGATTTCAGAGTCTCGGTGGTATAATCTACATTAGCGCCCAACTCCAGATTCATTTCGCCAATTTCAGAGTCGAATGAACTGCCGGATATATTTAATGCGCTTACGTATCTGGTAGACCTTTCCACCTGTTTCCACGAAAGTTTACCTGCCAGTTCGAATTTCAATGGAGAATTTAACTGAGCGAATGTAAGCCTGTCTGAAATATGATAATTCGATTCTTTGCGTGTTTGGATGTTGTTGTTAATTCCGAATTCCGAAGATGTTATACTGTCGGCTTTGAAATAAAAATCCCGTCTCTGTTCGGAGTAGTTAAATGATATTTGATTTATCAAATTATCGAGTTCATTATTCAAATCGAATTTAACGTATCTGATTGCGTTCTTCCTCGGCGATATATCTTCGTTCTGATATTTCATAAACGAAGAAAGGATGAATTCATTAATGTTCGTAGGAGCCAGATTAATTTCTCCTCCGTAAATAATTCCTTCGTCCGTTTCGTCTATTTGACTGTTTGTCGATTTGCCGCCGAATGCTGTAATATCAAGCTTCTCCCAAAGCCGGCTCCCGACGTAAAATGAAGTATGCGTTACATTTGTTTTGTTAATGGAAAGCGGGCGGCTGTCCCTGTATAAATTATTGTAAAAAAGTATTCCCGTTTTAATATAATTATTGAATTTGTATTGGATTAAAAATCTCAAATACTGTTCGTCTTTAATATTCTTTTCGGTAGACTTGATTACTGTTGAACTGAAGTTTTCGTCGAGACCGGCGAACAAGCCGGATAACCTGTAATTGTAATTCAGTCTGGTATTAAATATGTGCGTGCTGAGTTGCTTGTCGACCGTATTTCTGAGAATCTTGTCGGAAAAGGAATCGACGGAATACAATGAACTGTCCATTAAAACTTGAGCTTCGGATAAATTATTAATCGGCGGCAATATTAAAACTAAATAAACGAGTACGGTTAATATTTTATTTTTATCTGACAAATCAATTCTGTCCGGGATTATAAAAAAATGAAAAAGTTTTGCTTATCGAATTAGGTCTGTTATCTTTAGTGTACGCTATTATTTTCCAGTAATACTTAATATAAGGATTGAGATATAAATTATCAGCTTTAAGAGTATAAACAGAATCCGGCTTTATGCCGGGAATGGGAATATAATTTATTATACCTCCGTTTTCGCCGGTTTGTATTATCAATTCGTATGAAGCTGGAGCCGAGGCTGCTCTGAAAATAAATTTATCTATCGAATCGAGCGTCGAATTGTTTTCGGGAAATAGTAGTTGCGGCGCATTGAGAACATAATCCGATACGGGTTCCGTGCCGCTGCTTTTGAGACCTCCTTTATCGACGCTGACAATTCTGTAATAATATTTTTGTAAAAGCTTTATTCCGCTTGTATCCAGAAAATAATTGTCAACCGATTTAGAAAGAGGAGCGCGGTCTTTAAATGTGAAATTGTTGACTGTATCCCTGTAAATTTCGTAATGGCTGATGTCGTTGTCGTAAGCAGGGGACCACGAAACTTCAATCTCCGGATTGCCGGAATTATTGCGTCCAAAAACGTAAAGATAAACGGGATTATAAGGCGGGTAAATATTTATCGGTTTAGCGGACACGATCCTGCTGAATCCGCTTATATTGCCGTAGATATCTTTTGCGGCAATCCGGTAATAATATGTCGAATCGTATTCAAGGTTTCTGTCGATATAATAATTGTTAATCGTAAAAGCCGTATAAGTAAAATCTGATGTATCGTTTATGCTGCGGTAAACCAGATAGCCTTCGATATCCGGCTCTTTGTTTTTGCTCCACGATAAACCTACCTGTCCGTCGAAAGCCGAATAGACTTCGAATTTTATCGGGGGAAGCGGAGGAACGGCATCGTCGGCAGGTCCGGTCGGTTCATTTTCCCTGCATGAAATTATCAGTAATATTAAAATAATTAATATGTACTTACAACTCCACACTGTATCCCCGTTCGGGAATTTCTACCGATTTGAATCCTGCATTTTGCAGTTTCGTTTTAAATGGTATTTGTTGTTCGGGTTCGCCGTGAACAAGGAATATTTGTTGCAGTCTGCTTTTGTCAAAGCGCGAAACGTAATCGAACAATTCCCTCGCGTCGGCGTGGGCGCTTAACGAATCCATAACTCTTACTTCTGCGTTGAGTTGATATTCGTCGCCAAAGATTTTAACCGGCGATTGCTTTTCGGTTATTTTTCTGCCGAGCGTATTTTCGGCTGTATACCCGACCATCAAAATGATATTGTCGGGATTTTCGATATTATTTGCAAGGTGATGCAAGATTCTGCCCGATTCGCACATGCCGGAACTTGAAATAATCATGCAGGGACCCGGCGTAGTGTTTAATTTTTTTGAGTCTTCCACGTCTTTGATGTAAGTCAATTTATCGAAACCGAAGGGGTCTTTGTGATTTACCAGGAATTGACTGATCTCGAAATCAAAGCATTCCGGATGAAGTCTGAAAATTTCGGTCGCATTGACCGAAAGGGGACTGTCGACATAAATTCTTATTTCGGGCGCCATTTTATTTTCGAATATTCTGTGTATAGCATAAACAAGTTCCTGAGTTCTGCCTACGCTGAAGGCGGGAACGATAATCTTGGATTTTCTTTCCCACGCCAGATTGATAACCTCGGCTAATTTAACTTCGGTATCTTTCGGATTGTCGTGAGTTTTGTTTCCGTAAGTCGATTCGCAAATGTAGAAATCCACGTCGGGAATTTTTTCGGGGTCTCTTAAAATCGGCAAGTTAGGTCGTCCCAGATCGCCCGAAAAACCGAGATGTTTTAATGCGCCGTTTTCATTTATTGTAAGAAACAGCGAAGCCGATCCGAGAATATGTCCCGCGTCGAAAAAGGTCAATTTTATGCCGGGCGCAATTTCGAATTCACGATGGTAATTTATTCCGACGAAGAGTTCGAGCGTCTGTCTGGCGTCGGCTTGCGTGTACAACGGCTCGAATAAATTTTGTCCCCGTTTCTTTCTTTTTTTATTGACGTATTCTACGTCTTTTTCCTGAATGTGAGCGCTGTCCAACAGCATAATCGACGCCAAATCGCGAGTGGCAAACGTGGAAAATATTTTTCCGTTAAAGCCTTTTTTTACAAGCGTCGGTAAATTGCCCGAATGATCGATGTGAGCGTGCGAGAGAATTACAAAATCGATTTCTTCCGGATTGAAATAATCGAACGTGCGGTTGAGTTCGAACGCTATTTTCCTTTTGCCTTGATACAAACCGCAATCGATCAAAAAT
Organism: Melioribacter sp. Ez-97; assembly: GCF_051488665.1. Lineage (NCBI taxonomy): Bacteria > Pseudomonadati > Ignavibacteriota > Ignavibacteria > Ignavibacteriales > Melioribacteraceae > Melioribacter > Melioribacter sp. Ez-97. Next base: position 112,341 of record NZ_JBPSEG010000002.1, on the reverse strand, counting down.
TTTTTTCCGCATGCTTCTATATAATGCATCGAGCCGGTTACGGTTTGAGCGGCGCCTATAAATTGAATTTTCATGATATCCCTTTTCTTTGAAGATGTGAGAAGTTACATTCTGATAATTTTGTAGTTCTTATAACCGTAATAAAATTCTTTGGCGGCGGTTTTTATTACCGTTGCGGCGGGAACCGCTAGCAGCATTCCGATTATACCGAGCAGTTTGCTGCCTATCAAAATCAATATTATAATTCCCAAAGGATGAATATCCGTACTCTTCGAAAATAAATTTGGTTGAATGAATCCGTTGTCGAGCGCATAAACAGCCAGGAACATTAAAATTATTTTCGGCAGCATCGAAAAATCGCCGAACTGTACTACCGATATCAATATCGCGGGCAATCCGCCGATGATCGGACCGAAATACGGTATCAAATGACCTACGCCCGCCACAAATCCGATGGAAGCAGAATTATTAATGCCGAGTATTGCAAGACCCAGACCGCTGAGAATACCCACTATCATCGCGTCTAATATCCAACTTCGGACGTATCTGCTGAGTTGAATCGATATTTTGCGTATTACCCAATACGATACCTCGAAATATTTGTTCGGCATTATATTGATTATGCCTTTTAATAATAACGTGCTGTCTTTCAAAAGGAAATACGTAACAAACGGCACTATGATTAAAATTGCTATAATTGCAAAGAGACTTTCCACAATGTTGGTAAGGTCGTTTATCCAGACGTTGAACATACTCTGCAAATAAACGCTTATTTTTTCTGACAGGTTGATTGGACTCAAAAAGGGGAGAGCGCTGTGTATTACACCTTCGATTTGTCCGAATGTATTGTCAAGATTTTCCGGCGTCATTAAATTGATTATCTGCTTCATCTGACGGATAATCTTCGGCAAGATTATCGAAATACCGAAAATGCTTACCAAGCCCGTCGATACAAAAACAATCAAAACCGAATATGTTCTTTTAATTCCGCGTCCTTCGATAAAGTCGACAATCGGTTTGAATATCATGGAGAGCATAAGAGCTATAATCAGCATAGCCCAGATTTCAGAAAAAGCATAGAGAATGTAGATTGCAACCGATATGGTTGTCAGCCACGTAAAAAAAGTTTTGACTGAATATGTCTGTCTGGCTTCCATTTTGATTAGGTCGTCGATTTATCTTTCCCAAAATATCGTCAAAAAGAGGAATTATTCAAACTAAATTGTCCATTTTAATTATATTTACGAATAAAAATTAAAAAATTAGGAGAAAAAATGTCGGAAATTGCTTTATTGAAAAACTTGAGAGAGAAAGCTTCTCAAAAGAAAAAAACAATAGTTTTACCGGAATCTCATGACGAAAGAGTATTGAGAGCTGCCGAAATACTTACCAAAGAAGGGATTGCCTCGATAATAACGCTCGGTAACGAAGAAAAAATCAGGGCGCAAGCTTCGGAACTGAAAATCGATTTAACCGGCATTAGAATTATCGACCCGGAAAAGTCCGATAAACTGAGCGATTTTACAAATATTTTTTATAATCTCAGAAAGCATAAAGGAATTACTATCGAACAAGCGCGCGAAACCGTAAAAAGAGACATCTTCTTTGCGGGTATGATGGTAAGAGAAGGAATGGCTCACGGAAGCGTATCAGGCTCGGTTGCAACTACGGCAGACGTTACGCGTGCTGCAATCTTTTGCGTCGGTTTGAAAGAAGGCATATCGATTTTATCGAGTTTCTTCTTAATGGCATATCCCGACAAGGTCTACAGTTTTGCCGATTGCGCCGTTAATCCTGACCCGGATCCAAATCAATTGGCGGATATTGCAATATCCACTGCGGATAATCATAGAAAATTAACGGGAGAAGAACCGTATATCGCAATGCTTTCGTTCTCGACGAAAGGAAGCGCCGAGCATCCGTTAGTCGACAAAGTGAGAAACGCAACTCAATTGGTAAAAGAAAAAAGACCCGATTTGAAAGTCGACGGCGAACTTCAGTTCGACGCGGCAATTGTTGAATCGGTCGGTAAGAAAAAAGCTCCCGGTAGCGAAGTGGCAGGCAGAGCCAACGTGCTTGTATTTCCAGATCTGAACGCCGGCAATATCGGTTATAAAATTGCGCAGCGTTTGGGCGGCGCCGAAGCCGTTGGTCCGGTTAATCAGGGGGTTAAAAGACCTTTCTTTGATTTGTCGAGAGGATGCAAAGTAGAAGATATAGTTAATACCGCCGCCATTGCTTGTCTGATGGCTGATTGATTATTGATGCTGTCCCTTCGAAACAGAAGGGACAGCTGCTTTTATAATGAATATTTGATACCGACTTCCAGACCCTGTAATTCTGACAAACCTTTTAACCTTCCGATGTACGAATAACCCGGATAAAATCTTTTATTACGCAGTTTTTCAATTTCTTTGTCGAAATGCGTCATTTTACCGTGGTCGGGTCTCATCGGCATGCGGTAATTTTCAAGCCCTTCTTCGAGCCTTCGCTTTTGTTCGAGCAAAAGAATTTTCACCACGTTGTACATATCTACCGAACCTTCGAGGTGATGATTCTCGAGGAAGTTGCCTTCTTTGTCGACAATAACATTTCGAAGGTGAACAAAATTCACACGACGAGCCAGTCGTGAGGCGATTTCGGTAACGTTATTATGAACGCCAGAGCCCAACGAACCCGTGCATAAAGTAATCCCGTTTGAGGGGGAATCCACGCTGTTTACAATTTCGAGAAGATTATCGCACGAACTTACTACCCGGGGCAGTCCGAGCAACGGACGCGGAGGATCGTCGGGGTGAACAGCCAGTAAAATTCCGTTTTCCTCGGCAACTGGAACTGTCTCTTTCAAAAATTCTTTCAGATTATCGAGGAGAGCAGCTTCGTTGATCTCTTTATATTCATCGAGAGCTTTACGGAATTCGTCGAGCGTATAGGCTTCGAGAGAACCGGGCAAACCGAGAAGTATAGTGTCCAGAAGGCGTTTCTTTTCAGCGTCGTCAATCTTCGAAAAATACTCTTCGGCTTTTTTCAGAGTTTCTTCGGAATAATCGGATTCGGCGCCTTTTCTTTTCAATATGAAGAGATCGAACGCGGCAAAAACGTGCGTTTCGAATCCCGATATAATGGAACCGTCTTCCGCTCGGATTTCCAGATTCGTGCGCGACCAATCGAGTACGGGCATAAAATTATAACAGACTCTTTTGACGCCGCATTTGGCAAGATTGATAAGAGAGATTTTATAATTCTCAATTAATTGTTTGTAATTATTTTTTTTCTTTTTGATGTTTTCATGAACGGGCAGGCTTTCAACTACTTCCCACGTCAAGCCCGCTTTTTCGATTTCGTTTTTTCTTTTTAATATTTCATCTTCCTGCCAGACATCTCCTGTGGGAATATGATGCAAAGCCGTAACAATACCGGAGGCGCCTGCGGCTTTGATATCCTCGAACGTCAACGGATCGTTATGACCGAAGTGCCGCCAAGTATAAATAAATCCGATTTTATCTTTGAAGTCCATTTAAACTCCGCTGAAAATACTGAATCCGCCGTCTACCGGAATAACTGCTCCCGTTACAAATTTGGACGCGTCGGAAGCCAGCCAGATTGCCGTCCCGACTAATTCTTCTGGCAGTCCGAATCTTTTGAAAGGCGTCATTTTAATGATTGATTTTCCTCTGTCGCTGAGCGAACCGTCTACGTTTGTTAACAAATTGCGGTTTTGGTTTGTCAATAAAAATCCGGGCGCTATGGCGTTAACTCTCAAACCGTCGCCGAACTTTAATGCCAGTTCCATTGCCATCCAGCGCGTAAAATTATCGACTGCGGCTTTTGCGGCTGAATATCCGACGACTCGAGTAATTGCTCTCAGACTTGCCATCGAGGAAATATTGATTATAGAGCCGCTGCCGTTTTTTGCCATCGGCTCTCCGAATTTCAAAGTGGGCAATACTGTGCCGTGCAAATTTAAGTCGACCGCTCTTTTAAAACCTTCAAAACTGAGATCGAAAATATTTTGTTCGGGTTTTAAAGTTGATTCGGGAAGGTTGCCGCCTGCTCCGTTAATTAGAACGTCAATCCTCCCGTGATTTTCCAATACTTTTACTTTGGCGTTTTCAACTTCGTCTTCCTTCAACACGTCGCATTTAATGTAGTCGATATTTCCAAATTCTTTGAATGAATCACAAATTTGTTTCAGTTTTTCTTCGTTTCTGCTCAGAAGTACTACGCTAGCCCCGCATTTAAGGAAGGCTTCCGCCATGGCGGTCGCAATTATTCCGCTTCCCCCTGTAATTACAATTACCTTTTCCTCAACGCCAAAAAGTGAATTTATGTAATTCATGATTTACTGTCCGATTTTATTTGTGAATATTGCGCAAAATTTTAGAATAAATAACGAGTTTCAAATATAATTAAACCGTTTCAATTAGACAAAATCAGAACAAATTAATAACTTTGTTTTTTATTAAATATCAATTAAGGAATATAATGGACGGCGAAAAATTATTTGGTATTCTGAACGACGGCAGCGAGATAAAAGAATATAAATTATCAAACGGCAGCGGCGCGCAGATAAACATAATTAATTACGGCGCGATTGTAAAAAATATTATTGTGAAGGACAGAAATAATCGGTTCGGTGATATAGTACTGGGTTATGATAATTTGGAAGGGTATTTAAATGATAAAACTTTTCAAGGCGCGGTAGCGGGAAGGTATGCAAACAGAATTAAGGACGGAAAATTTGAACTCGACGGAATTGTATATCAATTGGAGCAAAACGAAGGGAAGAATCACCTCCACGGCGGAAGCGAGGGGTTCTTCAAAAAAGTATGGAATGCAGAACCGGTTGAATCTAACAAAGGCAAAAGCATAAAGCTTACATACCTAAGCAAAGACGGCGAAGCCGGCTACCCGGGTAATTTGAAAGTTTCCGTTACTTATACACTTACGGAAAACGACGAACTTATAATTGATTACGAAGGAATTTCAGATAAAACAACGCTCTTCAATCCGACGCATCATTCGTATTTTAATTTGAGCGGCGACTTCAACAAAAAAATTGAAAATCATTTGTTAATGATTAATGCCGACAATTACACGCCCGTTGATGAAGAATCAATCACGACTGGCGAAATTGCGCCCGTCGTAAATACCCCGTTTGATTTCAGACAGTTTAAGGAAATCGGCAAGGATATTAATGCGGAGCATCCTCAATTAAAGATTGGTAAAGGGTACGATCACAATTGGGCGTTGAACGGCTACGACGGAAGTTTGAAATCGGCTGCAACTTTAATAGATCCGGGAAGCGGCAGAAAGATGGAAGTATTAACCGATATGCCGGGTTTGCAGTTTTATTCTGGCAATCATCTTAATCCCGAAGTCAAAGGCAAAAATGGAATACCCATGAATTTCAGAACCGGATTATGTCTCGAAACGCAATTCTTTCCCGACTCTCCCAACAAAAAGAATTTTCCGCAGGCAATATTGCAGGCGGGAGCTATTTTCAAATCTACTACGATCTACAGATTCGGCGTAAGCTCGTAATTTTACAGCCGGTTTTTCATTAAAACGAACCAGAATTATTTTAAGAGAGGGCGTAATCTCACTTAAACAGTTAAGTAATTTCTTTTCTTATTTTGATAAAAATTGCTTGACATCTTGAACTAATTTCCATAATATTGAAACGGTACAATAAATATTGTAACAATTAAATATTGGTTAAAATTGACTTAGATTCTACTTGATAGGGCATTAAAGGGCGATTAATTACTCTGAGTAACACCGATTGAAATTTTTAATAAATGGGATTCTATCCCATAAATAATTAAATAAAAGCGGGGAGTGTTATGAAGATCATTTCTAAATTTCTATTAACCATCCTTCTGTTAGTTATTTCCGTAACAATCATACAAGCCCAGGGCAAAGGGCGTATTGCCGGGACTGTAATCGACTCCACCACAGGCGAACCTTTAGTGGGCGCAAATGTTCTATTGGCAGGAACAAGTTTGGGGGCGGCAACGGATTTAGAAGGCAAGTACGTTATAGCCCAGATTGAACCCGGCACGTATAAAGTTGCAGTGCGATATATCGGGTATGTTACTAAAGAATTTACGGTTGACGTACAAGCAAACAGAACCGTACAGCTCGACGTGGCGCTGGCTACGCAGATAATTGAAGGGCAGGAAATTGTTATTACCGCTCAGGCTCAAGGTCAGAAAACCGCAATCAATCAGCAGTTAACCGCCAATACGATTAAGAATGTCGTATCTGCGGAAAAAATACACGAATTACCCGACGCAGATGCGGCTACCGCTTTGAGCAGGCTGCCTGGTCTTTCTTTGATGAACGGCGATCAGGTGGTTATCAGAGGCGTACAGGCAAAGCAGAATCTGATACTCATTAACGGCATTCAACTTCCTTCGACCGACGTTAATACGCGAGCTACAAATCTCGGATTTATTTCCGCCAATATGCTCTCCGGTATTGAAGTCGTTAAAGTTGTAACTCCGGATATGGACGCGAACGCAATCGGCGGCGTTGTTAATTTAAGACTTCGCGAAGCTCCTTCCGGCTTTCACTTCGACATGCTTTCTCAGGGAAGTTTGAACCATCAGGACAGAACTTACGACAATTACAGATTCTGGGCAAGCGTAAGCAACAGGTATTTCGACGATAAACTTGGAGTTTTTATTCAAGGTAACGCCGACAGATTTGACGACGGTTTAGATCAAATTTCGGCATCTTATGAGAGATACGAATTTTTGCCTTACGGAGAATCCCCATATCGTCTTAATACGTTTACATACCAGGATCAACAGAATATTACTTCTACATATGGGGGAAGTATAATATTAGATTATAAATTGCCCGATGGCAAATTATTGCTTCAAAATACGATATCGCAGGGAATAAACGACAATGCGACACATAACACGCAATTGGACTTGCAGAACAGCAGGGTTATCTATTCTCTGAACCGCGATAAATACAAGAGAACGTTGCTGGCAAACGCTTTTCAAATGGAATATAACTTTGGAGATATAAAAGGGGAATTGACTCTGTCTCATTCGTACAGCGACCGCAATACCGATATCCGGTACGGCGATCCCGGAGATAATACTAATTTTGCAAATGCGGCAGGAGCTCCTTTCGGATATGACGCCAACGGCAACAGGATTTCTTATTCAAATTTGAGAAATACAATCACGCCGGCGGAAATATTGAATATAGAAATTGATCCCGCCGACTATCAGGGCGCGGATATCTCGGATTGGGCTGTAATTCGAGAAGTGGCGTTCAAACAGCATATCTATAATTCACAGCTCGATTTTACTATACCTGTTTCATTCACTTCGGACTTCTCTTCAACTTTCAAAGTCGGAGGTAAATTCAAAAGAACCACGCGTTCCAACGATTTAAATCGCTGGTATAAAAGAACCGGCGACGAAGATTTCTATTCTAATGTTCGGGATTTCATTCCGGGCAAAACGCTCAGCAATCAAAATCAGCTTCTCTTTACCGACGTACAAAATAAAGATTATACGAGAGGCAAATATTTCCTGAACGGAGAGCATCCATATAATTACGCTTTTAATATCGATATGCTGGACGACTTTTATACGCGAGCCCGTTCCGGATGGGGGCAAGCTGTTCATAAAGACGGAACTGTATCGGAAGACTTCAGCGGCGCGGAGATTTTTACCGCAGGCTATTTGATGGGCACTTTTAATCTCGGTACAAGACTATCGATGATATTGGGCGGACGTTATGAATACTACAACATGAAATACAGCGCAACTAATTTTTATGTTACACACCCGGTCGACGGTAACGGAAGAATTCTTGATACGTTAAACACTGTTGACAGAGACGACAACAACTTTTTTCCGAACGCTCAACTGCGTTACAAATTTACCGACTGGGCAGACGTGCGTCTTGCTTATTCCAAAACAATCGCACGTCCTGATTTCAGAGCGATTCTTCCGAACGTCTACTTCTCGCCGGGTCTAACTAACCGCGCGGGCAATCCGTATTTGAAGCCTGCAGTATCCACAAATTACGACCTTTATCTTTCGTTCTATAACAATGAAATCGGTTTGTTTACGGTCGGAGGCTTCTATAAAGAAATTGAAAATGTATTTTTCCAGACAACGATCTTTTATCAAAATCTTTCTCACTACGGCGTCAGTTTCCCCGATTCCGCATTTTGGGTATCTCAGGGAATAACTCCGCCTGCACGTTCAGATAAAATCGACACATATGTAAACAATCCATCCCCGGCTAAAATAAAAGGACTTGAATTCGATTGGCAAACGAATTTCTGGTATCTGCCCGAGCCGTTAAATGCGCTTGTGTTGAATATAAACTACACCAGAGTATGGTCCGAAATGGACTATCAACAAATAATCAATCAGGTCCAGCGTGAAGAATATATTGACCCGGTAACGGGAAGAAGGAAATTCAGGGAAAATTATATCACAACCGACACTATAAGAACAGCGCGTTTGATTAATCAGGGCGACGATATATTGAACATTGCTTTGGGTATCGACTATAAAGGATTTTCGGCGCGTCTTTCTTTCAATATGCAGGGTAACGTTATTACGTCGGTTGGACAGCGACCCGAAGAAGATACATTCACGGGTAATATCTACAAATGGGATTTTACAATAAAACAGCAGTTGCCCATTGAAGGCTTAAGCGTATCGTTGAGCGGCATTAACATTTTCCATGATCCCGTTAAAAATTACAGGAAGTTCCGCAGGACAGTGGACGGTCCGATTATTGACAACGAAGCGTCCACATTGTATTCGCCAAGGGTATTCGAACTTAACTTGAGATACACGCTCTGATGTATCTAAATGCTGTTCAGTTAAAAATAAAAACTGAATACCATGGGGATGTGTTATTTAATTCATTTAATTAATTATTTAGGAGGCACGCTATGAAGAAATTATTTTCCTATTTCTTAACACTGTTGCTGCTCTCTTTCTCTTCGTCATTTGCTCAGGGGCTTATGGATTACGTCGAAGAGATCAGAGGCGACACTCTTGTAATTAAAGACTATTATGACATGAGCGGCGAAGCTAACTCATTGAGTAACGCCATCGCTGCCGATACCGACGCCCCTGCCGGCAGGGTATACGAATTGAAAACGGCCGGCTGGTATCCTTTGTCAGCCACTCTTACTACCCCCGCTGACAGACCTACTGTGATTGTCGGCGCAGACGACGATATACTCGTTCAAAGACAGGCTGCTCCGCCGATTATATCCGGTTACTCCGACGAAGGCGGTTCCAGCCCGGGCGGCATTACATGGAGCCACGACTTGACTGTTAAGAATACAAGTATTATTTGCGGAGCTCCCGACGGAACTTACGGCTGGGCATTCTTCAATTCAGGCGCCGCAGACCGTAAAATTGTATTTCAAAATAATATGATGGAGCACAACTGGTGGGTATTCGTACAATCGAATGCGCATTCCGGCAACAGACTGTTTTTTAAAGACAATTATTTTGTCAACATGAGCGGCCGCGCTTGCCGTCGTAACGGCGGCGTATACGACAACGTAGATAATAATACGGATACTATCTACGTTGAAAACAATACTCACGTTATGGCTCAGGGGTACATCTACAAATTCAGAAATTACCCGATCAAATTCATCTATGTAAATCACAATACTTTCGTAAACTGCTCGAATGTAATATTCGAAACTCAGGGCGTTCAAAGCAACAGCATAATAACAAATAATATTTTCGTAAACAGCAACGTACAGCCGTTCCGACCCAATATGACGGAAGATATTTCCGAACAGGCAATTGACGGTCAACCGCAGGGTATCATCGACGTTGCCGTTCTGCCTGAAAGCATGGAGCAAGTCGACAGAAAATGGCTGGTAGAAGCCAATCTGGTTTATTGGGATTCCAGATTGACCGATCTCGCCGCCGAAGCAAACAGCATGGCTGTAAACGGGTTTACAACCTGGATGAATCAGGCAATGAAAATGAACGACCGTACAAAATCCCTCTTCGACGACGATACAAACTATCCTTATCTGACGGAAGGTATCTGGTACGAGAAATTGCCTAACTTTGCAAATACGGCGGATCTCTTAACGGACCAGGTAGATGTTCTTAAAGAATTCAGTCTTGCCACTATCGACACCACCAGCACCGCGGTAATGCCGTATTGGAGAGTAAACAGCCTCGGCAGCGAAAACTTCATTTACTCGGATTGGCCGATCCCGATCGACCTGTCGTACAGCGATGAAGACTTGAAAGTAGGCGGTACGGACGGATTGCCGGTAGGCGATTTGAACTGGTTCCCCGATGCAAAAGCTACCTTCCTCGCAAATCATGATAAGTTTTATGGCGACTTAGTCGAAGCACTTGAAAACGGACATACCGTTACGGATGTAAAAGAACTTGGCGGAGTCCCGACTCAATTTGAATTGTCACAAAATTACCCGAATCCGTTTAACCCGACGACTGTTATTACATTTACGCTGCCGGAGCCGGGCAACGTTACGTTAAAAGTATATAACACATTGGGTCAGGAAGTAGCGACTTTGGTAGATGGTTTCAAATCGGCTCAAAAATATCAAGTCACATTTGACGCATCTAATCTTGCAAGCGGAGTTTACATCTATACATTGCAAAGCGATAATTTTAAAGTCTCCAAAAAAATGATGCTAATCAAATAATAAATTTGTTATTAACTTAAAACCCCGATAATCCGTTATCGGGGTTTTGTTTTTATTAAAAGTGAAATGGCATAATGCCATAACATTATGCTGAATTTATTTCAGACGTTCACAATAAATCACAATAAATCCTGAACCGGAGAAAATTTTATGAAGCGCTTCCGATTATTATTTCTAATTGCCGCCTCGTTGTTTACGCTTAGCTCATATTTTTTTGCTCAGACGCCGCAAAAAGAAGCCTCGATTGTTGCAATGTATGCGGATAAATATTCGGTTACGGTTGATGATCTGAATAAATACGTCGTTGACTGGTTATATAATAAGAAATATCGAAACAGAGAGGATATTTATCGCAATGCCCTTCACGATATGCTTGTTAATCAGTTTAAAAGAATGGACTTTTTTGACAGAGAATTGGATAAGAATAACGAATTAATCAAAAGCGTTAGTCGTATTATTAATGAAGAACTGATTGTGGAATATTTTAAGTCTCTCTATCTGGATAAATACACAACGGAAGAAACTGTGAAAAATGTTTACGGCATGATGGACAGAAAAATCGTCTACAAACAGATTGAGTTAACGAAGAATCAAAACATAACAAACGAACAGCTCGATTCACTCGAACAAAGAGCGTTGGAAATAAAATCGGAAATTGAAAAAGGACGAGATATTGATGAACTGATAATAAAATATTCATCGAATAATAACGGTATTATGCCGCCTGTCGACTGGAAACAGGCGCTTTTGGATCCTGTTGCGAATGTCGTATTTAAATTGAATAAAGGCGATCTGAGAATATTAAACACGCCAAGTTCAATTAAAATCATCGAAGTTACGGATATACTGCCTGTCGATGTTCCGCCTTTCGACTCGGTAAGACATGAAATTGTTACATACCTTAAAAATATTTTCTATACTCCCGCTTACGAAGAATTTGAAAACGATAAGAAAAAATTAATAGATGAAACTAAATTGTCGTGGGACGATGCGGCATTGGAACAATTGTTAACGTGGTCGAAAATGCCGGATTTCTATAAAGGCAAATATTCGCAAATTATATCTGAAGAAATTAATAAGGGGAATAACAAAATTATTTTGACTTATAACGGGGGCAATGTCGACTACAAAAAACTATTAAGTCTGCTGGATAACATATTAATACTGAAAGATAGTGAAAATATTTCTGTGGAAACATTGAAAGAATTCCTGCTGGAGGCTTTGAGAACGGAGATGATTGTAGAAAAAGCAGAAGCGCTGAATCTTAAGAAAAATATTTTCAACCCGTTCACGGACGATATAGTATTAAAAAATCATTTGGTTCGCACCTACAATACGGCAGTTATAGAGTCGAAAATACCTTCTGCTGCGGAAGAAGATCTGTATGATTTTTATCTTAAGCACAAAAACGATTTATACTATCAACTCGAAAAAAGAAATATTTTTGTAATGGTTTTCCCCACAAAAGAGGAAGCCGACTCGGCTTACCGTAAGATTGAAAACGGAGTCCCTTTTGAAAAAGTGAAAAGTAGATATCTGGTAAAGACATACATAAAAGACCGCAGCGGTGAAATAAAGTCATTACGCAAAGACGAAAAGCCGGTCTTCGGAAAAGTAGCGTTTGCTCTGAATGAATCCCAAGTTGCAAAGCCCGTCGAATTCGAAGAAAACAATAAAAAAAGTTATGCGTTAATTAAATGTTACAAGATAAGACCGGAAAAACAATTGAGTTTTGAAGAAGCTAAAGATAAAGTCGTCGAAGATTTTAAGAATTACCACCGGGAACGGATAGAAAAGGAAATCGAAGAATATTTGATGAATAAGTATAAACCGGTTATTTATGAAGAAGCGTTACGGAAATTGATTGACGGAACTTAGGAATAGCATTTTTTAATTTCATCATTGGCAATGACGATTTTTAATTTCTAATTTATTGTTGGAGTTTGTATTCACAAATTATGGTATTAATCTAATCTGAGATTAATTTGAAAAGATATAGAAACATCAGAAAAAAAATACTCGCCGACGCTGAAAAGCACACACCCGAAGAGCTGTCTGAAAAATATAATCTTTCCGTAAAAGAAATAAAAGAAATATTGAGAAGCTCTCCTCGTAATTATCCAAAATGGTTTTATGCAGTTTTAGCGTTGGCGCCAGTTATTTTTATTGCCCTTCTGGAAATATTGCTAAGAATTACTAATTACGGTTACAATACGGAACAATGGGTGGAAGCCGGCAGCGGCAAACTAATTATCAATCCAGAAATCGGAAGAAGGTATTTCCAAAGCGGTAATTTTATGCCGAATACAATTGAAGATGTGTTTGATCTTCATAAGAAACCGAATACATTCAGAGTGTTTGTTTTAGGCGGCAGCAGCGCGCAAGGCTATCCGTTTAATCCGATGGGCGCTTTTTCAAGATATATACGCAAAAGATTGGAACTTGTATATCCCGAAGCAAACATAGAGGTGGTTAATATCGCCATGACGGCGGTTAATTCATATACGATTTTGGATTTGCTGCCCGGTGTATTGGAAAAGGAACCGGATCTGATTTTAATTTATGCGGGGCACAACGAATATTACGGCGCTCTGGGCGTAGGTTCGGTGGAATCGTACGGATCGTCGCGCGCTCTGATAAAGTTGATGTTGCATTTGAATAAGTACAAAATCACGCAATTGACAAGAGACGCAATCAATACGGTAGCGTCTTTGTTTATTTCGGATAAAGTTAAGCCGCACGGCACGCTTATGTCGGAAATCGCCCGGGACAAATTGATCCCAATTAATTCGGAGGAGTTCGAAGAAGGCGTACGACAATTCAGAGAAAACATGGATGAAATTTTGCGACGTTCTAAAGAAAGAGGAATTCCGGTTATTTTAGGCAGGCTTGTTTGCAATCTGAAAGATCAAAAACCTTTCGCCTCGGTCGAAACTCCGGGTAATAATACGGCAATTGAGGTTTATGATTTTGCGCGCCGGGAATTGGAGAAAGGTAATTTGAAAAAAGCCGATTCGCTTTTTGTACTTGCTAAGGATCTGGACGCTCTCAGATTCCGAGCGCCCCGGATAATGAATGATATAATTGACGGGCTGGGAACTAAGTATAAAGTTCCGGTAGTTCCGTTGGATTCGATATTTAACGGCGCCAGTCCGTACGGAATAGTCGGGGACAATCTGATAGTCGATCATCTGCATCCCAACCTTAAAGGCTATCAATTAATGGGTAAATCGTATTATGATTTGATGTCTAAATTCAGTTATCTGCCTTCGATTGGAGAAAGTAAAATACCGTATGAAAAGCAGGACAGCGTAACAGCGGCGAATTTTGTTTTTACACGCTTGGATTCGGTTCTTGGCGTTTACTATGCAAAACTGCTCAAGTCGGATTGGCCTTTTACCGAGAAGAGAAACCATAAATTCAGCCGGCAGGATTTTATGAGAATTCTGAATCCGAAAAATTTTATCGATTCTCTTGCCGCAGCCAGAATTGAAAACAAAGTATCCTGGGTCGACGCGCATCTGATAGCGGCTACTTATCATCTTAGAAGAGACGAAATTAAAGATTATCTGAAGTATATGGAAGTAATTATCTATCAGTATCCCGTTCTTAAAGACCTCGACGGAGCTTTGAGATTTTTCTATGCTCAAAATAAAATTAATCTGAATGATTACACCCCTAGCAGGAACGGATTGATGGCGTTGTATATCGGCAATTATAGGAATGCAATTAAATATCTTAAACAGGCTTATAAATCGAATCCGGGCGATGCTAATTTATCATATAATTTGGCGTATGCATATTATAAAAATAACGAACTCGATTCCTCTTTAGTTTATCTTAACAAGAGTTTGGCTCTTACGCCAGGCTTTAAAGATGCAATGAAATTAAGAGCCGTGATACACAGGCAATTAAAAAACCAATAGGCTTTCGTTATAAAAGAGTATATGAACAATAAAAAAATTTACCTGATATTATTAACGCTTTCTCTTTCGATAATTAGTTTTGAAATAATATCGACGCGCATATCGTCGGTAATTTTCGTCAGTAACTATGCATTCTTGATTCTGTCGCTCGCAATATTGGGAATCGGGCTGGGGAGCATTTACGCGCATTATAAAATCAAGGCTTCGGAAGCAGATGAAATTATTAAACTTCTGAAAAAATATATTACAGCCTTGAGTTTCTCTTTGATTGCATTTATCATGTTGATTATCCTATTCAAAATAACTAATCCATTCTTATATTTCTTGCTGCAAACCGCGCCGTTTTTTATTGCGGGTATTGTCTATTCTCAGATATATAAAATGTACGCGTCCGTCGGATTCAGGCTTTATGCTTCCGATCTTTCCGGAGCGGCTTTGGGCGCCGCAACTTCAATATTGATACTCAATCGACTCGGCGCGTCAAACGGGGTCTTATTTATTTCGCTGCTGTTATTAATTATCGCATCTTATTCCTTTCCGAATAATTTCAGTAGCTCGATTAAATATATCGTTAATTCCTTCATGTTTTTATTTATAGCCTTTTTAGTTATAAAAGGGGATGACGAGCTGCTCGGAAAAATCCCGATCGGTTATTATCCGGAAAAAGATTTCTATTACGTTTATCCGGACGCAGCGAATATATCCGAGATTGAGGAAAGCAGGTGGAGTATAAACGGACGTTCTGATTTGGTAAAGTATAAGAATCAGGATCTCGTTAAGCAATTATTTATTGACGGTTCTGCCGGTTCGCAAATGTATCGTTTCGGCGGAGACGTTAAAAGTCCGGGCAGCGCGCTCGGCAGACTTTTAGTTCAGCACTCTACTTCGATCCCTTTTTTGTTTCTTGATGAGGACGAAAAAAAGAGTATGCTTGTTATAGGACCCGGCGGCGGCAAAGAAATACTGGTGGGTTTGATTGAAGGAGTAAAAGAAATTTACGGTGTGGAAGTTAATTCCGATTTTGTACAAATCGTAAAAGAACAAAAAGAATTTAACGGCGGCATTTATACGGATTTTAAGAATGTCAGGATTGAAGTGGATGAAGGGCGCAACTACATTAAACGCACCGATAAAAAGTTTGATCTGATTGTAATGGCATTGCCTTCGACTGAACAACTTCAAAATATTGACAACATTGCGTCAAACGAAAATTATTTGCTGACAGTAGAGGCTATTAAAGATTACCTCAGCAGACTGTCGCAAAACGGCAAATTGATTTTTACCGTGCATAACAGGTGGGAATTAATCAGGCTCATAGTAACTGCTATCTATGCTTTTGAAGAAACGGGTATAAACGAACGCGATGTTTTTAATCGCTTCATTATTATCGGGCAGGATTATGCTCCGACTATTGTAATTAAGAAAACGGCTTTCTCTGGGGAAGAGATAAACAAAATCAAAAATACATTGAAAAAAATTCCAAACAGTTTGCCGCAGGTAACTTATTTGCCGTACAACTGGAATCAACTGGAGCAGTCGCCGGAAAATCGATTTTTATCGGCGGTTTACGAAGGTATCCATTCAATAGAGGAATTAATTGATAAGGATAAATACGATATATCACCCGTGAGGGACGACAGTCCTTTCTTTTATAAGGTAAATCGGGGGGCGCCGCAAGATTTACTGAAATTATTTATTGCGATTGTTTTATCCGGGTTGTTTGTTGTTATTATTCCGCTGCATAATATAAAGCGAACCGGAAAAGAAAGAATTGACGGGAAAAAACTCTTTTATTCGATTCTGTTATTCGTTTGTATCGGGACGGGTTTTATGATGCTGGAAATTTCTCTTTTCCAGAAATTAATTCTTTATCTGGGAATTCCCACTATTTCGCTTTCAGTGCTCCTTTCGTCATTGTTGATTGGAATGGGCTTGGGCAGCTTTTATAGCCCAAAAATAATCAAGAGTAAATTTTATTATCGTTTAATAATCGTCACTCTTTTCATCTTAATCTATGGAATTGCAGTATTCATATTTTATCCGTTGATACTGGATAGGGCGGTAGGACTTAACCTTGCGTCCCGGGCTGGCATAATTTTTATGCTATTATTGCCGCTGGCTTTTATGCTCGGTATTCCGTTTCCTGCAGGCATACATTTTTTAAAGGAGAATAATTTTGAAAAATATATTCCGTGGCTATACGGCTTAAACGGTATTATGTCGGTTGCAGGTTCAGTGCTGGCGGTAATTATATCCATAACATTCGGTTTTACTGTTTCTTTTTTAATCGGATTGCTTTTTTATTCCGTAATAACGGTAAGCTCCTGGAAAGCTGTTCGTCGTTAATAAATCAATAATTGGGGAGGCAACATGAAGAAATTATGTTTTCTTTTTATGATTCTTATATTAAGTCAATATTCGTCACCGGCGCAGGAATTAAAAATCAACGAAAAGGAATATTTTGAAACTCGCGGAGTTAATTTGCTTGTGTTCAGCAATCAGTATACCGGTTATTTCTTTGACGAAAAAACCGCCGGTATCGAATTGATTCATCATGGAGTGAGAACGGCAACAGGCGGAGGAGTTCGTCTTCAGCCGACTCCGGAACAGTGGGATCAGATCCCCATGGTAGTTGAAAGAAAAGTGGACAGGGAGAATAATTCTATAGAAGTATTGCTGCGGTACAACGAATTCGATTTTAATTCGAGGGTAAAAGTTTCGGCATATGAAGACGGCGCGATTATAGAAGTAATTCTCGATGAACCGCTGCCCGGTAAATTGGTTGGGCATGCCGGCTTTAATATGGAATTTTTGCCTTCGGCTTATTTCGAAAAAACATATTTGATTGACGGTAAGCCCGGCATATTCCCTTTATATCCAACAGGTCCTGTAATTGTCAAACCTGCGGAAGAAAAGATTCCTCAGTTTGCAGGACATTCGACTTTCGACGATAAGGGCAGAGGGGAGTTTGTCGAACCGCTTCCCATTGCAAAAGGGAAAATATTAACTCTGGCGCCCGAAGATCCTGAAAGACTGGTAACCATTAAATCGTTAACAGGAACCTTGATGTTGTATGACGGCAGAAATCTGGCTCAAAACGGTTGGTATGTTGTCAGGTCGTTATTGCCCGCAGGAAAGAAAGGGGTAGTGTTAAAATGGTTCCTTAAAGCAAATTCAATCAAAGATTGGATCCGGCAGCCGGTAATCACGTATTCCCAGGTAGGATATCATCCCGATCAAAATAAAATTGCCGTAATCGAACTGGATAAGAATGACGAACCGTTTGAAACCGCGGCTTTATTTAAGATTGAAGACGACGGAAAGACGAGCAAAGTTCTTGAAAAAAAAGTAGAACGTTGGGGCGATTTTCTGAGGTATAAGTACGTTACGTTCGATTTCACCGAAATAACAGAAAGCGGTTTATACTCTATACAATACGGAGATATTCGAACCAAGCCTTTTCCCGTCAGTAAAGATGTATATAAATCTGCATGGCACGCAACGCTCGACGTATGGTTTCCCGTGCAGATGGATCATATGTTCGTCAACGAAGCTTACAGAGTATGGCACGGATTACCCAGCCGGGACGACGCGCGTCAGGCTCCGGTAAATCATATCCATTTCGACGGCTACAGCATGGGACAGAGCACGGAGACAAAATACAAGCCCGGCGAGCATATACCGGGACTCGACGTCGGCGGTTGGTTCGACGCCGGCGACTTCGATATTCAGACAGGTCATCATTGTACGACGATAATGAGTTTTGTAGATAGCTGGGAGCATTTTAAGATCGACCGCGACCAAACTTTCATCGATCAAAAAATCAGATATACCGACATTCATCATCCCGACGGCAAACCAGACCTGCTTCAGCAAATCGAACACGGAACATTGCAATTGGTTGCGCAGCATAAATCTGTGGGACATGCCTTCAGGGGAATAGTTGTTCCGAATCTTCATCAATATCACCATCTAGGCGATCCGTCGGCTATGACAGACAATATGATATATAATCCCGATATGGACGTAAATGAAAACGACGGGAAATACAGCGGAGTTAATGACGACAGATGGGCGTTTACCGGTAAAGATCCGGCGTTAAATTATTCTTCGATTGCCGCAATGGCGGCTGCTTACAGAGCCTTGAAAGGATTTAACGATTCTCTTGCAGCCGAGGCTTTGTCGATTGCTGAAAATGCATGGGTTAAAGAACACAATGAATCGGGTTGGGAACTGCAGGATACGGGCAGATTTGCGCTATACAGAATGAGAGGTGAAATCGATGCGGCTTTACAATTGTTAATTTCTACAGGCAAGGAAAGTTATAAAGAACGATTTGAAAATCTGATATGGAACGCTCTCGATTTGTCGCGCATACTTTTTATCGAAAGAGCGGTTAAGGCGATTCCGTACTTCGACAGTCAGTTCAAAGAGAAACTGGTTCCGTACGTAGAAGAATATAAAAAAGAGTGCGACGAATTTTTAAAAGAAAATCCGTACGGAGTATTAATCGGAAGACGTCCGTGGGCCGGCAATCACGAATTAATAAGCTGGGCAATTACGAATTATCATGTTCATAAAGCATTCCCGGATATTATGAGTCCGGAATATACCTTTAAAGGACTGAACTATATTTACGGTCTTCATCCGTCCTCTAACATTTCGTTTGTTTCTGGAGTAGGCGTTCATTCCAAAAAAGTGGCTTATGGCGGAAACAGAGCGGATTATTCCTTTATTGCGGGAGGAGTAGTGCCTGGTTTATTAATTCTTAAACCGGATTTTCCCGAAAATAAAGAAGACTGGCCTTTCCTCTGGGGCGAAAACGAATACGTAATTGATATTTGCGCCGAGTATATCTTTCTTGTAAACGCCGTGGATAATTTATTAAACGGGAAATAATGTTAACAGGGCTGCCTCAAAAAGAGGCAGCCTTGATTTTCAATATTCGCCTTTGTACGCAATTGAATAGATACGATAAATATCGTCCCTCTCCAATTTTCTGAGAGCTCCTAACGGGGCTTGCAATGCCGCGTTGTCAGCAAGTTTGTCCAGATCTGTTTCTTTAATTCCGAAGTCGGTCAGTTTAACGGGAGCGCCAATTGACTTATAAAATTCCACAAGTTGTTTTATGGTTTCCTCGGCTTTACTAATGTGCTGCCCAAATACATTCTTACCGAGCCTAATTAACTTGTCATTAATCAAATTGATGTTATAGGACATCCAGGCGGGGAAAATTACAGCCAGTCCGGCTCCGTGAGCGACGTCGTAAAACGCCGAAATCGAATGTTCGATTGAATGCGTTGCCCAGTCGCCGTAATTTCTGCCGGCGGCAATTATTCCGTTCAATGCCAGAGTGGCTGACCAGGCTAAATTTGCACGCGCATTGTAATCTTCCGGTTTTTCAATCAATACCTTGACGTTTTTTATTATTGTTCTGATGAGACCTTCGGCTAATTCATCGGGTAAATCCGTTTCGGGAGTTCCGTCGAAATACAATTCAAATATATGAGAGAGCGCGTCTATGGCGCCGTAAACCGTCTGCTCCTTTGGTAATGTAAATTGTACAGTCGGATCTATAACGGATACTTTGGGATAAGACGACAATCCGGCAGTAAACGCCCATTTTTTATTTTCCGTTTCATTGG
This sequence comes from Melioribacter sp. Ez-97, assembly GCF_051488665.1. NCBI lineage: Bacteria > Pseudomonadati > Ignavibacteriota > Ignavibacteria > Ignavibacteriales > Melioribacteraceae > Melioribacter > Melioribacter sp. Ez-97. Next base: position 92,065 of record NZ_JBPSEG010000002.1, on the reverse strand, counting down.
TAATGACTGCATAGCCGTTCATTTCCGAACCGGTAGCGGAAAGTGTTAGTATTGAAAAAATCGGAAGGGAATCAGAAAGCTTAACATTACCTTCGAATGCATCCCAGATATCGCCCTCATAGACCGCTCCGGCGCCAATTGCTTTTGCCGAATCGATAACGCTGCCGCCGCCTATGGCTAATATAGCTTCGATTTTATTTTCCTTTACGAGTTGAACTGTTTCGCGCACAAAGCCGAGCACGGGATTCGGTTTTACTCCGCCTTTTTCGATAAATTGGATATTGTTGGCTTTTAATGATTCGACGACTTTGTCATAAACGCCGTTTTTAAAGATGGAGCCCTTGCCGTACAAAATAAGAACCGATTTAATATTGTGATTCTTAATTTCTTCCCCGATTTTTCCAATAGTATCTTTGCCGAAAATAATTTTAGTCGGATTTTGATATACGAAATTGTTCATGCCAACACCTCCGGAGTTTTGTTGAAATTTATCCCTGCAAAAATAAAAAAAATGAAATTTCAGAAAATTGGTTCCTACGTGAAATTTTTCCGAAAACGTTTGAATCGTTCTTTTTGAAGAATTTTAGCGTTAAAAATAATTTGATTTTATACGGATATAAAAGTATTTTTGAATGTTTTATAATGGTATTAAACCGTTTTAATTTGGGGAGTTCCAAAGCAGGAAAAATTATATGAAGAAAATTACTATTGTCGATGTTGCTAGGAAAGCAGGTGTGTCTAAAGGTACTGTCTCTGCAGTAATAAACGCCAAAAATACGGTCAAGCCCGAAACGCGCGATCACATCCTCCAGATAATGAAAGAGCTTAATTACCGACCTAAGGGCGTTGCAAGGAATTTAAAGAACGGCAATCAGGATAAGGCTATCGGAATTATCATCAAAGATTTGAATTATCCGTTTTACACCGCGATTGCTTCCGGGGTAAAAGAATATGCCAATTCGAAAGGCTACTCGGTGGTTGTTACCAGTTCGGAAAACGACCACGAATCCGAAATCAGATTTTCTCATATGTTTTCGTCTAAGGATATTAAAGGAGCTATTATTGCGCCGATCGTTGAAGGAAGCTCTGAAATTGAACATCTCTTTAAATTAAAGATGATAAATTATCCCTTCGTTCTTTTGGAAGACGTAAAGGGAATACAAGCCAATGTGGTTGCCATCGATAACCAGAACGCAATCAAAAAAGCTGTGAAATATCTATTCGATTGCGGACATACCAAAATAGTTCATTTTGCTGGTCCGCCTCAATCTTCACACACTCAGGAACGTATCGAAGGATTCAAGCAGGCTTTCAGCGAAAGTCCCTTGATTCTAAAAGACGATATGATTGTTTCGATCGGTTCGCAATTCGAAGAAAGCTTCGGTAAAACTATCGAGTATTTTAAGAACCGTAAGAAAGAAGATTATCCGACTGCCATCGTCTGTTTCAACGACCAGCAGGCTCTCGGCGTTATTATGGCGTTGAAGGAGCTAAGAATAAAAGTGCCTGACGATATCTCGATAGTTGGCAACGACGACATTTATTATGCCCGTATCTACCCGATACCATTGACTACGATTAGAGCCCCGCAGCATGAAATCGGCAGGAAAGCGGCAGAGATATTAATTCGGAATATCGAATCGAACGTATTATTGCCTCCCGAAAAAGTTGTATTGGAAACCGAGCTCATTATAAGAGAATCCACGAGAGTATTGAACGGCTGAGCGTTATTGTTTCTAGATGCTTCCGGGATGATAATGATCGTGGATAATTTTTGCTTTTGCTTGTCCTACTATTGACGCCAGTTTTTCGACATCAGCTTGTTTTATCTCCTCGATCGACATCGCGCTTAGGAGTTTTTCCGCCAATTTTTTACCGACGCCTTTAATATTCAGTAACTCTGTTGTAATAGTCCGCTTTGTTCTGCGTTGACGATGATACGTTATGGCGAACCTGTGCGCTTCGTCTCTGATATGCTGAAGCAATTTCAAAACAGGCGAGGTTTTAGGGATTATATGCGGTTCCTTTTCGCCGGGCAGGAAAATTTCTTCAAGTCTTTTTGCCAGTCCGATAATATCATAATTTTTTGCGCCCAACTTTTCAAGAGCTTCCATCGCGCTGGACAATTGCCCTTTCCCTCCGTCTACCACAATCAAGTCGGGCATCGGCTCGCTGCCGTCCAAAATTTTCGAATACCTTCTTTCGATTATTTCTTTCATACTGGCAAAGTCGTCGGGGCCAACAACGCTTCTTATTATAAATTTTCTGTATAAACTTTTTTTCGGTTTGCCGTCGACAAACACTACCATACTTGCGACGGCGTCGCTGCCCTGCAAATTGGAATTATCGAAACACTCGATTCTTCGCGGTAGATTTTTTAGTCTCAATTCTTTCTGCAGAGCCGCGATAACAAACGGTACGCTGCCTTCTTTTTTCATTTTTTGCAGCTGAATTTCTTTAAGGTGTAGTATCGAATTTTGTTTGCACATCATCAATAACGACTTAGCCTCGCTCATTTTTTTCGGCACGATAAAACGACATTTGAAACCGGCTTTCTCGCTGAGCCATTCTATAAGCGTATCGCTGTCGTCGGGTTCTTCTTCCAATATAATTTCTTTGGGTATTTCAATGTAGTCGTTATAATAAAATTTAACTATCGAAGCATAGAGCGCTCTCGTATCGTAAATATCTTCCGTAGTTGATAAACTATCCGAAGTTGTCAGCGTCAATTGTCGTTTACCGACTAATTTGCCCGCTCGGATGTTCAATACAGTAGCGGCTACGTCTTTCCCTTCATAAGCGGCGGAAATGATATCGCGGTCTTCTTTCTCCGTTGTTACCACTTTTTGCTTTGAAGAATAAACCTGTAATTGCTCGATACGGTCGCGTAATTCCGCCGCTCTTTCGAATTCTAATTTTTGTACCGCCTGTTGCATTTGCTGCTGCAGTTCGCTTATCAAATCATCTGTTTTGCCTTTCAAAACTTTTATGACTTGCTTTACGAGTTGTCCGTATTCATCTTCGGATATCAGACCTTCGCACGGTCCGTCGCATTTTTTAATGTGATAATCGAGGCATAATTTATATTTTTTCTTCTCTATCGTTTCCTGAGTAATATGATATTTGCAGCTCCTAATCTTGAATATTTTATTTATCAGCCTGAGGGATTTCTTCATGCTCTTTACATCCGTATACGGTCCGAAATACTTAGAACCGTCGTTTACTACATTTCGAGTCGGATAAACCTGAGGAAAAGGTTCGTTCGAAATTTTGATATACGGATAAGATTTGTCGTCTTTAAGATTAACGTTGTACCGCGGTTTGAGCTGTTTTATGAGATTGTTCTCGAGTACAAGGGCTTCTATTTCGTTATCAGTAATTATTAATTCAATATCTGCGATTTTGGAAACCAGAGCCGCCGTTTTGGGAGAATCGATATTATTATGGAAATAACTCCTGACTCTGTTTCGAAGATTCTTCGCTTTGCCAACGTAGATAACTTTACCGTTTTTATCCAGAAATTGATAAATACCCGGCAAATTGGGCAGATTATCGAGTTTATTTTGTAGGGTTTCATTCATAAGGCGAAAAATAAACTATAAAGGATAACAAGGCAAGGAATTGATGATTCCCTGCCTTATTACTCAGAATTTGTAATTCTTTGGTATGATAACTATGCCCGTTTCGGACACTTTGAAGCGCTTTTTGTCTTCTTCGGGGTCGAATCCGATTTCGGTGCCTTCCGGAACGTGTACGTTTTTATCGATAATAGCTCGTCGTATTCTCGAATATCTTCCGATATTGCAATTGTCCATTATTATTGAATCTGTTATGTAAGTATAACTGTTGACCCTTACATTAAAGCCGAGTATCGACCTTTCAACCAGACCGCCGGAGATAATAGTGCCGTCTGTAATTAAGGAATTGATTGCGCGTCCAACGCGTTCGCCTTCGTGCGATACCGTTTTGGCAGGGGGGAACTGTCTTTGCTCGGTTCTTAACGGCCAGTGCGTGTCGTAAAGATTAAAATGGGGATTGACGCTTATTAAATCCATACTCGCTGCGTAGTAGCTTTCGATTGTTCCTACGTCGACCCAATACGGTTCCGGTTTTTTGTTTTCGTCTATAAAACGGTAAGCTTTCAAGTTGTAATTATTCTTTAACATATAAGGAATAACGTGTTTTCCGAAATCGAGGCTCGGAACCTTTTCTTCTTCCATTTTGTACATGGCTTCTTTCAAAGCCTTCACGCTGAAAACATAAATACCCATATTCACAAAACTTTGATCCGGGATATTCGGTATTGCAGGCGGATCCTTTGGCTTTTCGATAAACGATTGAATTGTGTAATCTTCGGAAATCTGTATAACGCCGAACCTGCTTGCCTGATCTTTGGGTATGTTAATTGCCGATAAAGTTAAATCGGCTTTCTTTTCGATATGGTATTGAATCATTTTCAGGTAATCCATTTTGTAAATATGGTCGCCCGAAAGTATCAATACCCAGTCGTATTGATGATCTTCAATCAAGTTGAAGTTCTGGTAAATTGCATTCGCAGTTCCGAGATACCAGTCGCTGCTGGTTTTGAACTGTGGCGGTATCGAATAGATAAATTCGCCCAGTTCGGGATTGAAGATGTTCCAGGCTTCGTATAAATGCCGGTTCAGCGAGTCGGATTTATACTGAGTGAGGACATAAATTTTTCTGAATCCCGAATTAAGGCAATTCGATAATGTAAAGTCGATGATTCTGTATTTCCCCCCGAAGGAAACCGAAGGTTTTGTGCGGTCTTTTGTTAACGGGAATAATCTTTCTCCCTGACCGCCCGCAAGAATCATGGTTAAGGTTTTTCTTAATATTTCAGAGCCGGTGTATGCCATAGCTTCCTCGACAATTTGCATTAAAATATATTCAATTAATAATTGATTGGCAACGTCAGAATTAATTAATTTTGTGTTAATATTAACTTATTTTTTCTCCATAATGAAAAAGTTTCTGGTTCCGTTAATCATACTTACAATCATTGCGCTTACGCTGTTGGTCGGTGCTTTTGTCTTTTCTCCCGACGCGCCGATGGCTTACGGTTTCTACAAATCGATGCTATTTTCTCAAGACGAACTGGAGGTTGAATCCGATTCGGATATCGACGTTATCCGTTACAATATAAAAGTAAGCTTGCACCCGAAGAATAAATTAATCAACGGAGAAACGGAAATTTTCTTCGTTCCGAAATCGAAATCTGCAAATGAAATTGAATTCGATTTTTATGACAACATGCGGATTGATAATCTAAAACTCAACGGGAAGGAGACCGGATACAAAAGAGACGACGACAAAATTATTATCGAACCGGCGAAGTCATTGCCCGATACGTCTCTGCTCGAAGTTCGTTACTCGGGGACGCCGCTTAAGAAAGGTTTCGGGTCGTTTAATTTCGAAAATCTGGAAGATTCGTATTTCGTTTATACGATGAACGAACCGACATTCGCATCAACCTGGTTCCCTTGTAACGACCGCCCGGACGATAAAGCGCTAGTCGATATCTATATTGAAAATGACTCTGATTATGTTTCCCTATCAAACGGTAAGCTTGCCGGAATTCAAGAAAAGGGAAACAGAAAAATTTATCACTGGAAAACTTTTTATCCGATCTCTACCTACTTGATTGCAATTTATTCAGGCGAGTATCAATCTTATTATACTAATTATGTTTCTACGGGCGGTGATACGCTCAGCCTGCAGTATTATGCGCTACCTGACAAATTTCAGCAGGCATTAAAGGATTTTGAGGATCATCCGGCTTACTTGAATATTTTCGAGAATTTATTCGGAGCATACCCATTTACCAGAGAGAAGTACGCCGTTGCCGAATTCTTATGGAAATACGGCGCAATGGAACATCAAACTTTAACCGGCGTGGGTTCGGATTTTATTACGGGCAGAAAATTTTTTCAGGATATGCTTGTTCATGAACTGGCTCATCATTGGTGGGGGAATGCCGTCAGTCCTGCCACTTGGAAAGACATCTGGCTGAATGAAGGTTTTGCAACTTATTCGGAGGCTCTCTACTGGGAAGCGAAAGCGGGCAAATCCGCTCTGATTTCAACTATGAAACCGAAAATTAGTAATTTTTCGGACACGCCTCTCTATAATCCGGGCATCAGACTCTTCAGCAGAACGATTTACGATAAAGGAGCATGGGCGCTACATATGTTGAGAAATGAAATCGGCGACAGTCTCTTCTTTGCGTCGCTGCGGAATTATTTGAATAAATATAAATATAAAAACGCATCCACGAGGGATTTTCAGGAGATATGTGAAGCCACATCCGGAGTGAACCTCGATTACTTTTTTAATCAGTGGATTTACGAAGGCACGGGAATAATCGAATTGGAAGCTAAATGGAGCGTCAGCAAAGAAGGAAACAAGTACAGGAACAAAATTAACGTTGAGCAGTTACAAAGCGGATACGAAAATTATATATTTCAGCTGGATATCATATTGTCGGGAAAAAAAGAATCTGAGACTAAGCGTGAAAAACTCTATATTGACAAAAGAAATAAATCTTTTGAAATCATAACCGGTTTCGAACCCGTTGAAATAGTTATGGACCCGGAATCAAAATTACTTGCAAAGTTTACGGTAGAAAAAGAAGATGAATAATTATTCCACCTATTTTTTTATATCGGACGTACATCTCGGGCTCGGCTTAAAAGACGAAGAAAAAGAAAAGGAAGCAAAATTAGTCAAGCTGATTAATTTCGCGGCTGAAAACTGCGACGAACTTTTTATACTGGGCGACTTATTCGACTATTGGTTCGAATATAAGCGCGTTATACAAAAAGGATATTATAAAACCTTGGCGGCGTTGATTGAATTTTCCGAGTCGGGTAAAAAGATTCATTATTTTATAGGGAACCACGACTTCCTGCACCGAAATTTTTTCCGAGACGAAATAGGAGCGGTATTGTACGAGAACCCCGCGTCTTTTACGTTGAACGGTAAAAATTTTTTTATAGGACACGGGGACGGACTTGTGCCGAACGATTCCGGATACAGAATTCTTAAATGGGTTCTGAGAAATAAAGTTTTACAAAGGCTCTATTCAACTATTCATCCCGATCTCGGAATTAAGCTTGCCAGCGGAACCAGTAAAACAAGCCGCTCGTACACATCGCGAAAAGACTATGGCAAAAAAGACGGACTTATCGAGACAGCGAAACAAAAAATTGACGAAGGTTATGATTATGTGGTATTCGGACATACGCATATTCGTTCCGAGTATGAATACAATAACGGGAAATATATTAATCTGGGGTCATGGCTCGACGAGCCTTGTTACGGCAAATTCACCGATTCATTTCAAATAATCAATTGGTAAGGTATGGCAAAAGCTATTAAGAAAAAAAGAAAAGTTTTACGATATTCACTGATTTTAACCGGACTTCTCCTGATTGCAGCTTCGGCGCTTTTTATACAATATATCATAGAGGGACTGCCGTCGCTTGAAGAGCTAGAGAATCCAAGACCGCAATTGGCGAGCAACGTATACAGCAGCGACGGCGTGTTGATAGGTCAATTTTTTAAGGAAAACAGAATTGAAATAAGTATTAAGGACGTTCCGCCGCATGTAATCCAAGCCTTGATTGCAACGGAGGACAGAAAATTCTACGAACATTGGGGCGTCGACCTCGAAAGGTTTGTTAAAGCAATGATTAAAAATATTTTTCTCGGACGCAGAGAAGGAGCAAGCACAATCACTCAGCAGCTAGCGAAAAATCTTTACGACCTCAAAATTCAAAACGAAACTCTCTTCGATACCGGTATTAGAAAAATAAGAGAATGGATTACGGCGGTTCAGATTGAAAAAAATTACACTAAAGACGAAATTCTCGAAATGTACCTCAACGTTCAGTGGTTCGGTCACGGAGCTTATGGAATCGGAATGGCTTCTAAAGTTTATTTCGACAAAAGCGTTCAGGAACTCACTGTTCCCGAATCCGCCGTTCTTGTGGCAATTCTGAAATCGTGGGTTTATTACGATCCTTATAATCGTTACGAAAGAGCGCTTCAACGCCGTAATCTGGTAATGAAAAATATGGTGGAAACGGGATATCTGAGCGAAGAAGAGTACGATAAGTATAAATTAATGCCGATAAAATTATCATATGAAAAAATTAAAAACGGCATCCGAAGCACAATTGCACCCCACTTTCTGGAACATATACGCAGACAAATGGAAAAGATTGCCGCCAAATACGGTTATGATTTGTATCGCGACGGCTTGAATATTTATACTTCTCTGGACAGCAGAATGCAGGAAATAGCAAATAAAGCGGTAGAACTTCATCTGAACGATTTTCAAAAACAGTTCGACAGAAGCTGGAAATGGAGTGAATATAAAGGCGACTTAAATGAATTGATTGACAAGGCTATCAGAAACAGAATTGAATATAAAACCGCACAGGATGCGGAAGCAAGAAAAGAAGTTTATAACAGATTCAAATACGACAGGGAATTTGTAGATTCGGTTAAGAAAGCCGCCACCCGTATTGAAGTCGGTTTTGTAGTTCTCGACGTTAAAACGGGCGAAATAAAGGCTATGGTGGGAGGGCGCAATCAGCGGTTCCTCTACGGGTTGAATCACGTAACGCAAATTAAAAGACAGCCCGGCTCGGCTTTCAAACCGATAGTCTACTCGGTAGCTATCGACAACGGTCTTTATCCCGCGTATCCGATTTTGAATCAGCCATTCGATTATAACGGCTGGAGTCCTCAGAATTTTGATTTGTCGACGGGAGGATTTACGACGCTCCGAACGGGCTTGGCTCATTCAATCAATATTGTCGCCGCCCGATTGATAATCGAAGATTATGCTCCTCTCTGGAAAATAGGTTTGTTTGCCGAGAAGATGGGCATTAAGAGTAAACTCGATTTATATCCGTCTATTGCCCTTGGAACTTCTCTCGTATCGCCTTTGGAAATGACGTCTGCGTTTGCAACTTTAGCTAACCGGGGAATTTATAACGAACCGATTTCGATTTTGAAGATAGAAGACAAAGACGGTATTCTTGTCGATAAATTTACTTCGGAAGCCAGAGAAGCTATACCGGAAGAGACGGCTTACCTGGTTACGGATATGATGCGCACTGCTGTAGACGAAGGAACCGGCGTTTCTATCAGATATCGGTTTAATTTTCAGAGACCCGCCGCAGGTAAGACAGGCACAACTCAGGATTTTGCGGACGCATGGTTTATCGGCTTTACGCCACAACTCGCCGCGGGCGTTTGGGTCGGGTTTGACGATCAGCAAGTCTCGTTTACCGGCGATTACGGACAGGGCGCGAGAGCGGCTCTGCCGGTCTGGGCGCTGTTTATGCACGACGTTTACCAGCAACTCGATCTGCCGCTTGAAGATTTCCAGATGCCGGCTAACGGTAACATTGTAACGGTCAATTATTGCAGGGAATCGATTTTCGAACTCGGCAATCCTAAGCTTTATTCAAGAGACTGCCGTAACGGTATTTATACGGACATTTCGAATGTGCGGGATATTCCTGATACATACGACGCTATGCGCGACAATTACGTTAAATTGCCGACCAAATATGCAATAAAAGATACTGCGGAAACTCAAGATTCCGTTTCTATTTTTCGATAAAATTTTTTAGATTTAGAGCCGTGATTTTTGCCCGGATGGTGGAATTGGTAGACACGCTAGCTTCAGGAGCTAGTTGGCTTACGCCAGTGCAGGTTCGAGTCCTGTTCCGGGCACCAATTCTTTAATTACTCCCATTTTTATTTATTATTCCGCGGGAATTCACTATCTTAATTCATCATAATTTAGTTTCAGTGTGATTAATAAAGTTATCGATAACGAGTATAATAACGCGCTCGAATTCGCACGCAAACACTACGAAAATTTTCCCGTAGCATCGTTATTTTTACCTGCAAGACTACGCAAACATGTTGCCATAGTTTATAAATTTGCGCGAATTGCAGACGATATTGCCGACGAAGGCGATGCGGAGATAAAAGAACGTCTCGAGAATCTGAGTTTGTACCGTCTCAAACTGTCGAACGCTCTCAATGGAAACTATTACGATAATTTCTGGGCGGCTCTCGACTCAACAATTAAAAATTTTAATCTGACCGAAGAGAATTTTTTTAATTTGCTCAAGGCTTTTGAATCGGATATAACCGTAAACCGATTCGAGACTTTTGATAATGTTCTGGAATATTGCCGTAATTCGGCAAATCCGGTGGGTAGAATAATCCTTGAATTGTTCGATATTCGCGTTGATAAAATATTCGATTACTCCGATTCGGTTTGTACGGCTCTGCAGTTGACAAACTTCTACCAGGATATATCGATTGACTTCCTGAAAGACAGACTCTATATTCCTCTCGATGAAATGAAGGAATATCAACTTGACGACGATAAATTGCTTATCTTCAACGACGAAGAAAAAGCAAGATTCAGAAAACTGATTAAATTGCAGGTAGACAGAAACAGAAAATTTTACGAGCGAGGCGAAAAAATTATTCCCGCTCTAATGAATCATCCCAATGCCGCCGGAGGATTGATTTGTCAGTTAAAACTTACGATACTTGGCGGTAATAAAATTTTGGATTATATTGAACGTAACAATTACAATACACTCGAATACAGACCAACGCTGAAGATAAACGATTTTGTTAAGTTATTTTTTAAAGCTATGTTCAAATGAAAGACGAAGCCAAAGAAATAGCGCAAAACAGCAAAAGCAGTTTTTACTATGCGTTCTCGCTGCTCGAACCCGAAAAGCGGGAAGCCATGAACGCCGTTTATGCTTTTTGCAGAACTACGGACGACATCGTTGACGAAACTTCGGAGCCAGATGAAATTAAATATGAGAAATTAAGAAAATGGCGAATCGAATTCGAAAAAGGTTTGAGAGGTCGTTCCGATTATCCTCTGCTCAACAAACTCAACCAGATTATTACTCGATTCAACATCCCGATAGAACCCTTCTTCGAATTAATAGAAGGGATGGAAATGGATCTGCAGAAGAAGAGCTACCTCAGCTTTGACGATCTCGTTCAGTATTGCTACCGAGTGGCTTCCACAGTCGGATTGATGTGCATTGAAATATTCGGTTACAAAAACAGCTCAGCAAAAGATTATGCCGTAAATCTCGGTATCGCATTGCAATTAACCAATATTATTCGGGATGTAGGCAAAGACATCGAAAACGACAGAATCTATTTGCCCAAGTACGACCTCGATAAATTTGATTATTCGATCGAAGATCTGAGAACCAAAAAATACAACGACAAGTTTATTCAATTGATGGATTTTGAAAGTAAAAGGGCGGAATTTTATTTTGATAAAGCCGACAATTCTTTAGACTTCGAAGATAAGCCTAAAATGTTTCCCGCGCGCGCAATGCAGCATATTTACGAAAGACTGTTGAAGAAAATCCGGAAAGCTAATTACGATGTTTTTAATAACAATATAAAAGTTTCTTCCACGGAAAAAATCGCCCTCTCTCTGGGAACGTGGATTAAGTATAATCTCGTCTATTGAGTATGAAAATCATAGTTGTCGGAGGGGGACTGTCGGGTTTAGCCGCTTCGGTTTTTCTTTCCGAAAAAGGATATAAAGTTACGCTGCTCGAAGCTTCTCCAAAATTGGGAGGAAGAGCCTATACGATATTCGAACCTGATTCGGGTTTGGAATTCGATAACGGGCAGCATCTGTTAATGGGTTGCTATAAATCAACTCTTCGTTTCCTGAAATTAATAGGCGCAGAATCCGAAATCGAACGTTTACCTTTGAGGGTCCCGTTCATAAAACCGGATAAAGGAATATCATATCTCCGGGCTATCGACGAATTTTATCCTCTTAACTTAATCGACGCAATTACTAACTTTGACGCCGTTAATTGGAAAAGCCGACTTCGTATCCTCGCGCTGATGTTGAAAATTAGAATAGGGGAGAATGACAGGGAATTAAATGTCAGCGTTTCTCGTTGGTTGAAAAATAATAATCAAACTGACGAAGCAATTGAAAATTTCTGGAAAGTTTTGTGCGTAGGCGCCCTGAATGCCGATCCCGAAAAAGCTTCGGCATCCGTTTTCAAAAATGTGATTAAGAGAATATTCTTTTCCGGAAAGGAAGGGTATAAATTCATTCTGCCTCGTAAGAATTTGAGAGCGATGTATATTGAAAAATCGAAAGATTTTATTTTAGCTAAAGGCGGGCGCATTTTTCTATCCGATCGCGTTCTGGAATTCCGGATTGATGGTGGATTAATCACGAAAATTGTTACCGCAAACAACGTTTACGATGATTTTGACATGGTCGTTACAGCGTTGCCGGCTCATGCATTAAGTAAAATTAATTTTAACGGTAGCCTCAGTTCCGGTATCCCTTCCCTTGAATACTCTCCGATACTCAATATTCACTTGTTTTTGGAAGATAATCCTTTTACTGAAAAGTATTATGCTTTGCTTGGAACGGATTACCATTGGCTTTTCAATCATGGGAAATATCTATCGATAACTTCCAGCTCGGCGGGAAAATTAATAAAAAAGAATAATGCAGATTTATTATCCGAATTATACTCGAATTTAGAATTATTTTTTCCTATATTTAACAGAAAATCGGTGAGAAGTTTCAGAATTATTAAAGAAAAAAGGGCAACTTTTGTTCCTTCTGGCGAAAGGTTGTTAAATAATACCGGAATTACTGCAAAAGTAGAAAATTTATTTATTGGAGGCGACTGGACTATACCGGAATTGCCGGCTACTATAGAAAGCGCGGTTCAGAGCGCGGAAAACGTATCACTTGAAATTTTTAATAGCACTCGAGTAAACGACTGATTGTGAATAGAACACTCAAATAAATTACGGAGGGATTATGTCGTCACTTAAGAAAAAACTCGAAGAAAAGATTCTACAGCACAGACCCCGAACCGAACGTTTGGTTAAGGAGTACGGAGACGTGAAAGTAGACGAGGTGAAAATCAGCCAGGTTATAGGAGGGATGAGAGGTATTAAATGCCTGGTTACTGATATTTCATATCTCGACCCCTTTGAAGGAATCCGTTTCAGAGGGTACACAATACCTGAAGTGCTCGAAAAACTTCCGAAGGTACCGGGCGCCGAAATGCCATATGTGGAAGGATTTCTCTATCTCTTGCTGACGGGCGATATTCCTACTATGCAGGAAGTCGAAGAAGTTCACAAAGAATTTAACGCCCGCAAAAAAGTGCCTCAATATGTTTTTGATATTCTTCATGCTATGCCGAAAGATTCCCACCCGATGACGATGTTTGCAACGGCGATCATGTCGATGCACCTCGACTCGGTATTCGATAAAGAATACAGAAAAGGAATTAAAAAGACAGATTATTGGTCGGCTTACTACGAAGACGCAATGAATTTGCTGGCTAAAATACCCGAAATAGCGGCTCATATTTACAGATGGAAATATAAAGACGGCGATATAATCCCGAGCGATCCCGACCTCGACATGGGAGGCAATTTTGCTCACATGATGGGCATCGACAGGCCTTACGACGACGTTGCCCGCCTCTATTTTATACTTCACAGCGACCACGAAAGCGGCAATGTCAGCGCTCATACGGGGCATCTAGTTGCCAGCGCTTTGTCCGATATTTATTATGCTATCAGCGCTATGCTAAACGGTCTAGCCGGTCCTTTGCACGGTCTTGCCAACGAGGAAGTGCTCAGATGGCTGCAGGGCGTTATGGATTCGATGGGCGGTAAAATACCTACGGAAGAAGAAATGAAAAAGTTCGTTTGGGATACTCTTAAATCGGGTAAAGTTATTCCGGGATTCGGACATGCCGTTTTGAGAAAAACCGATCCGAGATACATGGCTCAAAGAGAGTTCTGTTTGAAACACCTGCCGGATGATCCGATATTTAAATATGTAGACCTCTTGTTCAAAGTTGTTCCTCCAATATTGTTAGAACAGGGCAAAGCAAAGAATCCGTGGCCTAACGTCGACGCTCAATCGGGCGTTATTCAATGGCATTACGGAGTAAGAGAGTACGAATTCTATACCGTACTTTTCGGTATCGGAAGAGCTTTAGGAGTATGCTCAAACATCATATGGGCGCGCGGTCTCGGATATCCGATCGAACGTCCAAAATCTGTTACTACGGATATGCTCGAAGAAATTGCATTCGGAAAAAAATCTTAGCAAATCGAAGCTGCCCCCACAGGGCAGCTTTTTTTTTATATGAAAAGAGAAAACCTTTATTATATACCGATAACTTTATTATCTGCTGCGGTTATCATACTTGCACTGATATTGATTTATATTCTTCGCCACGAAAATTATCGTAAAATTACGGTGGAATTTAAAAATCCTGAATACAAAGTATTCGCGCCCGAAATACCGACTCGGATCGATTTTTGCGGCGAGCCTGCTCCGATGAATATTGAGGATGTATATGAACGCGTTGAACGCGAAATATTAATTAATGTGCATTGGAATTCATCCACTCTGCTCAATCTAAAAAGGGCAAACAGATGGTTCCCAGTTATTGAACCTATACTTAGAAAACACGGCGTTCCGGACGATTTCAAATATATGGCGGTAATTGAGAGCAATTTAACAAATGCGGTATCGCCTGCGGGAGCCGCGGGTTTCTGGCAGTTGACCGAACCGGCTGCAATTAAGTACGGATTGGAAATATCGAAAGCGGTCGACGAAAGGTACGACGTTGAAAAAGCTACCGAAGCGGCTTGTAAATATATTAAGGATTCTTTCGCAAAATACAAAAGCTGGACTATGGCAGCGGCATCATATAATTACGGAACAAACGGAATCGACCGACAGATTGACAGACAAAAAGAGGATAACTATTACGAGCTCTATTTAAATGAAGAAACTTTCCGATTTGTTGCGCGCATACTGGCTATAAAAGAAATCATGACTCATCCCGCAAAATACGGGTATTTTGTAGAACGGGAGGAACTCTACAAACCGTACAGATACAAAACAGTTAATGTAAGACACGGAATAAAAGATCTTGCCGATTTCGCAAAACGTCACGGCTCTTCATACAAAGAACTTAAACTATTGAATCCCTGGCTGAGGGACAATTACTTACCGTCGCGCAAAGGTAAAATCTACAGCATAAAAATTCCCGATAAGTAACATTATAGCCGCTTTTTATAAAATTTTTACTACAGATGTGGACAATTTTTTTTATTTTTCATTTTAAAAAAATTCTAATAAAAATTAAGAAAAATGGCACATAAGAAGAAGGTAAAGTACATATTTGTCACGGGCGGAGTAGTCTCGTCGTTGGGAAAAGGCATTACTGCTTCGTCGCTCGGGCTCCTGCTTAAATTAAGAGGATACAGCGTAACTATTCAAAAATTCGATCCTTATATAAATGTCGATCCCGGCACTATGAATCCGTTCCAGCACGGAGAAGTCTATGTAACTGATGACGGAGCCGAAACCGACCTCGACCTGGGACATTATGAACGTTTCCTTGACGTCGACATGTCGCGGGCTAACAATACGACCACAGGGCAGGTTTATAATGAAGTAATTACAAAGGAACGCAGAGGCGATTTTTTAGGCGCTACAGTTCAGGTGATTCCGCACATTACCGACGAAATTAAAAGAAGAATGAGATTGTTGGGCGAGTCGGGTAAATACGATATTGTTATTACCGAAATCGGCGGTACGGTAGGCGATATCGAAAGTCTTCCTTTTATTGAAGCAATGCGCCAAATTATGCTGGAAAGCGGCAGGAAAAACGCCATAAGTATTCACGTGACCCTTGTGCCGTATATCTCTTCCGCCGGCGAAATGAAAACCAAACCGACTCAGCACAGCGTCAAAAATCTGCTCGAACTCGGAATTCAACCCAATATACTCGTCTGCAGGTCGGAAGAAAAACTGCCGCGGGAAATACGCGAGAAAATAGCTCTCTTTACAAACGTTAAAACCGAAGCGGTTATTTCCGCCTACGATTGCTCGACAATTTATGAAGTGCCGCTCGTGCTGCACGAACAGGAATTGGACAGGATTGTACTCGACAGACTAAAACTGCCCGATATTACAATCAAACTCGACGGATGGAAAGAATTCGTAGATAAAGTATTGCACGCGGAAAATAAAGTAAAGATTGCCATCTGCGGCAAGTATATTGAAAATAAAGACGCCTACAAAAGCATATCCGAAGCGTTTATTCATGCCGGGGCGGAAAATGATTTGAAAGTTGAAACCGAATTCATTTCTTCGGAAGAAATCGAAGAAAAAGGCGCAGAACCTTTACTTAAAGATTTTGACGGGCTGTTAATACCGGGAGGATTCGGCGAACGCGGCATTGAAGGCAAAATTAAAGCAATTCAATACGCCAGAGAAAATAAAATACCGTTCTTCGGTATATGCCTCGGATTGCAGTGCGCAGTTATAGAATTTGCGCGCAATGTGTGCGGAATTAAATCTGCCAACAGTCAGGAATTCCGCAGCCGAAGCCCTTACAATGTAATTCACATTATGCCCGACCAGGCAAAAGTGAAAGTGAAAGGCGCAACTATGCGTCTCGGAGCATATCCCTGCGTAATCAAAAAGAAAACCAAAGCTTTCGAAGCATATAAAAAACAAAAAATATCAGAACGCCATCGACACCGTTACGAGGTAAATAACAAATTCAGATCTGTGTTGGAAAAACACGGTATGATTTTCAGCGGTTTGTCGCCCGACGAAAATCTCGTGGAAATGATAGAAATTGAAGACCATCCCTGGTTTGTCGGTTGTCAGTTCCATCCGGAATTAAAATCGAGAGCTACCAAAGCTCACCCGTTGTTCAGGGAATTTGTCAAAGCGGCGTTTAATTATTCCCGGGAGAAAAAGTGAACGGAAAATTACTTTTTGTTTTCCTTTCTTTTCTTTTTTTTACGAGCTCGTTTTCTCAAAGCAGAAGGGAATATTTATTAAATCAGGGATTGAACAAAGCTTATAATCTCGAATTCAAAGCAGCCGAAGAATTATACAATAAAGTCTTAGACGCCGAACCGAATTTACCCGACGGTTATTTTCGTATTGCACAACTTTATTTCTGGTCGTTCCTGGCAAGCCATGATATCGGACAATATTATGTCTTCCTTAAATTTGCCGAATTGACAGAGGAAAAATTAGACCTCCTGTTATCAAATAAACCCCAGAACGCTTATTATACTTATATGTCCGGCAATCTGGCTTCGTTAAGAGCGATGGCTTATGCCATTAATAATTCCGCAGTAGACGCTTTCTGGTACAGCAAAAAAGCGGTTAAACTGTTCAATACTACTCTGGAAATTAATCCTAAGTTTTACGACGCTTATCTCGGACTCGGTCTTTTCGATTATGCAATGAGTTTTATACCCGAATTTTTGGGATGGACTTTGAATCTTACCGGACTTTCCTCCGATAAAGCAAGGGGGCTCAGATACATAAAACTTGCGTACGAAAAAGGAAAATACGACAGGACAGAAGCCGCATTCCATCTATCTAAAATTTATGTCGACTATATTGCCGAGTATGACAGCGCTGAAATATACATTAATAAACTTGTTGAAAAATATCCCGGCAACAGTTTATTCGTTTATCAGCAGGGACTTGTTCGGTTTAAGAAACACAAGCTCGATAATGCGCTCTCTTTATTCAATAAGGTAATTAAGATTAACAAAGAAGAATTTCCTCAGATTTCGGCTCTGGCTCGTTACAGAATTGCCAATATTTATTTTTGTAGAAATAACTTTGCTAAAGCTCTCGAAAATTATAAAATCTATTATGATACCGCCCGCGAACCGGACTACCTGAGTGAAACCGCGCTGAAATCGGCTCTCTGTTTTAAGTTTTTAGGACTGAACGATTCTTTTTATGTAAGCCTCGAAAGAATAGACGAAGGCAACCCTGACTTATTCGAGGACGCCTACGCTAAAAAATTGGCTTCTTATTTTAAAGACTCGGGTATAAACGATGAAGATTTATTATTAATTCGTATGAGTAATAACATCTGCGCAACGAGGTACAAACAGGTATATGACACATTAAGCGTTTATGCGGATTCATTGACGGGAGTTAAAAAAGCCTTTGCGTTGCTCTATCTTTCCGAAGCTGCTTACGGTTTAAAGAAGTATGATGAATCGATTTATTATTCTGAAAATATTCACAAAATCAAAATAAACAAATTCTTTTGGATTATTCCCAAATCCTATTTTCTGACGGCTGCTTCTTATTATTCGCAGAAAAATTATGAAAAAGCTTTGCACTACTTGACTTTAGCCGAAGATAATAATAAATATGATTTTATCGATTATATACAGGCGTCAATAGAAAATTTGAAGAGAAAACTAAACAAGAGAATTAATTAGTCGGCAAATATTGAACGATTTATGATTAATATTGCAGTGTTTGTGTCGGGACGGGGCTCAAATTTCAGAGCCATTAACGAAAAAGTATCCGCTGATAAAATTAAAATCGTTGCGTTAATAAGCAATCGTATCGATTGCGCGGCGGTTGAATACGCGAAAATGAATAATATCCCCGTTCATTATGTTGCAGATGAAACCAAAGGGGATTTTATTAGCTATGACGACTTAATAGGAGTACTCAAGAACCGCGGTGTGGAATTAATAGTTCTTGCCGGTTTTTTGAAGAAAATTCCCGACAGTTTTGTCGATGCATTCGAAAATAAGATTATTAATATACATCCGGCTATACTGCCGGCTTTCGGCGGAAAAGGAATGTACGGACTCAATGTGCATAAGGCTGTTTTTAATTCGTCTGCAAAAGTATCCGGCGCCACGATTCATTTCGTAGATAAAATTTATGACAACGGCAAAATTATTTTGCAAAAGTGCGTCGATATATCGGATGTAAAATCGCCCGAGGAAATTGCAGAACGAGTTTTGAAAATTGAACATGAAATTCTTCCGTACACAGTAGAAAAATTTGCCGAAGGCAAAATCAGTATTCAAAATAACAGAGTAATTATAGCGGAGTAAAAAATTGAAAAAGTTAGCTTTAATAAGCGTATCGGATAAGACTAATATAGTCGAATTTGCTTCGGAACTTATCAAGCATAAATACGGCATACTTGCCACAGGTAAGACAGCCAAAACTTTGATGGATAACGGCGTCGAATGTACTGAGATTAGCGATTTTACTTCTTATCCGGAAATTTTCTCAGGACGGGTTAAAACGCTGAATCCGAAAATCTTCGGCGGTATTTTAATGCGACGCGATTTGGAAGAGGATATTCGACAGGCGGCTGAAAATAATATCGTTCCGATTGATATAGTTTGCGTCAATCTCTATCCTTTTCCTCAGGTTGTTAACCGTGATGACATTTCGCTCCAAGTTAAAATTGAAAATATCGATATAGGCGGACCGAGTTTAATTAGAGCCGCAGCCAAGAATTACAAATATGTATCGGTACTCACAAATCCCGATCAATACGAGCGCTTCCTTCAAGAATTGAATGAAGGTGAAATCAGTTTGGAAACGCGGAGTAAATTGGCTGCCGAAGCTTTTTCTCATACTTCGATGTACGATACTATTATTGCCAACTTTTTCGAGAAAGAATTTCTGCCCGAGCCGACGGCAGTCAGATTAAATTACAAAACGGCATTTCGGCTAAGGTACGGCGAAAACCCGCACCAAAAAGCAACGTTGTTTGGCGATTTCTCCGATTACTTCGAAGTGTTGCACGGGAAAGAATTGTCTTACAATAATATAATCGACCTGACAGCAGCCGTGGAATTGGTTTCTGAGTTCGATAAAACAGGTTGCGCAATAATTAAACATACAAATCCGTGCGGAGCCGCAGTAGCCAATTCAGTTACGGAAGCTTACGAGAAAGCCCTTTCGGGCGATCCCGTGTCTGCCTTCGGCGGTATCGTGGCTTTCAATAAAGAAGTGGATGTAGAAACGGCTCGTAAACTGAACGATATTTTTCTGGAAATAGTTTGCGCCCCTTCTTTCACTGAAGAAGCGCTCGATGAATTGAAAAAGAAGAAGAACAGAAGATTGATACATATTAAAAAATATCCGGACGAAAATCAGCCGGTTATTAAAAGCGTTCCCGGCGGTTTGTTGGTTCAGGATAAAGATAATTCTAAAATTTCCGATAATATGATGAAGGTGGTAACTGAAAGAGAGCCGACTCGATCGGAAATCGAAGACCTTAAATTTGCATGGGTGGTTTGTAAACATACAAAGTCGAATGCGATAGTCTTCGTTAAAGACGGCAAAGCGCTCGGCGTTGGAGCCGGACAAATGTCGCGCGTTGATTCGGCTAAAATTGCAGCTATTAAAGCAAAACAATTCGGTCATCATCTCGAGGGTGCAGTGGCGGCGTCGGATGCCTTCTTTCCCTTTGCGGACGGTCTTATTGAAATTGCCAAATACGGAGTAGTTTCCGTTATTCAGCCCGGAGGCTCTGTGCGCGACGAAGAAGTTATCAAAGCGGCTAATGAAAATAATATATCTATGATATTTACAGGAATAAGAAATTTCAAACACTGACCTCGACTGCGAGGTGGGAGGATATATGGGATTATTCGACTTTTTTATGACTGATCTTGCTATCGACCTCGGAACTGCAAATACTCTTATCTACATTAAGGGTAAAGGGATAGTGCTAAACGAGCCTTCGATAGTTGCATACGATAGAAATACCAAAAGAATTATAGAACTGGGAAATAAAGCAAAAGAGATGCAGGGCAGGGAGCATCGGGATATTAGAGTAACGCGCCCGATGCGCGACGGCGTTATTGCCGATTTCGAAATAGCCGAAGGAATGATTAGGGCTTTTATCAAAAAAGTGACGTCGAGCAGTTTTGCAAGCAAAAGGGTTGTTGTAGCCGTTCCGAGCGGAGTGACGGAAGTTGAAAAACGCGCGGTGCGCGACGCTGCAGAACACGCGGGCGCAAAGGAAGTCCACTTGATTGCCGAGCCGATGGCGGGCGCAATCGGAATCGGTATCGACGTTGAAGCTCCGGCAGGCAATATGATTATCGATATCGGCGGCGGTACGACGGAAATAGCCGTAATTGCTCTGGGCGGAATTGTAAACGAAGAATCGATTAGAATTGCAGGCGACGAGATGAACAACGCCATAATGCAATTCTTTAAGAAAAATTATAACTTACTGATCGGCGAACGCACTGCCGAGGCTATTAAATGCGAAGTCGGCTCTGCCGTACCTCTTAAAGAGGAGGTGACTATTCAAGTTAAAGGCAGAGACCTGGTGGGCGGTATTCCGAAAACTACAGAGGTCAGTTCAGTCGAAATAAGAGAAGCTCTTAATGAAAATATTATACAGATTGTCGACGCGGTAAAACAAACGCTCGAACGTACGCCGCCGGAATTATCTGCCGACATTCTCGACCGCGGCGTAATGTTAACCGGCGGAGGCGCGCTGCTTAAAGGTCTGGACGAGAGAATCAGAATGGAAACAAATTTACCGGTTCACGTGGCTGAAGACCCTCTTACTGCTGTAGTGAGAGGCACAGGCAAAGCTTTGGAAAATATTAATAAGTATTCGAAAGTATTTTTGCGTAAAAGAACATACTGATGATTAGATTTTTGTTTAAGATATTTAGAAGATATAAGGAATATATTCTCCTCTTTATTCTCTCTGCTATTAGTCTGCTTGCGCTATCTTTTAATGACAGCTCTCAGTTGATACGATTAAAGCAATTTGCATTCGGAAATTTTGCGGTCGTTAGCGAATTATTAAACTATCCGGTTTCGATTTTCAGACAGCGTGAATCGATCGAAGAACTCAAACGAGAAAATGCGCAATTGATGTTAGAATTGAGCAGACTCAGAAACAGGGTAGAAGAAAATATAGAATTGAGAGCGGCTTTAAATTTAAGAGACTCTCTCAACTATCCCATTATTGCAGCGGATATAATTTCCAAGACGGTAAACTACGTCGACGGCTCTTTTATTATAAATAAAGGATTGAACGACGGTATCCGTATCGGGATGCCGGCAATTAGTTCAAGCGGCTTGGTAGGTATAGTAACCGATATTTCTCATGATTATTCCGTCGTAAGAAATCTTTATAATACGAAACTCAAAATTGCAGCGGCAATAAAACCGCCGAATCTCAACGGTATTATGACATGGGACGGCAACAAACTGATCATTAAAAATATTCCGTCAACTTATGATATACAAATCGGAAGCAAAGTCGAGACTTCCGATTTCAGCACTATATTCCCTCCGAACTTGCCAATCGGAGAAGTTATTGACAGGGAAGAAGTGCCTGTCGGATTTCTGCATTCGGTTACGGTTCGCCCGTATACGGATATCAGAACTTTGTATAACGTTTTTATAATGCAAATAATACCCGATAAAAAACTCGACGACATTAAACTTAATCTTATTAAAAAATGATTAAACAAATTTCGATACCTGTTTTAATATTTATTCTGCTCGCTGCCGTTCAATTAACGGTAGTTCCTCTTATAAGTATATCGGGAATAGCGCCTAATCTCTTGATAATTTTAATAACATTTTATGCATTGAAGCACGGACAGATTTTCGGAATGCTACTTGGTTTTATTCTGGGACTTCTGTACGATTTGATTTCAGGAGGAGCCGTGGGCGTCA
Source organism: Melioribacter sp. Ez-97 (assembly GCF_051488665.1). Classification (NCBI taxonomy): domain Bacteria; kingdom Pseudomonadati; phylum Ignavibacteriota; class Ignavibacteria; order Ignavibacteriales; family Melioribacteraceae; genus Melioribacter; species Melioribacter sp. Ez-97. The sequence continues at coordinate 69,417 of NZ_JBPSEG010000002.1, read as the reverse complement.
ATATGTTTGCAATGACAGTTAGCGGCTTTATAGCGGGATATTTTTATAATGAAAATAAAGTGGAAATTAATACGGCAACCGTCTATTTTTTCTATATTAGCCTGATTTCGGCTATAGCTTATTCTTTTTTATACACGTTGATCGCGGCTACCAGACCCGAACTTAATCTGTTTATCCTTTTGATTGAAGGAAGCTTATTGCCCGCTTTATATACTTCTGTTTTTGCATTGCCGGTAGTAATTGCAATGCCTAGAAGGGAATTAAGATGAAAGAGCAAATTTTCGGACGCGACGTTCGGAGAAGAATCTTATACGTAATAATAATCTCATTCTTTATCGTCTCGTTTATCCAATTGTTTAACATGCAAGTACTGCAGGGGAGCGTCTATACGGTTAAGGCAAACGAAAACAGCGTAAAGCCGATTTATCAGACGGCTCCGAGAGGGATACTTTACGATAGAAACAACAACATACTGGTAGGAAACGAGCCTTCTTTTACATTGAGAATTACGCCGGATAAATACGATACGTCGCTCAACCGTTATCTGGAGACTATACTCGGATTCGATAGGGGTTATTTAAGCGGATTGTTGGAAAAGAACAAACGTATGTCGCCTTACGTTCCGGTCAGGATTGCAAAGAATGTAGATTATAAAGTTATTGCCTGGTATGAAGAAAATGCCGAAAAACTACCCGGCGTCGATTATGTTATAGAAACACGAAGAGACTATTCGTTCGGAGTGCGCGGCTCGCATATTTTCGGATACTTAAGGGAAATAAACAAAAACCAGTTGGAAAAGATGGCGGGTTACAGTCTGGGAGATGAAATAGGGTATGCGGGAATAGAAAAAAATTATGAATCGGTTCTGCGCGGCGAAAAAGGGATCCAATATTTATTGGTCGATTCGCACCAAAAAACAATCGGCAGGTATAATTCAGGTAAAAGCGATATAGCGCCCACAAAAGGATATGATTTAGTGCTTACTCTGGATAAATATACGCAGCAAGTCGCCGAATCTCTCTTTACGGATAAACGCGGAGCGCTGGTGGCAATCGAACCTTCCACCGGCGAAATTCTGGCAATGGTCAGTTCGCCAATGTACGATCTGGAAAATTTTTCTTCCATGAATTTTTCAAAAGTATGGAAAGAATTGAACGAAGACGAGGATAAGCCTCTCTTTAACAGAGCGACCATGTCGATCTATTCTCCGGGTTCTACTTTTAAGATGGTAGCGGCTATAGCGGGACTTGAGGAAGGAATTATTACAGAAAAGACCCGATTCTTTTGTAACGGAGGTTATTACTTCGGCGACCGGTTTTTTAAATGCCTTCATTATCATTCCAATACTGATCTTACAACATCTATTGAAAAATCGTGCAATGCATATTATTATCAGCTCGCTTTAAAAATAGGTCTCGACAATTGGTCTAAATACGCTGCAAAATTCGGATTCGGGAGAAAAACCGGCATTGATATCGGCGAAGAAACTTCGGGATTGCTGCCGACGAAACAATATTATGAAAATGCTTTCGGCAAGGACCGCTGGCCTAAAGGTATATTATTGAGTTTGGGTATCGGGCAGGGCGAACTCAGCGTTACGCCTTTGCAATTGGCTCAATATGCCGCTCTGCTTGCCAATTACGGTAAATCCGCAAAACCCCATCTCGTTAAAGGTATTTTGAAAAAAGGGAAATTTCAGGGAATTGAACCACAGTATTTTGATATCGGAATAAGCAGACGCTCGTTCGATATTGTAAGGCATGCAATGTATCTCGTTGTCAACGGCGCCGGCACGGCAACTAACATCAGATTGCCCGACATCAAGATTGCGGGTAAAACCGGCACGGCTCAAAATCCGCACGGAGACGACCATTCGATTTTTATTGGATTTGCCCCGTACGAAAATCCTAAAATTGCTGTAGCGGTAGTCGTTGAAAATGCGGGTTACGGAAGCACTGTTGCCGCTCCCATTGCCCGTGATGTTATAAAAGCTTACTTAAACAAGCATGTTGACAGCGATAATAAAATAATTAAGAACGAAGTTGCAGCAGGAGCAAGTAAAATTGAAAATTGATTATAAATTAAACGATCGATTTGATATCGTCTTCTTTACATCCGTTTTGCTGTTGATATTATTCGGATTGGCGGCAATTTACAGCTCGACTGCTAATCATCCTACCGCGTCGCAAAATTTTAACAAACAATTGTTTTTTGCCGTTATTTCTCTGTTAACGTTTTTTATAATATATAATCTTCCCGAACAGGCGTTTAAAAATATGGCTGTCCCTGCTTATGCATTTTCGTTGTTTTTGTTGATAGTTGTTTTAGCAGCAGGCAAAACAGTATACGGAGCCAAGAGCTGGCTCGATTTCGGACCGATCGGTTTTCAACCTTCCGAATTTGCAAAAATCGGAACTATTCTGGGTATATCATATTGGATATCTTACAAAGAAAGAGATATTAATAACATCAAAGATATAGCAATAGCAGTCGGCGTCGGTTTTTTACCGGCTTTGCTGATCTTATTGGAACCGGACACGGGCACAGCAATAATCTTTACTATACTTACGGTTTCGATTGTTTTCTGGAGCGGTATAAGTCTTTTTGCTTTATTTGTAGTCCTTTCGCCGCTGATTGTAACTTTTGCGTCGCTTTTGGGAACTATCTATTTTATAGCCTCTCTCGTTGCGGTTATTATAGCGCTCTTTATATTTAAGAGGGACTTATTCAACAGTATAGCAATATTCATGTTGAATTTAGGAGCGTCTTTCTTTTTCGAATACGGTTTCCGTTTGTTGAAGCCTCACCAGCAAAAGAGAATTGAAACTTTTATTAATCCGTATGCAGATCCTTTGGGAGCGGGCTATAATGCGCTGCAGGCAAAACTTGCTATCGGATCTGGTGGGATCTTCGGCAAAGGTTTTATGCAAGGGAATCAAACGCAATTGCGTTTCATCCCGGAGCAGTGGACGGATTTTATTTATTGCGTTATAGGCGAGGAATTCGGTTTTATCGGAAGCATTATTGTTCTTATGCTTTTCTTAATGGTATTTTTGAGATTACTTTACTTTGCCTCGATTTCAAAAGATAAATTCGGCTCGCTTGTTATAATTGGAGCGCTGACTCTTTACTTTTCGCATTTTGCTATTAATATCGGAATGAATTTGGGCATTACTCCTGTTATCGGCATTCCGCTGCCGTTTTTGAGTTACGGAGGAAGTTCTTTGCTGGTTAATATGATTTTAGCCGGCATTGTTATGAATATTTATAAAAACAGAAAACTGCACACGTGAGGCGAAATTATGATACTTTCGGATAAAAAAATTCTGGAAGAAATTGAAAAAGGGAATATCGTAATTGAGCCGTTCAAGCGCGAAAATCTGGGCTCGAACAGTTACGACGTTCATCTCGGTAAATGGCTCGGCGTATATAAAGACGATATCCTCGACGCAAAAAAGCACAATGAAATAGAACTGTTCGAAATACCCGATGACGGATTCATACTCCTCCCTTCTAAACTCTATCTCGGAGTGACGGAAGAATATACAGAGACATATAATTATGTGCCATTCCTCGAAGGGAAGTCGAGCATAGGGCGTCTCGGCATTGATATACATTCCACGGCGGGCAAAGGAGACGTGGGCTTTTGCAATACGTGGACGCTCGAAATAAGCGTGAAACAACCCGTCCGTATTTATGCGGGAATGCCGATAGGGCAGATTATCTATTTCAAATTGGACGGAGACGTGGAAATTTCCTACGATAAAAAATTATCCGCCAAGTATAATAAGCGTACTGAGTTTCCTGTGGAATCGATGATGTATAAAAATTTCAAAAAAAATAGAGAATAATATGACGGCTCTGGAAAAATTAAATAATAAATTAAAAGCGGGTTTGCATATCTGCGTCGGTTTGGATACGGATATCTCCAAAATACCGGAGTATTTTAAAAAAGAACCTAATCCAGTTCTGGCTTTCAATAAGACGGTAATAGAAAATACTAAAGATTACACCGCTGCATATAAAATTAATTTTGCATTCTACGAAAAGGACGGAATAGAGGGAATAAAAAATTTAATCGAAACAATAAAACTTATACCCGACGACCTGCTAATTATCGCAGACGCAAAAAGGGGAGATATCGGTAATACTTCCAGAATGTACGCTGAATCGGTTTTTAATTATTTCAATTGCGATGCGGTTACTCTTCATCCTTATATGGGCTTCGATTCGCTTCAGCCTTTTTTCGAATTTGAGAATAAATTGAATTTTATACTTGCTTTAACATCTAATCCCGGCTCGGCAGACTTCGAAAAGCTCGAGCTTAAAGACGGAAGACTTTTATATAATGCGGTTATTGAAAAAGCAAACCAATGGAATACCCGCAATAACATCGGACTTGTGTTTGGAGCCACTAATTCTTCGGAGCTCCGCAAAGCAATCGATTCTTTCGGGGATATGCCGGTTTTATTGCCCGGCGTCGGAGCGCAGGGAGGAAGCTACGACGAGATAGTCTCGATATTCGGGAATGCGGGTAAGAGTAATTTTATTGTAAATGTCAGCAGGGGATTGCTCTATTGCGATTCGACTGATAGATTCCCGGAAACGTTGAGGGAGAGAATTCTGAGTTACGTCAATTTATAAAATTGTGGATTTTACTAAAATAAAATCTTAATTTTATAAGCGTTCGAATCTTCAGTTCATTCTCAATATAAAATTGGCGGACCAATGGGTTCAGAATCAAAATTTCACGAAGGGTTTCTCTACGAAGTCTGGCAGAAATTAGACCACAACACAATTCTAGAAACAATTAACGGAGAAGAAATTGCAGTGCTCGACTGCGGCGCTCTCAATCACGACTCTGCCGGACCTGACTTCAAGAATGCAAGAATCAGAATAGGCAATCTTACTTATGTGGGCGATATTGAAATCGATTACGACTATTCCGACTGGAAACTCCACGGGCACAATATAGATAATAAATACAACAGCGTAATCCTACACGTAACTTTCGAAAACAAAAATAATCACGGATACGTTTATACGAGAAGCGGGCGAAAAATACCGTCGATTACAATAGCAAGTTTAATCAACAGCGACGAAATTAAGAAAATTAAAGAAACACATCCCGAAGAAAAAAATGATATCTCCGGTATTTTGAAATGTTCCGCAGTGGCTGAAAACGCTCCTGTGGAATTACGCAATTCTCATTTATACAAATTGGGCATTGAGCGTTTTAATAAAAAATGCAATAAGATATACGAACGCCTGAAAGAAATTCAGTTTCTTAAAGACGCCGGAATTAAAGAACCGGTCGTTTCTTATGACCTTACTGAGGAATTTCAGAAAAGAGAGTTTCACCATAAGGATTTTCACAGCAAAGAAGTATGGATGCAACTTTTGTACGAATTATTATTCGAAGCTCTCGGTTATTCGAAAAATAAAAACCCGATGACTTCGCTTGCAAGAAAAGCCGATATCGAATTCCTTAAAAAAATCGAAAAGGACGGAGTAATTCTCCAAAAATTTGAATCGGCTCTGCTTCATATATCGGGATTGGCCGATTCTCTTCAAAAAGAACCTGATATAGATACCAAAGAATATCTTGAAAAGTCGGAGCTGTACTGGAATTCAATCAAGCCTTTCTATGACGGAGATTATTTGGAAAGCGCACAATGGCAGTTTTTCAGAATACGTCCGCAAAATTTCCCGACGGTCAGAATTGCCGGAGGCGCTCGAATTCTTTATCAGTTGTTGCATAACGATTTAATTGGAGTTATTACCAAAAAGATTAAAGAAATTCGCAATCTCGGAGTGCTTGTCAATTCGGTAAGATCTTTGTTCGTAATAAAGTCGGACGGTTATTGGAAGAGCCATTATGTATTGGGCGAGCGCGCATCAACAGATATTAAATATTTTGTCGGAGCATCGCGAGCCGACGAAATAATGATCAATGTTATTCTGCCTTATTTTGCTGTTTATTTTAAAATATACGGACACGAGCAATTGACCGATAAAATAGTTAAGACGTACGGAGTTTATGAGCAGCGCGCCGAAAACCAGATTATACACAATGTCGCAGACGCCCTCGGAGTCCAAAATAAGGTTAAAAAAACTGTCTACGCTCAGGGAATGATTGATTTGTTCAGGAATTATTGTTCGAAAAATAAATGTCTCGAATGCGAAATAGGAAAAGTAGTATTCGAATGATTTAATTTGTTCCTTTCAGCCGGTTTATTTCATCCCGCAGTTTAGCCGCTCTTTCGTAATCTTCTTTTTCAATCGCTTCGCGCAATTGGTCCTGCAATTCGGCTATTCTTCCTTCTTTCGATATCGGTCTTTTTTCGTGCATCGGTTTTGGCTCTTCGAATTCGTCTTCCTCTTCGGGATTAACGCCTTCCTCAACATCTTCGCTTGACGGTACGAAAGAAGCCAATCTCATAACGTCTTCGGATACATAGATGGGCGAGCCCGTTCTTACTGCCAGCGCAATTGCATCGCTTGGGCGGGAATCGATTTCGTGAGTAAGCGATGAAACCTCAAGTTTAATCTTGGCATAAAACGTATTGTCTCTTAGTTCGTCGATTAGCACCTCGGCGACTGTGGCTCCTAAATGGTCGAGAAGAATTTTCATTAAATCATGCGTTAACGGACGAGGCGCTTTTATCCCTTCGATTTCCAGAGCGATCGATTGAGCTTCGAAGGAGCCGATGATAATCGGCAATCGGCGCAATCCGTAAACTTCTTTTAATAAAAGGGCATAAGCCCCTCCCGTGGAGGGGCTGGCTGACAAACCTAATATTTCAACTTGAACTTTGTCCATACTCAATTATTCTTAATTTTCTTCAGTTCTTCTATCATAGCTGGAACAATCTCGAAAACGTCGCCGACTATGCCGTAATCGGCAACTTGAAATATCGGAGCGTCTTTGTCTTTATTTACAGCCACAATATACTTAGACGATCTCATGCCCGCAAGGTGTTGAATTGCACCTGAGATGCCGAGTGCGATATAAAGCGTGGGCGATACTGTTTTCCCTGTTTGACCTACCTGTTCGCTGTGAGGGCGCCATCCGGCGTCGACTACGGCGCGTGATGCGCCTGTGGCTGCGCCTAATAAATCCGCAAGCTCTTCGATAAGTTTGAAATTCTCAGGGGCTTTCATACCTCTTCCGCCCGAAACAATTATGTCGGCTTCTGCTACGTCGAGTTTTGTGTCTGATTTCTTAATCTCCACCACTCTTGTCTTGAGATTTAATTTCTCTGCATTTTGTACTTCGATTTCAGCGTCTTGTTCCGAAATTTTTTCCGCTTTAAATACGTTTGGTCTTAAAGTGAAAATTTTTCTGTCGGATTTAATTTTCACATCCGTCAAAGCTTTCCCGGCGTAAACCGGTCTGGTTGCAATTACTTCGTCGTTTTCAACTTTCCATTCGGTAACGTCGGTTACAATTCCGCAATCCAGTTTCGCCGCTATACGGGGCGCCAGATCCTTTCCCATTGCCGTAGATGAAAAGACGATTATTTGAGCGCCCGTTGCATTGATAAGTTCCAGAAGTAAATCCGTATAAGCGCTGGAAGAATAATTTTCGAGTTGTTCGTTTTTAATATGGTATAGTTTCTTCAGTCCGTAATTTCCGGCAAGTCTGGCATTTTCGACTTCGCCGCCGATTACAACACCTTCGATTTCCGAGTTCAAATTCTGAGATAGCTTGAATGCGGCAGAGACAGCCTCGTAAGAAGATTTTTTTATTTGTCCCTGTCGTTGTTCGAGAAATACTAAAATTTTATTTGCCATATCTCACCTTTAGATAACTTTTACTTCTTCTTTGAGCAGACGAATTAATTCCGGGACAGCGGAAGCGTCAGTGCCGATAATTCTTCCCGGTTGTTTTGCGGGCGGCTTTTTCATGCTTACCACTTCGGTATAATTCGATCCGGTCTCAGGAATTTTCTCTTCAATTGTTTTTTTCTTTGCCGCCATAATCCCTTTTAGCGAAGCGTAACGGGGTTCGTTCAAGCCTTTCTGAGTTGTTATAATTACGGGCAGTTCGGTCTCTACTACTTCGCGTCCGCCTTCGATTTCTCTTTCGGCTTTAACCTTATTACCCTCAATTTCCAACCCGACAACAACGGATACCGAGTTATAGCCGAGTAGTTCGGCGCACATCTGACCTACAACGCCGTTGTCGTAATCGACCGATTGCTTTCCAAAAAACACAATCTCGGCATTCTGAGCTTTAATTTCATTTGCTAAAGCTTTTGCTATCGAAAGGGAATCGTAAGTATCTTCTGTTTTGATCAGCACGGCGTTGTCAATACCCATTGCAAGAGCTTTCTTAATCGATTCTTTGTGATTGTCGTTGCCTAGACTGATTACAACAGTTTCTCCGCCTAATTTTTCTTTGGTCTTCAAAGCTTCTTCAACAGCAAATTCATCATACGGATTGACGACAAACGTAATGCCGGATGTGTCGATTGACTTATTATCCTGCCCGACACTGATTTTGGATGCCGTGTCCGGCACATGATTTAGACAGACGGCTATTTTCATTAATCCTCCTATTAATTCTATAGGATATTTAAATATATAATGGCAACTCGAAAAATCAAAAATCTATATTACTAAAAAATCCGTAATTAAGCATATTTAAAATAAAAAAGAGGCTAAAGAAAGCCTCTTTTTGAAATTCTTACAGGATAAGCTCCGGGATTATCTGGCTTTGATTTTACCGGATGTAATCAACTTAGCCAATTCGCCGGTGCCGTTTTTTGCCAAAGTTCTAAGTGCGCTTGTGGTCAATTTAACGGTAACAAATCTGTTGAGTTCTTTAACCCAGATTCTCTTCTTCTGCAAATTAGGCAGAAATCTTCTTTTGGTTCTATTGTGAGCGTGCGAAATGTTATGACCGCTTACGGGACCTACGCCTGTAACTTGACATCTACGCGCCATTTTTATCCTCATTATTCATTTATTATGAACTACAAATTTAATAAATAATTTCAATTAATAAAAGGATTTCGGTAAAAAACTATTGTCTTTTTCCGAGCTCGTTATCGAGAAAAAGAAGTCCGCTTTTCTGATCTCCGACAAATTTTAATTTTTCTACAATTGCAGTAGCGGATGCCACTTCTTCGACCTGTTCCGTTACAAACCATTGCAGGAAATTTGCGGTAGCGAAATCTTTTTCTTCTTCGGCTAATTTTGCCAGTTCGTTAATTTTGTTGGTAATGTGAATTTCATGTTTAAGCGCGTCTTCAAAGGCTTCCAGGGGAGTGTTCCAGTCGGTTTTCGGTTTGTCGAGCTGCTCGAGAACGACTTTCTTGCCCACTTCATTCACGTAATCGAATATCTTCATTGCGTGTCCGTATTCTTCAAACGATTGCTTTTTCATCCAATTGGCAAATCCCTGCCAGTTTTGAGCTTCAAAATACGCTGCCATCGACAAATAAAGATAGGACGAATAGAGTTCTTCTTTTATTTGATTATTAAGAGCTTTTGTCATTTTTTCTGAAATCATATTTTACCTCTTATTTTTGTTTAGTAAAAGAAAATTTTATCGTAAAAACAAATTTAACTAAATTTAGTTCATTTTTTGTGGAATATTTATGAAAATAATCAAGTTCACATTGAAATTCGTCGGATTGTTTACGGCGCTGAATCTGTTGATAATTTTTTTCTTCCGGTTTATTAATCCTGCGTCTACTGCCTTTATTAATAACGAACTGGGAACAGGCGCGTTATTAAAGACAGATTATTCGGAAAATTACTCGCCGGTAAAATTGTGTAATATTTCAAGGTATATGCAGTTGAGCGTTATAGCCTCCGAGGATCAACGCTTTTTCGACCATTGGGGTTTTGATCTTGATCAAATTCAAAAAGCTTTAAAAGAGAATAAAAAGCGGAAAATTACACGCGGAGCCAGCACAATTACAATGCAAGTTGCTAAAAATTTATTTTTATGGCGCAGTAAGAGTTTGATTAGAAAGGGAATGGAAGTCTACTATACGATTCTAATCGAATTGCTATGGAGTAAGGAACGAATTCTGGAAGTATATTTGAACAGCGCCGAATTGGGAAACGGAATATATGGCGTCAAACCGGCAGCTACAAAATATTTCCATACAGACCCCAAAAAGCTTAATGCAAGACAATCAGCTCTTCTTGCGGCAACTTTACCAAGCCCCAAAAAGAGAAATCCTTCCAGAACAACTCCTTATTTGCTCAGGAGACAGGGTGAAATAATAAGACAAATGAATTTACTCGGCGGAACGGAATTTATAAAAAGAAATGTTAATTGCTCGCCGGTTTTCTAACGTCAGTCAGCATAATGCACTGAATCAGCACCGATTCTATTTTTGAACCCTCCAATATCGGGGATGTATATTTAACTTGCTCCGATATATTATAAGAATAACTTTTTAGTACGTTATTGTTTATATCGTAGAAAATAATTTGAATAATACTGTAGCGTCTGGAAGGCTTATTAATTACGAAATAGGTCTTGGTTTTGTAGATTTTTTTGTCGATCGATTCGATTTTGATAGGAGGGTCGTGTTCTTCCAGCGCCCACACATAATAGTCTCCGTCGTATTTTTTAAGAGAGGAGGCGTCTATGTATAATTTACCGTCCCTGTAATTTTCAACAGGCACCCAATTTTCGTAGTCGGATTGTAATAGGGGAAGAATTATTTGTAATATATATATAAGTATTAGCACTAAGCATTCTTATAATTGAGCGGAAAGGGTGGGATTCGAACCCACGAACCGCTTACGCGGTTACACGCTCTCCAGGCGTGCCAGTTCAACCACTCCTGCACCTTTCCGTTTCAATACCAAGTATAATCGAGTCACAAATATATTAATTTTTTCAAATTATCACTATATATCATTACAAATTTTTTATTATCTTTACAGCCTAAATTATTGAGTTGTTCTTTATCACGTTGATCTTTTTGAGGAAAAGTGGAGAGGTGCCGGAGTGGTTGAACGGGGCGGTCTCGAAAACCGTTGTGGTGCTTTGCGCCACCGAGGGTTCGAATCCCTCCCTCTCCGCAAAGTAAAAACGGAAATTAAGGTATGTATTTTACATACATACTCCAAAGCCTTAAAGACCACCGTTACTATTACGGGAGCACTTCAAATTTAGAAGAACGACTAAAAACCCACAATGCCGGCAAGGTACGTTCCACGAAATCACGCAGACCATTAAAAATTATTTACTACGAAACATTCGATCGCAGAAGCGAAGCCTACAGACGCGAGCTTTTCTTTAAGAGCAAAGAAGGATATGAATGGCTCAAGAAAGAGGGGATAATACACTAATTCCAAAGTTGCAGTATAATCAAAGTTTTTAAGAAATTATCTAAGTTGTTACTGCGCCACCGAGGGTTCTGCGTAGCATCCTACGGAGAATCCCTCCCTCTCCGCAAAGTAAAAAAAAACGGAAATTAAGGTATGTATTTTACATACGTACTCCAAAGCCTTAAAGACCGCCGTTACTATTACGGGAGCACTTCAAATTTAGAAGAACGACTAAAAACCCACAATGCCGGCAAGGTACGCTCCACGAAATCACGCAGACCATTAAAAATTATTTACTACGAAACATTTGATAACAGAAGCGAAGCCTACAGACGCGAGCTTTTCTTTAAGAGCAAAGAAGGATATGAATGGCTCAAGAAAGAGGGGATAATACACTAATTCCAAAGTTGCAGTATAATCAAAGTTTTTAAGAAATTAAGCCTACTATGGCGCCACCGAGGGTTCTGCGTAGCATCCTACGGAGAATCCCTCCCTCTCCGCAAAGTAAAAACGGAAATTAAGGTATGTATTTTACATACATACTCCAAAGCCTTAAAGACCACCGTTACTATTACGGGAGCACTTCAAATTTAGAAGAACGACTAAAAACTCACAATGCCGGTAGGGTACGTTCCACGAAATCACGCAGACCATTAAAAATTATTTACTACGAAACATTCGATAGCAGAAGCGAAGCCTACAGACGCGAGCTTTTTGTGTAACATAGTTAATGCGTTAGGAAAGGAAATCCCTGTTTAATTCCTGTAATCCGGGATTTTGTTATTTGTGAGTACGAAATTTTGTAAAAAGATAACTGTTCTTGATAGTAAAAAAATATATTGAAAAGCAGTAATTGACTCTGAATTATGGAGGCGATCTCGTAATTATCAAATTGAATGTGATTTTAGTATATTAGAAGCTATACAAATTATACGTGATTCTTATGAGCGAATTAAAGACTAAACCTAATAAAAAGAGCGTCAAAAAATTTATCGACTCAATTGACGATGAGCGCAAGAAGAATGATTGTATGGAACTTCTAAAATTGATGGAAGAATTAAGCGGCGGCAAACCTGTAATGTGGGGAGATTCTATCGTAGGCTTCGGAAAGTATCATTACGTCTATAAGTCGGGAAGAGAGGGCGATTGGTTCAGAATCGGATTTTCTCCGAGGAAACAAAATATTGCAATATACTTAATGCCGTGCAAAGAAGAAAAAAATCTTGAGGGACTGGGAAAATATAAAAACGGCAAATCGTGTCTTTACATAAATCGTCTTTCCGATATTAATCTTAATATTCTTAAGAAAGTATTAAAGCGCGCTCTCAGTCTAACAGAACATTAAGTCTGATGCGACAAAATCTTCTCGATTTCAAAATTGCCGTCAAAGCCGCTGTAATTTTCTTTAAAACTGTTATATGTATTCAGACACCATTCCTTGGAGAGTTCGTTTTTTTCGGCGACAAGATTAAGCCAGTTTAATTCGTAAAGATGAATGTCGCCGTCGGACAAAGCGAGTTTTAGTCCGTCCTTAAAAAAAAGTTCGGCTATCTCTTTCTTCTCAAAACGAGGAGGTTCTTCAATTAGATATTCATTCTCCAATAAATCTTCCATTACTTCTTCGCAAAATTCTTCGCCGAATCCGAGCGTTCTGCCCAGAGATTTGAACATTAACTTTTCTTCCTCGCTCAGTTTTTTATCTTTGCCGATAAGTATCAATATTCCTTTCAAATAGTTGCTTCTGTCTATGAGGCTCAGTTCCAATTTATTTCCTTCTCTTATTGAAAAATTTATTTATTCTTTTTTTTATTTTTTTGTTTAGTTCCCTTGCCCATAAATATTCCGTGCCCAATATACTCAAACCGGCGGGAATTATTAAATATGCCGGCCCGGGAACAATGATCATTATAATCCCGATGATCAATAATGTTCCGCCTGCCACGCTAATTATTATTTTTTTTAGTTTTTTCTTTTTCATAATCTATCGGAATTTATTTGTAAATCGGCGTTAGATTCAGATTGTAAAACACAAACGACCACAAATCCGTATACAGGTCGATCGATTTGGAAACGCTGGTTCCCGCTCCGTGTCCTACTTTGGTCTCTATCCTGATTAAAATGGGATTATTCCCGGAATTGGCGTTTTGAAGCGCTGCCGCGTATTTAAAAGAATGCGCGGGAAACACGCGATCGTCGTGATCGGCGGTTGTGATTATCGTAGCCGGATATTTAGTCCCTTCTTTAATATTGTGCAACGGAGAATATTTTAACAGATACTTAAACTGTTCCGGATCGTCGCTCGAGCCGTATTCGGAAACCCATGCCCAACCGATTGTAAACTTGTGAAAACGAAGCATATCCATAACGCCGACCATCGGGATTGCAACTTTGAATAAATCCGGGCGTTGATTTATGACGGCTCCTATTAACAGTCCGCCGTTGGACGCGCCTTGAATTGCAAGCTTTTCTTGGGAAGTATATTTATTCTCGATTAGCCATTCTGCCGCCGCAATGAAATCGTCAAATACGTTTTGCTTTTTCTCCAACATTCCCGCTTTGTGCCATTCTTCGCCGTATTCGCTTCCGCCGCGCAAACACGCCATTGCAAAAACAAATCCGTTCTCGAGTAATATCAGTCGCGGAACCGAAAAGGATGGCAACATAGGAATATTAAAACCTCCGTAAGCATAAAGCAACGCCGGATTGCTACCATCTAATGTCAAATTCTTTTTGTGAACTACGAACATCGGAACTTTTGTACCGTCTTTGCTTGTGTAAAAAATCCTTTCGGTTACATAATCCTCAGGATTAAAATCTATTTTTGACCGGATAAAAATTTCTTTATTAAGCGAATTAGTATTTACTTTATAAATGGTGGGGGGATAAGTAAAAGAAGTAAATGTAAAATAAGTAACCGTATCTATTCTCGAACCGTTAAAACCGTAGACCGAACCGATTGCCGGCAACTCAAATTCTTTCAAAAATTTGCCTTGAACATCGTACACTTTGACAACGTCGCTTGCGTCTTTCATATAAATTACGAATATCTTATCTCCTATAATCGATGCTTGTTTTATAGGTTCCTCAGCTTCGGGGATGATTGTTTCATAATTGTCCGCATGAAAATCTTTCGGATCTAACTTAATGATTTTTTTGTTTGGCGCATCTGAATTCGTAATCAAATAAAATTTATCTTCAATTACGTCGAGAAATTCATATTCAGCTTTAAAATCGTCTATCAGTTTAATTAATTTTCCGTCGCTTCCCAGGTTCTTATACCATAATAAATTATTCGAAGACGAACCCTCGTATACGTTTATGATAAGGTAATTTTCGTCGTCTGTTACAATAGTCCCAAACAATCGATTCGGATTCGGGTCGCTGAGGATAAATAAATCCTGCGACTGCGGAGTTCCAATTTTATGGTAATAAATTTTATGAAATTCGTTCGAACTCTTGAGCTCTTTGCCTTTTTCAGGAGCGTCGTATCTGCAGTAAAAAAATCCGTATTTATACCAGGCGTTGTTTGTAAACTTAGCCCATCTGATTGTATCGCTTATGATCTTATTCGATTTTAATTCCATAATATAAAATTCACGCCAGTCCGAACCGCCTTTCGATATGCCGAAACTCATATAATTGTGATCTTTTGAGAAATAAAGACCGGTCAAGGAAACCGAACCGTCTTCGGAGAACTGATTTGGATCCAGAAGAATTTCTTCGTCCGCACCCGGCTTTTTAATATAATATACGTTTTGTTCCTGCAGTCCGTCGTTTTTTGAATAAATTAAATCGGCTCCTGCCATAAAGGGCGTAGTGTAACGTTCATAATTCCACAATTCTTTTAAGCGCGCGCGCACTTTTTCTCTATATGGAATCTTTTCAAGATACTTTTTCGTGAATTCGTTTTGAGCTTCAATCCATTGTTTCGTTTCGGGCGAATTCATTTCTTCCAGCCACCGGTAAGGATCGTCTACTATTGTCCCGTGGTAAATATCTTTGTGATCAATTTTTTTGGATTCCGGATAGTTGGCGTTTTGAGCAAAGTATGTCGCGGCGCAGAGAACCGTAAAGACTAACAGGTATAATTTTGTTTTCATGGCGAAGCTCTAATTTGTTACCCTAAGGATATAACTTTTATTAAAATACCGGATGAATCTAAAATATCCAAATCTTAGAATAAATTTAAATAGTTGTAATCGAATTAAAAGTATGTGCTTTTCTCAAAAAAAAAAGTAAAAAAAACGATTTTTTATTTTTTTATAGTAATTACCTGTAAGAACTAATTATTACAGGCAGAGCAAACAAGCATATTAACTAAATATGCCTATATAATTAGAAGTCAATAATTATTAAGAAAACGTACTGTGTGAATAAGATTGAGCGGAACGGATTTTGTTTGCTTAACAATATAAGCGTATCTATTTTTGATATATAAAGAAAAATGGGAAAACATAATCCCTTTATGAACATATTCAAATAGTGAGGTTTTTATGAAATCCAAAGAGTTTAATCCTTTTGAAATGGCTCAAGCTCAATTCGACAGAGTTGCCGAATTACTCAATTTGGACGAAGCCACTCGAGAATTATTAAGAAATCCTCTCAGGGAATATCATTTCAGTATCCCCGTTAAAATGGACGACGGAACCACAAAAATATTCAGAGGTTTTCGCGTTCAGCATAACGACGCACGCGGACCTTCCAAAGGCGGAATCAGGTTCCACCCCCAGGAAACAATCGATACGGTAAGAGCTCTTGCAATGTGGATGACCTGGAAATGCGCCGTTGTTAATATTCCATTGGGCGGCGGAAAAGGAGGCGTTATATGCGACCCGCATCATCTGAGCATGAAAGAACAGGAACAAATCTGCCGAGGATGGGTAAGACAAATGGCCAAGAATGTAGGACCCGTTAACGACGTGCCGGCGCCGGACGTAATGACAAACGCCCAGCATATGCTCTGGATGCTCGACGAATATGAAATTATTACCGGAGGCAAATACCCCGGATTCATTACTGGAAAACCGGTCGGTATGGGCGGCTCTTTGGGCAGAACCGAAGCTACCGGATACGGCGTTATCTTTACGTTGAGAGAAGCGCTGAAAGAAATGAATATAAAACCGGAAGAAACTCTGGCTTCCGTGCAAGGATTCGGTAACGTTGCTCAATATGCTATCGAATTGTATACTCAACTCGGCGGTAAAGTAATTGCGGTTGCAAGCTGGGACGAACAGGATAAATGTTCATACACATTCAGAAAAATGGACGGCATCAACCGCCAGGAATTGCTCGGTATTACGGATAAATTCGGCGGTATCGATAAAACAAAAGCCAAAGAACTCGGATATGAAATTTTAGAAGGCGATGCTTGGATCGAACAGGACGTTGACATATTAATTCCCGCCGCGCTCGAAAATCAAATTCATGCCGACAATGTAAATAAAATAAGTAAACGAGTAAAAATTATTGCCGAAGGCGCTAACGGTCCTACTACCATCGAAGCCGATAAGGTAATTCAGGAACGAAATATATTTGTAATTCCCGACTTCCTCGCAAATGCCGGCGGAGTTACTTGCAGCTATTTTGAACAGGTTCAGTCGAATATGAATTATTACTGGGAAAAAGAAGAAGTATTGGCAAAGCTCGACACTAAAATGACGAACGCTTACTTGGCGGTGAGCGAGCTGGCCCGGAACAAAAAATTATATATGCGCGATGCAGCGTATGTGATTGCAATTAACAGAGTGGCTCAGGCTTGCAAAGACAGAGGCTGGGTATAATCGAATATTAATAATTTATAATAGAGCCGGGCAGAGCCCGGCTTTTTATTGTATGGAGAAGGCGTCAAAATACTTTCCCGATAATTCTTGCGTAAAAATAGGCGAGGGTAAATCGGGAGGCAAAGCCGTGGGATTGTTGACAGCAGCTTCCATACTTCCCAAAATGAAATATATTCCTCCCGCTATTAATCTGTTCGTTCCCGGAATGGTTATAATTGCATCAGACGTTTTCGACAAGTTTATAGAACGTAATAATTTATTGGAATACGCAATAAAGGAAGACGACGAAAGATATCTTATAAAAAAATTTATTGATTCCGTTTTCCCTAATGAATTTCTTGGAGAGCTTTACAATATTTTACACGAAGCCAAATTTCCTCTCGCTGTCAGATCTTCCGGAATGTTGGAAGACTCTGCTGACGAGCCATTTGCGGGCATTTACAAAACTAAAATGATTAATCCTCTGCCGGGCGCGCCGGAATTGCGTTTTAAAAGACTTATAGATTCGATAAAATTCGTTTACGCATCGGTCTATTCAAACGCGGCAAAAAATTATTTCTCTCTTACCGATCATCCGATCGAAAACGAAAAGATGGGAGTAATAATTCAAAGGGTCGCAGGTGAAAAACATTACAATCGATTTTATCCTGATTTTTCAGGAGTAGCTAAGTCATATAACTTTTATCCGTTTGGCAATGCTCGACCGGAAGATGGAATTGTTCATCTTGCTTTGGGACTCGGAAAAACTATAGTTGACGGAGATATAGTTTGGTCATACTGCCCGAAATATCCCAGACGTTCGCTACCGTTTAAAAGCGTTAAAGATATGCTTAAGCTGACTCAAAAAAAATTTTGGGCTATTGATATTAGCCCGGGCGTAAAATATGACCCTCTTAAAGAAACGGAATTTTTATCGCATGAAGAATTGGAGACGGCTGAATACGATAACGTGCTTAAAAATATTGTATCGACATACATACAGGACGACGATAAGATTGTAATAGGCGCAGGTAAGGATGGTCCGCGTATTATAAATTTTGCCCCTTTGATAGAATTGAATATGTACGGATTTAACGATTTCATTAGGAATCTACTGGGATTCTGCGAAGAAGAATTTAACGCGCCTGTAGAGATAGAGTTCGCTTGTTGGCAGGATAACAAAAAGAGTATTCTAAATTTCGCGTTTTTACAAGTACGTCCGATGAAAAAATACACAGATGCCGTGAGTTTCAATGAGCCTGACGAGGATACCGACAAAATTCTGCTAAAATCGGGAAAAGTTTTGGGACACGGTAGCTTTGATGAAATCAGAGACATAATAATTGTGAAAAAAGATAATTTTGATATTAAGAACTCACTTACCATCGCAAGCGAAATTTCACAAATGAACAAAAAATTTATAAATGAAAATAAAAGATATTTGTTGATTGGTTATGGCAGGTGGGGGAGCGCTGACCCCTGGCTCGGAATTCCCGTGGAATGGTCGGACGTTAACGCAGCAAAAGCAATTGTGGAAATAAATCTGGAAAATTTCAGTGTGGAATTCAGTCAGGGTTCTCACTTTTTTCATAATATGTCGAATTTGGATGTTTATTATTTTTCATTAAATTATGACGCCGATTATATCGATTGGAAATGGATTGATCTGCAAACAACGGTTGAAGAATTGGAATTTGTAAAACACATTAAAACGGAAAATAATTTAGTAATTAAGGTCGACGGTAAAAAAGGGAAAGGAGTAATTCTGAAATGACTGCGGAAAATAAACCTATTGAAAATTTAATGACAGAATTGCAGGAAAGGGCGAAAGAATTAAATTGTCTCTATACAATCGAAGATACATTGAATCGGTCGGAAATTTCTCTGAGACAGGCTTTCCATACGGTAATCGATGCCATCCCGTCGGCTTTTCTCTACTCGAATTATTGCAAAGCCCGGATTATATACGGAGACATTGTATATCAAACCGAGGAATTTACCGAAAGCAAATGGAAAATATCCGAGGATATAAAAGTACAGGATAAAGTTGTCGGACGTATCGAAGTCTATTACATTGAAGGCGTGCCCGCTAAAGACGGCAGCCCATTCCTGAAAGAAGAAATTCGTCTTATCAGAACGATTGCCGACAGGCTGGGACATTTTATACTTCATAACAAATTGAAAAACGTTATTAACGAACTTCAAACCGTTCGTCAGTCGGTCGGCAAAACCGCGCGAGGAGAGTGGAAGGTGGTGCTCGATATGATACGCAAGACCGACCCGAACCTTTTCATGAGTTTAATGCGGAAACTTCTCCATCTGTTGTGCTGGAAAGGCGTTGAAGAAGCCGAACTGCTGATGAAACATACTAGTATTGCGCGCAAAATTAAAATCGGTTTGAACGACGATGTCGAAAAAGAAGACGAAAATAAACCTACCAAAGTAGAACGTATCGTTAATTACGACGAATATGTCGATACGATACAACGACTTGCAGACGAGAATTTGCCAGACGAAGTTATCTTGAGTAAAATCCAGAAATGGATTCAGGAGGATAAATCGAGCGCTCTGATTAAAGTAGTAGATAATCAGGATACTTCGTTAACGGAGATAGCGGAAGCGCTCAGAAAATATTACCATCTTGCTCCCGAGAAATTCGAGCTCCCACCGCAAACTATCAAAGGATTACGGGTATCTTTGCTCCGCAGGTTTTTTACGGATCAATTGAGCTTCATTTCGATAGCAAAAGAATATGTAAAACTGACGGACTTCTATAAACTGATTGATAAAATGATATTCCCCCCGCAAAGTCACGGCAAGCTCGGAGGGAAAAGCGCCGGTCTTTTTGTTGCTTCCCATATCTTGAGAAAAGAAGCGTCAAACAATGAATTATTGAAAAATATTAAGGTGCCCAATACATGGTATATTACTTCAGACGGAATCCTTAATTTTATGCAGCATAATAACTTAGAGGAAGTACTTGAACAAAAATATAAGGAAATTGAGGAGGTAAGAATTGAATATCCTCATATAGTGCAGTTATTTAAGAATTCCGAATTTCCGCCGGATATTGTTAAAGGCTTGTCGGTTGCGCTGGATGACTTTGGTGATGTTCCGCTTGTGGTACGCAGCTCGAGTTTGCTTGAAGATCAAATGGACGCCTCGTTTTCGGGTAAATATAAAAGCTTGTTCCTGGCAAACCGGGGGAGCAAGGCAGCGAGGCTCGCGGCATTGATGGATGCCATCGCCGAGGTATACGCGTCAACTTTTAGCCCCGATCCGATTGAATACAGAGCGGAACGCGGACTGCTCGATTTTCACGAAGAAATGGGGATAATGATTCAGGAAGTGATCGGAAAGCGAGTCGGAGATTATTTTATACCGGCATATGCCGGAGTGGCTTTCAGCGTCAATGAATTCAGGTGGTCGCCCAGAATTAAAAGGGAAGACGGTCTTTTGAGAATTGTGCCGGGTCTCGGCACAAGAGCAGTCGACAGATTGAGCGACGATTACCCGATTTTAATCTCGCCCGGTCAACCTTCAATCAGAGTAAATGTTACACCGGAAGAAGTAATCCGTTATTCGACAAAGAAAGTCGACGTTATCAATTTAAAGACGAATGAATTTGAAACGATTGATCTCGAAAAATTAATTAAAGAAATTAAAAAAGATTATCCTGCTTTCGAACAGGTTTTTTCGGTACTCGACGGAGGCATGATTAGATTGCCATCAATTATGGACAACGATAATTGCGATTATGTCGTTACGTTCGAAGGTCTTTTTACGAAAACGGATTTTCTCAGGAAAATGGATTCGATTTTAAAAACTTTGCAGACGAGAATGAAAACTCCGGTAGATATTGAATTTGTTTCCGACGGCAACGATTTGTATTTGTTACAATGCAGACCCCAAAGCCGTAGCCGTGAGACTGCAGGCGACCCTATTCCGAAAGATATTCCACAGGAAAAAATCCTTTTCAACGCAAAAAAATTTGTTTCAAACGGTAAGGTGCCGGAAATAACTCACGTTGTTTATGTCGATCCCCAGAAATATTCTGAATTGTCCGACAGAAACAAATTACTGAAAGTAGGCAGAGTTATCGGGAAATTGAACAAAATCCTTCCGAAACGAAAATTCATTTTACTCGGGCCTGGCAGATGGGGAAGTCGAGGGGACATTAAACTTGGCGTGAGCGTTACTTATTCGGATATAAATAATACAGCCATGTTGATTGAAATTGCTCGTAAAAAAGGGAATTATATTCCGGACGTTTCATTTGGCACTCACTTTTTCCAGGATCTTGTCGAAGCAAATATTAAATACCTGCCGCTCTATCCTGACGACCCGGGGATTATTTTCAACGAAAAGTTTTTTAATGAATCGAAAAATATTTTATCGGAAATATTGCCGGAGTACTTTTATCTGGAAGATACAGTAAAAGTAATTGACGTGCCCGCTTCAAAAGAAGGGATGATTTTACGGGTATTGATGAATGCCGATCTGGAAGAAGCAGTCGCGATATTTACCGACCCGACAAATGAAGTCGTCAGCGAAACGGAATTAAATACAACAGTCGAAAATTACAGTCCAAGCGACCACTGGAGATGGCGGCTTAAAATGGCTGAAAATCTCGCAAAGGAATTGGACGCCGAAAAGATGGGAATAAAAGGAATTTATTTGTTCGGCAGCGTGAAAAATGCGATCTCTGGTCCCGGCAGCGATATCGACCTTATTATTCATATCGACGAAAATAAGTGTCCGCGCAAAGAATTGGAAGCCTGGCTCGAAGGTTGGAGTTTATGCCTTAGCCAAATTAACTATATGCGTACGGGCATTAAAACCGAAGGTCTTCTCGATATACATTTTATTACCGATGAGGATATAAAAAATAAAACAAGTTATGCCGTTAAAATTAACGCATTAACGGACGCCGCTAAACCTCTAAAAGTGATTGAAAAATCAAATTAAGATTCTTTTCGCTTCTTGCGGCGACGACGGGTCAAATTTTATAATCGAGAGTTCCGGCTTATGAAAAGCGGCGTTAAAGCAATAAGTTTTGCCGATTCTATCGCGCCACGCGCCGCTTAATTGCGAAGATTCGTGAAGGTGACCGTGCAACGTAACCAAAGGCTGTTTTAATTCTATTAAATTACGAACCGCAATGCTTCCCGCATGTTTGTCCGTTTCCACGTAATCTATTAATACCGGTCTCACTAAATCGAGTTTTGTATTGTACGGTGGAGTATGAAAAAGAATTACGGATTTTGAAATGTCTTTGCCGCCGAGATAACTTTGAAGATCTTCTTTGATTGTCGAGTATTTGATGTCGTATTGGCTCCGATCTGTTGAAAAATAACCTTCTTCTGGCGGTATGATGCCGGGGTCGGTATATCTGGAAATATCATACTTGTCCCAGTCTTTCATTCTGAATGGCGTCGGCGGTACGTAAGAATATCCGTAGAAATCATAATCTTCAACGGATACTTTTTTCAGGTTCAAATAGTAAATTAGATTTTCATTTGACAATTCCACAAAATCTTTTTCGAATTTCTTCGGGTCGTCGTTGCCCAAGATAACTAAGAATTCCGGAAACCCGCTTCTGAGATTTTTTTTCAAATCGATAAGCTTCTGTTTGAAATAACCGGATATAAACTGATTATCGGAAATTCCGTGAGGGAGAAGATCTCCGCCCATTAGTACGACATCGGGTTTTTCTTTGATGATTTCTGCAAATAATTTTTCGTATCTCTCCCGCCGTCCGTGTAAGTCCGATACGTGAAAGCAAATCAAAGCCAAGCCTATTTTTATTTTGTTTCTTTTTATGAAGTTTTTTACATTGCGTAACAAAATAAGAAAAATTATGAAAAGAATAATTCATACCGGTAATTGGCATCATCATTATAACTACTTCAGTAGCGCCGGTATGGTTTAAATAAAAAATAAAAAAATTGTTCATAGACCCCGGCGCATGTCGGGGTTTTTTTTTATGGGAGACATTATGCTTAACGGAAATTTGAAACTTGCATTGCAAAAAAACGGCAGACTAACCGAAAAGTCGTTGAATCTTCTTAAAAGCTGCGATATCGATATAGAAGAATATTCATCAAGATTAATAGTCACCGCCAGAAATTACGATCTCGATATTTTGTTGTTGAGAGACGACGACATACCCGAATATGTTATGGACGGCGTGGCGGATATCGGAATTGTGGGAGAGGATGTTCTCTATGAAAAAAAAGCGAATGTGGATGTCGTGAGGAAACTGGGATACGGAAAATGCAGGCTCTCATTGGCGATTCCGGAAAATCAAACACTCGAAGATCTGTCCGGACTCAACGGAAAGAGAATTGCAACTTCGTTTCCTAATATTTTGAAAAGTTTTCTTACTCAAAATAATATTAACGCTACTGTAGTCGAAATAAGCGGATCCGTCGAAATTGCTCCTTCACTCGGCGTTGCCGATTATATATGCGATTTGGTGTCTACAGGCAATACTCTTAAATTCAATAAACTCAAAAAGTCGTTCGATATCTTTTCTTCACAGGCTGTCTTGATAGCAAATAAGAATATCGAAAATGACCACGATAAGAAATCTCAACTAGATAATTTATTGGTTAGAATCGATTCGGCTCTTACGGCGCGCAAATCGAAATACTTGATGATGAACGCTCCCAAAAACGCGCTGGAAAAAATCGAAAAGATTATTCCTTCGCTTAAGAGTCCTACTATTTTACCGCTTGCTGAACCCGACATGGTGGCGGTTCATGCGGTAATTCCTACGAACAAGTTCTGGGAAATTTATAAAGACCTGAAAGAAGCCGGCGCATCGGGCATTTTATTATTACCAATAGACAATATGATCGTATGAAAATAATTTATTACAACAACCTTACGGATAAAGAGCGGGATAAATTATTAAAAAGACCCGCCATCAAAACCGCCGATATTTATGAATATATTTCTCCCGTCTTGAAGGATATTAAGAGAAACGGGATGAAAGCGGTTGTTAAATACGCGCGCAAATTCGATAACATTAAGAAAAAGAATTTATTGATCTCTAAAAAAGAATTGGAGAAGTCTGCCGCGCTGCTCGACCGCCAAACGAAAAATGCAATCGATACGGCTATTAAGAATATCACACGTTTCCATAAATTACAATATCCCGCCGGGTATAGAATTGAAACAATGCCCGGTGTGGAATGCAGCAGATCGTACATTCCTATAGAAAAAGTGGGATTGTACATACCGGGAGGAAGCGCGGTTTTATTTTCGACTTTATTGATGCTTGCCATACCTGCTCGAATTGCCGGCTGCAATAAAATCATTGTTACTTCGCCTGTAGGCGATAATATTGAGCCTGCTTTGGCTTACGCAGCATGCAAATTGAATATAGACGAATTTTATAACGTAGGCGGCGCTCAGGCTGTCGGTATGCTCGCTTTTGTTAAGAAAGTGGATAAAATATTCGGTCCCGGGAATCAATATGTTACAGCCGCTAAATCGCTTGTGAGTATTGATCCGGACGGATGCGCCATCGATATGCCCGCAGGACCCAGCGAAGTGTTGGTTATCGCAGACAAAGACGCCGACGCTTCTTTTATTGCCGCCGACTTGCTTTCGCAAGCAGAACACGGGCACGATTCGCAGGTTTTGTTGATTACCGAGAGCGAAATTCTTGCTGAAAGCGTTAACGCAGAAATAAAATTGCAATTGAAACAACTGCCAAGACGGGAAGCAGCCGTTCGAGCCTTAAAACATTCGAAAATTATTGTCGTCAGGAAAATTGAAACGGCATTCGAAATATCGAACGATTATGCGCCGGAACATTTGATATTGAACTTGAAGAATGCTTCGAAATATAAGCGCCTGGTTAAAAATGCCGGCTCGGTTTTTATCGGCGCTTATTCTCCGGAGAGCGCGGGAGATTATGCCTCAGGTACAAATCACTCGCTGCCGACATACGGATACGCTAAATCGTACAGCGGCGTAAATGTCGAAGCTTTTATGAAATCCGTTACTTTTCAGAAATTATCCAAAAAGGGATTGTCGAATCTAGCTCCGGCGATTATTGCAATGGCTGAAAAAGAAAATCTTCAGGCGCACGCAAATGCAGTTAAAATAAGGTTGAAAAAATGAATATCGAAAAACTGGTCAGAAAAAATATTCTGGAATTAAAACCGTATACTTCAGCGAGGCAGTCTCATACGGACGGAATCTTACTCGACGCAAATGAAAACAGTTTGGGATCGGTCGCAGAAGACGTTAATAATCTCGAATTCAATCGCTATCCTGACCCGTATCAAAAATTGCTGAGAAAAAAAACGGGCGATTATTTGGGCGTACCGGAAAACAATCTCTTTTTCGGAGTCGGCTCCGATGAAGTGATCGACTTGCTGATTCGGATTTTTTGCGAGCCGGGCAAAGATAATGTGATTGTATGCGAGCCTACGTACGGTATGTATAAAGTTGCATGCGATATTAATAACGTAAAAGTAATTAACGCGCCGTTGAACGACGGTTACGACATCGACTATAATGCAATTGTTTCCAGTGTAAATGAAAATACAAAAATTCTATTCCTTTGTTCGCCTAACAATCCTACTTCGAATTTACTCGACAAAAATATTATCAGGAAATTGATAACGGATTTGAATTTAATTGTTGTGATTGACGAAGCGTATATTGATTTCTCAGGCGACGAAGGATTTGCTAAAGAAGCTTTGCATACGGATAATCTCGTCGTGACCAGAACGTTTTCCAAAGCGTGGGGCATGGCGGGACTAAGATGCGGCTTCTGCGTTGCACCGGAAAAAATTATCAGCTTGCTTTTCAAGGTAAAGATGCCGTATAATATTAATAAATTGACTGCAATGGCTGTTGCAAAAGCTATCGATAATTCTGTAACAAAAGACGAGTACGTTAAGGAGATAATTGAACAGCGCGAGCTCCTTTACAATGAATTAAAAAGAAATAAAAAAATAATTAATGTATTGCCTTCGGACGCCAATTTTATTTCTTTTAAAGTCGAAAATCCGCGCGAGGTGTACAACTATCTTGAAGAAAACGGAATAATTATAAGAGACCGAAGCAATCAATATAATTTTCAAGGTTATCTGAGAGTGACTGTAGGCGCTCCGGAGGAGAACAGGTTATTCTTACAAAAACTTAATGAAATTTTATGAATAGAATTTACATATCGCCCGAATTCTTCAACATGAAGACAAAAGCATCCGCATGCTTGCTCGAAGCGTTGTTCCTTTTGCGAGATTACTCGTATTCAATCGAAAGCGATACACAAAAGATTAATCCCGTAATCCTTGAGTTCCTCTTAAACAACGGTCTAAGAATATCCGAACACGACAAGAAAAATACCGCAATTAAAATTCTTTTAAAAGGCAAAACGTCGGGTTCTGTTTATGCAGTCGGTAAGAGCAACAAGAATATTCTCGATATTGTCGCACGATTGTTGAAAAATAAGAGGACGGCAAAGGTTGAACGTAAAACAAAAGAGACGGATGTCAAAATTGAAATCGATATCGACGGCGAAGGGAAATCGAAAATTAAAACGGGCATCGGGTTTTTCGACCATATGCTCGACCAGATAGCGCGCCATTCAAATATTAATTTAAAAGTCAATGTTAAAGGCGATCTCGACGTTGACGAGCATCATACGGTCGAAGATACCGGCATCGCTCTCGGCGAAGCAATCAGGAAAGCATTGGGCGACAAAAAGGGGATTAAACGATTCGGATATTTTTTGCCGATGGACGATTCGATTGCAAAATGCGCTGTCGACCTGAGCGGAAGAAGCTATCTCAATTTCAAGTGTAAATTCGAACGAGAAAAAGTCGGACAATTCCCGACCGAACTGACGGAGGAATTTTTCAGGGGAGTGGCGCTCGGAATGACGGCTAATATTTATCTTGAAGCCAAAGGCAAAAACGACCATCATAAAATAGAGTCGATGTTCAAAGCTTTTGCCAAGTCTTTAAACGAGGCGTTCAGAATAGACGAGCGCGCCAAAGGTCAACTTCCATCAACCAAAGGTAAATTATGATTGCTCTAATCGATTACGGCGCAGGGAATATTCAATCGGTTAAAAACGCTCTTGACGATTTGAATGTCGATTATACGGTTACGAACAGGGAAAGCGATATTTTAAAATGCGATAAGATAATCTTTCCAGGCGTAGGCGAAGCTTCTTTTGCAATAAGAAAACTGCACCTGCTCAATCTTTTTACTATGCTGAGAGTTACGAAAAAACCTCTTCTCGGCATTTGCCTCGGAATGCAGTTATTGACTGCCAAATCGAAGGAAGGGGACGTTTGCTGTTTGAGCGTTTTTAATACTACTACGGAAATGTTTGATTCGTCTAAAGTTAAGGTTCCTCATATGGGATGGAACAAAGTGGAAATAATTAAAGATAATCCTCTCTTTGAAGGAATTGAGAACAATTCATATTTCTATTTCGCTCATTCTTTCTATGTGCCTTATAATGAAAATACAATCGCCGTATCGGAATACGGAGTGAAATTTTCAGCCGCAGTCGCAAAAAATAACTTTTACGGCGTGCAGTTTCATCCCGAAAAATCGGGTGAAAGGGGAATTCAAATTCTAAAAAACTTCATAGAAAAATGTTAATTATACCTGCAATCGACATATTGAATAACAAAGTTGCCCGGCTGACAAAGGGCGATTTCAATAAAGCTAAGTATTATGATACTACGCCGCTTGAAATTGCCCGCAAGTACGAAGAAGCGGGCTTTCAATGGCTTCATATTGTGGACCTCGGCGCCACACTCGATAAAAAAATTAATATACTGCCGACTCTTAAGGAAATTAAAAATAACGTCCGCATTAAAGTTGAATTTGGCGGAGGAATCAGAGGTTCTTCTCAAGTTAAAGAAGTTTTAAATGCGGGCGCCGACAGAATTGTAATCGGTTCTCTCTCAATTAAAGATAAAGCTTTGTTTGCAGACATAGTTGAAGAATACGGCGCCGATAAATTTGTCGTGGCGCTAGATTCGTATAATGAAAGAATTCTTGTTAAAGGATGGACGGAGGACAGCGGAGTATCGATTTACGAACATATTGATTACTGCAGAGAACTCGGCATCGATACCTTTTTGTGTACGGATATCAGCAGGGACGGAACATTGACCGGTTCGAATACTCAACTTTACAGAAAAATTTTGGAATACAGTCCCGATATTAAATTGATTGCGTCAGGCGGCATCGGATCGATTCACGACGTATTGGTATTAAGCCAATTGAATATTTATGCGGTAATCGTAGGCAAAGCAATTTATGAAAACAAAATAAACATTAAGGATTTGGCAAAAATTGGTAGCAAAGAGAATAATACCTTGTCTTGACGTTAAAGACGGTAGAGTGGTTAAAGGCACTAATTTCGTTAACCTCAAAGACGCCGGGTCAGCCGTGGAGCTTTCCGAAAGATATTACAAGGAAGGCGCGGACGAACTCGTGTTTCTCGATATCACTGCAACCGAAGAAAAGAGAAAAACTCTGGTTGAATTGGTCCGTGATGTTGCGAAGGTTGTGCGAATCCCTTTTACTGTGGGCGGAGGCATTTCGGAATTGGATAATATAGAAGAATTGCTGAAAGCCGGAGCGGATAAAGTATCTCTCAATTCATCGATAGTCCGTAATCCCGGACTTATTACAGAAGCCGCAAAACGATTCGGTTCCCAAGCAATAGTAGCGGCTATCGACGTCAAAGTTGTAAACGGTATTAAAAAAGTTTTTATAAAAGGCGGAAAAGAAGAGACCGGTCTCGAAGGTTTTCAATGGTGTAAAAGAGTTTGCGAATTGGGCGCCGGCGAAATTCTTCTTACGTCGATGGACCACGACGGCACGAGAAGCGGATACGATATAGACTTCTTATCTAAAGTCGTTCAAAATGTCAACGTCCCAGTTATAGCAAGCGGAGGGGCAGGAAAGAAAGAACACTTTCTGGAAGCTTTTCAAAAGGCTAATGTCGACGCTTGCCTGGCTGCGGGTCTTTTTCATTACGGCGAACTTTCTATTTCCGACTTAAAACAATATTTACTTGAAAATAAGGTAAACATCAGAATATGATTAACATCGACAATATCGATTTCGAAAAATCAGGCGGATTGGTTCCTGCCATTGTTCAGGATAAATTTACCGGACAGGTTCTTATGCTCGGATTTATGAATAAAGAAGCGCTTACAAAAACAATCGATACCGGACTTGTAACATTTTACAGCAGAAGCAGAAACCGGCTCTGGACTAAAGGGGAAACCTCCGGCAACTATCTCAAACTCGATTCGATTGCCGCCGATTGCGACAACGATACTCTCTTGATTACGGCAATGCCCGAAGGACCGACTTGTCACTTGAACAGATATTCGTGCTTCGGAATCGATAAAGACAATGTAAAATTTCTTTCGTATCTCTACGAATTGATTAAAGAACGAAAGAAGAAATTACCCGAGAATTCGTATACGACAAAATTATTCCGAAGCGGAATCGACAGAATTATTCAAAAGGTGGGGGAAGAATCGATCGAAACGGTTATCGCCGCAAAAAACAAAAACAAAAAAGAATTTATTGACGAATCATCGGATTTGATTTATCATTTGCTTGTGCTTATGGCGGAACTCGAGATCGGGCTCGATGAAATTGTCGATAATTTAATCCGGCGGCATACTAAAAAATAGCGTCTCAAAAGCCAACTCTAAAAATTTCCCGCAAAAATACGATAGTATAATAGAGATAATTATTCTTGAAAGGCTGAACTCTGTTCTATGGACAATAAATTTCTGATCGAAGTTGAAGAGCTTTACGATAAATTAAACAATGATAATCTTGTAGTGGTAGACACCAGGGAACCCGAAGATTATCTTATCGATCATATTCCCGGCGCTGTTAATATATATGAGATATTCAGTTATCTCGCTACCGAATCGAACGGCGGCTATGAACAAATGAGGAATCATTTTGCCGGTTTATTCGGGTTAGCCGGCATCGATTCTACGAAAGAAGTTGTCGTTTACGAAGACGCAATGGATAACGGATACGGACGTTCGTGCCGCGGCTGGTTTATTTTCAATCATATGGGGCATAAAAACATCAGAATACTCCACGGCGGTTACCAGGCTTGGCTCGATAAAAATATGAAAGTAGAAAAACAGACGCCTCGACCAGAATTGAAAAAATTCGAAATCGCAACGGACAACTCGATTATTTTGAATAAAAAGCAGATGTTAGAAGCAATCGACAATTCCGATATTATGATTATCGATTGCCGGGATAGAGCTGAATGGGTCGGAATAAGTTCTTCGCCGTACGGTCCCGAATTTACGCCCCGGAAAGGCAGAATTCCCGGTTCGATCTGGATTGAATGGTATAACAGTATGGAATATAAAGATTATATTCCCTGGTTTAAGAGCCCCGATCGGCTTAATGAGATGTTCAGGGGATTCGGTCTTTCGGAAGATAAAGCATTATATCTTTATTGTTTCAAAGGCGCGCGCACCTCGAATCTCTTTGTAGCTTTAAAAATGGCAGGCTTTAAAAAAGTATTTAATTACCTGGCTTCGTGGAACGAATGGTCGCGCGATTTTTCATTGCCCATTGAACACGGTTACCCGAAACGCAAACATTAACCGCAGGCATTCTTAAATATTTCTACGGTTTCCTTTATGACTGCGGGCTCCGTACCTTCGAGTATCGATTTAATTATCCTGCTTCCCACAATAAAGCCGTCGGAATAATCGTAAAATTTTTTTATGTCTTCTGGCTTTCCTATACCGAACCCAATCATCATTTTATTTTTTGTTATCAAAGAATAAGTTCGTTTAAGATGTTCGACGGTGGAATCGTCGAAATTTTTGTCGGCGCCCGTAGTCCCTGTAACGCTGACGCAGTATACAAAACCCTCGCTTTTCTTATCGATTGCCCGTATCCTTTCGTCGGACGAAGTGGGCGTCGTTAAAAGAATGATATCAAGTCCGTGATTATTGGCCGGGAAGAAGAAATCGTATTCTTCAAGCGGTATGTCGGGAACTATTAAGCCATTCGCGCCGGAGGCAGATGCGTCGATCAGGAATTTCTCTTTTCCGTATTTATTGATCGGGTTTGCGTAACCCATCAGTACAGTCGGTATATCGGAGTATTTTCTGATTGACTCGATAAAATTAAATATATCTTTGAGCGTTACGTTCTGTTTTAACGCCAGGGAAGAAGACGCCTGAATTACAGGTCCGTCGGCAAGAGGATCGCTGAAGGGGATTCCTATTTCCAGAATATCAACGCCGCCGTCAATAGCCGCTTTTGCATAATCGATGAATTTGTTTTTATCCGGAAAGCCGGCTGTCAAAAAAACAGTCAATGCTTTTTTATTGCTCTTATTTACTTCGTCGATAATATCTCTGATTTTCATAATTCATTCCCGATATGACTGATTAAAGTGGAAAGGTCTTTGTCGCCGCGCCCGCTCAGGTTAATGATAATAATGTCGTCTTTATTCGTAGACCCGATCATTTTTTCCAGATAAGCAATAGCGTGAGCAGACTCGAGCGCAGGCAGAATGCCCTCCAGCCTCGTTAACAGGTTGACGGCTCTAATCGCTTCGTTATCCGTAACGGCTCCGTATACGACGCGGCTTTTGTCTTTTAAATAAGAATGTTCGGGACCTACTCCGGGATAATCGAGACCTGCTGAAATCGAGTGGACTTCGGCAATCTGACCTTCTTCGGATTGAATCAAATAAGTATGCATTCCCTGAAAAACGCCCGGTGTTCCCAAACTCAACGTTGCGCAATGTTTATTTGTATCGAGACCTTCTCCGGCTGCTTCGACTCCTATTAATTTCACGGACTCATCGTCAATGAAAGGATAGAACATACCGATAGCATTTGAGCCGCCTCCCACACAAGCGATTATATAATCCGGCAAACGATTTTCTTTATGTAAAATTTGATTGCGCGTTTCCATCCCGATGACGGATTGAAAGTCTCGTACAATCATCGGATACGGATGAGGTCCTACAACCGAACCGATAATGTAATGTGTATTTTCAACGTTTGTAACCCAGTCGCGTATGGCTTCGTTGGTAGCGTCTTTAAGAGTTTTGCTGCCGGAAGAAACAGGTCTTACTTCGGCTCCGAGCAACTTCATACGGAATACGTTCGGTTTTTGTCTTTCGATGTCTTCTTCGCCCATATAGACAACGCATTGCATACCGAACTTGGCGCAAACCGTAGCGGTTGCAACGCCGTGCTGTCCCGCGCCAGTTTCCGCTATTATTCTCTCTTTGCCCAAATATTTAGCCAGCAAAATTTGTCCCAGAGCGTTATTGAGTTTATGAGCTCCAGTATGGCATAAATCTTCTCTTTTTAAATATATTCGAGCTCTGCCGTAATATTCGGTTAAACGATTCGCAAATGTTAAAGGCGTAGGTCTGCCGTTATATTCGCTTTGGAGTTCATTTAATTGCTTTACGAAATCCTCGTTGTCTTTTAATTCAAGATAAACTTTCTCGAGCGATTCGAGCGCGCCGATTAAAGTTTCCGGCACAAATTTACCGCCGTAAATTCCGTACTTGCCTGATTTATCCGGTACGTTATAGTTTGTCATTTTCTATTTCCTGCATAATTAATAAATAAGCCGGGTCTTCTGTCCGTTGGGTAAACGAACTCAAAGACCCGGTCGGAGTGTATGCATCTGTCTGGGGTTAATTTTGCGCAACTCATCCATTAATTCTTTTAATTTGTTGATGTCTTTTTTGCCGGGTTTTAATTCTATCGACGACGATACGTCGATAGCCGCCGGGTTGATGTTTCGTTGTATCTTTTCCAAATCGTCTTTTCCAATTCCTCCTGCAAGAATTATTTTGTGCTTAAGGTTCGCTGGTATCAAATTCCAATCGAATTTCTCGCCTGTGCCTCCGTATCCGAGTTCGGAATATGTATCCAACAAATAATAACAATTTTTGTATTGTTCAATCTCCTCGAAACGAAATTCATTGCGCACCCTAAAACTTTTAATAACGGGTCTTGTTAGTCGGGGGATTATATCCGGAGTTTCCTCTCCGTGCAATTGAATCATGTTAATGCCGGCAGCTTCGGCTATTCGGTTTATTTCATCTGCGGATGTATTTACAAAAACACCGACAGCTGTTATGAAGGGCGGCAGTTTACGGATAATATTTGAAGCTTCTCCGGGCTCAATATATCTTTGGCTCTTTTCATAGAATATAAAACCGAGCGCATCGACGCCCTCTCCGTATGTCGCAAATGCGTCTTCGATATTCGTTATTCCGCAGATTTTAATTCTCATTTTTAACTTCTTCAAGTGTATTTATAAAGCGCTTCAGCGTTTCTTCGATGTCTTCGGATTTCATAAAATACTCGCCGACCAAAATTCCTTTTACTTTTGGATGAGAAATAATCTTAATGTCGTCGGGCGAGGTAATGCCGCTTTCTGAAATCGCAATTGTTCCTTGAGGCAGCGCGTCGGCTATCATCTTTGTAGTCCGAATATCGACTTCAAATGTTTCCAGGTTCCGGTTGTTTATTCCGACAAGTTTAACTTTATCGAAATTGATTTTGTCGAGTTGAGCGGGGGAATGTATTTCGTACAAAACTTCGAGATTGCATTCATTTGCGGCGGCGATCAAAGCGTCGGACTGATACGCCGACAAAGCTTCGCCAATCAACAATACGACATCCGCTCCCGAAGCCTTCGCTTCGAATATTTGATATTCGTCTATGATAAAATCTTTCCTTAGTAATGGGACGGATTTGAATTTTGCAATTTCTTTTAAGTAGTCGATAGATCCTTGAAAATATTTCGAATCAGTCAGGACGGAAACAGCGTTAACTCTATTTTCCATATATATCCGGGCAATATCGATATGGTTAAATTCCATGCGAAGAATGCCTTTTGAAGGACTTGCCTTTTTAATTTCCGCAATCAAGCCCAGCCGTTTTGACTCTGACAATGAATCTATTAAACTCAAGGGAGATGAGTTAAAATATTCCTGCTCTTCGAAATAACCAAGCGAATATTTCTTACGTAATATTTTTATTTCTTCTCTTTTAGAATTGATTATTTGATCGAGAAAGCTCATAGTTCAATTTCCGAAATTAATTAGCGCTGACAATTTTTTGTATGCGTTGCAGGACTCTATCGATTCGACGGCAAGAGATTTTGCTTCGTCGAGCGACGCGGCGGCTCCGGCTGTTAATAACGCGAACGCGGAATTTGCAACCACAACGTTATAAGCATCGGATTGTTTTCTTCCTTTGATTACGCTTAGTATAAATTTCGCATTCTCCTCGGGCGAAGCGCTGGTTATATTTTTCATATCAATTTTGTCGAACGCAAAATCCGTATTGTCAATGGTAAGCTTTTCCTCGGGTTTGTTTTTTTTATAGATGATAACGTTGCTTTTATCGGTCAAAGTAATTTCATCGTATTTGTCGGCAGTGCAAACAAAAGTTACCGATTCCATATCCAGATAAGAAGCCGCCTCCGCCATCAAAGCCGACGTTCGATTATTGAATGTTCCGACGAGTTGTTTTTTTGTGCCCGCAGGATTTGTCAGGGGACCCAGTATGTTAAATATAGTTTTCATGCCGAGTTCTTTGCGCACAGGCGCGGCGTATTTCATAGCTGGATGATAAAGCGGCGCAAATAAAAAGGCTATGCCCGTTTTTTCGAGAGCGAGTTTCGACTGTTCGGGCGTAAGATTTATGTTGACGCCCAACAGGGAAAGGACGTCCGCGCTACCGCATTTGCTGGAAATCGATCTGTTGCCGTGTTTGGCTACTTTAACGCCGGCGCCCGACACGACAAACGCGGCGGCTGTAGATATATTGAACGTGCCTGAATTGTCTCCTCCCGTTCCGCAAACGTCAATTACATTTTCGTCGTCAATTTCAATTTTAACGCTGAATTGACGCATGGCGCTGGCAAAGCCGGCGACTTCTTCGGCTGTTTCGCCCTTTGTTTTCAAGGCTGTCAAAAGACCTGCTATTTGCGAATTGTTGCATTCTCCGCTCATTATACGGGACATGGCGGTTTGAGCTTCGTGAAACGTTAAATTTTCGCCGCCGCTTATTTTTTCTATGTATTCCTTTAACATACTTCCAACCAGTTTTTGATTATTAAATTGCCCACTTTAGTTAATATCGATTCGGGATGAAATTGAATGCCTTCAATCGGATAAAATTTATGTCTCACGCCCATTATTATTCCATCCGGAGTAGTTGAAGAAATTTCGAGCTCATCGGGAAGCGTAGCGCTGTCGACAACCAGCGAATGGTATCTTCCCGCCTGAAATTCCTGTTCGATACCGGAGTAGATTGTTTTTCCGTCGTGTCGAATCAACGAAGTTTTGCCGTGCATCAGAGAAGGGGCGTTAATTATTTTGGCTCCGAAACTGTAGCCGATAGCCTGATGACCGAGACAAACTCCGAGAATGGGAATATCCTTTCCGAGAGTCTGGATTACTTCGATCGAAATTCCGGATTCTTCGGGTGTGCCGGGTCCGGGTGATATAACTATTTTATCCGGTTTCATCCCGATTATATCGGGAATTGAAACCTTGTCGTTTCGTTCTACCGTAATGTCGGAAGCGTACATGCCGACGAGTTGAACGAGATTGTATGTAAACGAATCGTAATTATCTATTATCAATATTTTCATCAATTACCTCGGCTAATTTTAATGCGCTCAGAAGAACGGCGGATTTATTTTTAATTTCTTTTAATTCCAGTTCGGGGCGGCTGTCTGCCACTATTCCGGCGCCGGCTTGCCAGAAGACTGACTGATTATTCGCCCACAACGTTCGGATTGCGATGCACATATCGAGATTGCCGCGGAAGTCGATATAACCGACCGAGCCGGCATAAAGACCGCGTTTGAGCTTTTCGTATTGATTAATTAATTGTATAGCTCTTATTTTTGGGGCTCCCGAAACGGTGCCCGCAGGGAATGCGGCTTTCAACGCGTCGATTGAATCGAGCCCGTCTTTCAATATTCCCTCTACTCTCGACACAATATGCATAACATGCGAAAAACGATTTATTTTCATATTCTCGCTTATCTTTACGGTGCCTGTTTTGCAAACTCTTCCCAGGTCGTTGCGCGCCAGGTCTACGAGCATTACGTGTTCGGCTATTTCTTTCGGGTCGTTAATCAAATTTTCTTCGAGCTTTTTGTCTTCCTCCTCGTTTTTGCCGCGGCGGCGGGTGCCGGCAATCGGAAGTATTTCCGCTTTCCGGTCCTTTACTTTGAGTAAGTCTTCGGGCGATGTTCCCGCCACCTTAATATCATTCCCAAAACTTATATAATACATATACGGCGAAGGATTGATCATTCTCAGAGCCCTGTAAACATTAAAAAGGTCCCCGCTATATTCGGCTTCGAATCTCCTCGAAAGTACAATTTGAAATACGTCTCCGTTGTAGATATTCGTTTTGCTTTTTTCGACTAAACTTAAAAACTCGTGCGCTTCGTTTTTGTCGAGTTCCTTTGGTTCTACTTTGAAATCGGATTTATAACTTAATTCTTCATTTAATATTTTTTTTATCTTATTCAGCTTTTGGATCGATAAGTCGTACGCGTTTTTCAGATTATTTTTGTCGGCGCAGTCAACATTGTCGATTATTATTAATTGGTGTTTGAAATGATCGAATACGATTATGGTTCGAAAAAATCCGAGTATCGAATCGGGGAATTCATTCGAGCCCAGACTCTTATAATCAATTACATCCTCTATCAATGAAATATTGTCAAATCCGATATAGCCGACCCAACCGCCGGTAAAGTAGGGAAGTTCGTCTGTAATGGGATAACGAGTTCCTAACGACTGTTGCAGATAATCGAAAAGATTGGCTTCGATTGTTTCCGATTTATCCCGCTTCTCAATCTTAATTTTTTTGTAACGGTTGGAAATAATGATTTCGGGATCTATGCCGATAAAAGAATAACGCGCAAGCCTGCCAATGCCTTCGACCGATTCCAACAGAAAGGAAGAGTTCGAATGTCTGCGAAGTTTAAGGTATGCCGAGACGGGAGTTTGCAAGTCCGCTGCAAGTCTGTCGTATACCGGAACCGTATTGTATTCTTCGGCTAAAGATAAAAATTTACTGTAATCCATAAAACACCTTTAAAACAAAAAACCCTTCTCAGTGATAACTAAGAAGGGTTTCTTGGATTGAATTATTTAAATTAATTTATGTTATCACTGAGATGACGGGTATAACTCTGCGCCACCACCACCAGTGATTCCTGTTTGTCATGTTATATGTTGATTTTGAATTTTTCATTTGATTGCAAAGATAGAGAAAATTATACCATTAAGTCAATAACCTCAATAAAGATTTTGTATAAATATTCACTGACCGTAATAAATATAAAATAATCGGGGAACTCGCTTTCTTAAATTTTCTTGATATTAAAAATGCTAAAAACTATCTTGCAGGGAGATGATATTCCGCTTCAATTCTGTTGTCCTTTATAAGGAAGATATACTTATCTGAAGAGGGAAGAGATATGAACGCGCCTAAATATTCAACATCATTGAAACCGTTTTATTTAATAGTTCTTACAATATTGCCCGGACTGATCGGTCTGATTATTTTATATTTCTCTTTTGATGAAGAGTCAAAATTAAGATACGTTTATTCGCTTATTTTAATATTGTTTGGAGCGCTTCTGAAATCTATTAACTTTTTTAAGACGCCTAAAAAGATAAACCTTTATGAAAATAAATTAGTCCTGAAAAGTATATTCGGGAAAGAAATTACACTGGAACTTATTAAGATTTGGGCGATTGAAATTAAACATGGTATTCTTATTATCAAAGCGGGCAGAGAGAGCTTCTATGCGATTAATGCTTTCGCGGGAATAGAATCTATTCTGGATAACATAAAGCGTTTCGCCCCGGATATCAAAATATTACGGACTTGATTTTAGGTATTTGGCATATAATATTCATTACATCTGGAGGCAATTAACATAGCAATATATAATGAAAAAGAATCTGATTTTTCTTGTTTTTATAGTCATTGCGGTTTTAAAATGCGAGTCGTATTCTCCCGAAATATCGGGAAGTAAAACAATGGACTATCTTTCGTTCGAAGCATACGGTTGCATTGCGGAACGCGACAGTATCGACGAGCCGTACTGGGCATGGGCAATTATTAACGACAGCTTGAAATTCAAAGTGATGTTCAACACGCATTGCTCGGCTTTATTCAAAGACAGCGTGCATATCGACAATTATAAAATCGGGGTGTTTTTACAGGATACTAACAGTATAGTTTCCAGGTGCGTTTGCCGGCATGAAACTATGTTTGCCTTCAGAATCAAATCTGCCGGGACGTATGATCTTCAATTTAATTATAAAGCGGCAAATTCTGATGTCTATTCTGAAATATTCAGCGCTAAAATTCAAATTGAAAAATGTATTTTTTAATTGCGGCGCATCCTTGTAATTGGAGTCCGGATTAAATGAAAAAGCTATTGAATATTATTCTTCTTATAAGTCCGTTAATTTTATCCGGATGTCTTCGTACATATTATCCGGCGATTTATCAAACAGGCGCGCAACCTGTGATTTTCGAAGTTGAAACAAAAGAACGTTATGAATCTAAATATGCAGAAGCAGACTTTACCGCATCCAGGGGCGACTATGCAAACGAATCTTTGTATATACTGCGCGGAAGTTATACCGTAGTTAATACAAATGAGCATAATAATGTTAACTCCAGACTTTACGGTTATTCCGGAATTTACAGAGTCTCGGGAGTGGAAAAATACGACGGGACCAAAACCATTTTAGGATTGGGAGGGGAATTTAACTTTGTACTGAATATGAAAATTAATTCACTGAAAATCGGACTTGGACTTTCTGCAGGGGTTGCCGCGGAAACAGGAGGTTATTATTCATTCAGAAAAAGCGCCAACAGCGAGGGAGTAATTCAAAGCGAGCAAGGAGTTCTTTTCCCTATGATTACTCTGTTTCCCGTGTTTGCGTTTAATGTTTCGGAGAAGACTCTTGCCTCTGCGCAGTTTAATGTCGGGACTCCGGGCTTTATCACTCCCAGCGTCGTTATAAATAATAATAATGAATATCTGTACTGGATAAGCTGGACTCCGGATTTTGATAACGGAAATTATATCGGAAGAAGAATTGTCGTAGGATTCATGATTAATACAAATACTTTTAAGTAGATTATTATTAAGTTGTGGCGTTGTTATTTATAGATGAATAAATTGATTCCCTGGAAACCAAACTGCAGGTGAAAATGAATTCTTTTCCTGAATTTATTTCTTTTACGCTTACAAACGGATGCAATTTACGGTGCCAAATGTGCGGTCAATGGAGCGAAAACGGCTATGTCAAGAATCGCGTTATCGATAATAAAGGAACGTTAAAGTTAGAAGATTGGAAAAGACTTGTCGACGAGATTGCAAATTATAAAATAAGATTCATACTGATAAGAGGGGGAGAACCTTTCCTTTTCAATGGTATAATCGATTTATTGAAATATATAAACGGTAAAGGAATTTTTCTCTCCGTCGATACGAACGGAACGCTTATCGATCAGTATGCGGACGAGCTGGTAAAGATCACTCAAATGCATATTACATTTTCGGTGGACGGTGATGAAGCGACTCACGATAAAGTGAGGAAGGTTAAAGGCAGCTTTGAGAAAATCAAAAACAACATAAAATTATTGAACGAGCAGGAAAACAAGCACAACAACAAAATAAGCAAAAGCATTTGTTTTACAATCAGTAAATATAACTATACCGTTTTGAGTAAGGTGCCCGAAGTTGCAAGAAGCATGGGAATCGGTTCGATCAATGCCGTGCCTTATTATTATTTTTCCGAGGAAACCGGTAAACTCTATAAAAAAGAACTGGAGGAAAATTTTAATATAAAAGCGTTTTCGTGGAAAGGATTTAATCATAATGAATCCGGCGTTAATTTTAGCCGCTTCGAGCGTGAATATTCGGACTATCTGGAAGATCTGAACGGGATCGAAAACTTTCCCTATATGCCCTTTAAAATGGATGACTATAAAGTATGGTTTAAGGATTCATCGACTCCCGTCGGATCTACGGTTTGCAATAATGTGGAGAATTTAATAGACATTCAACCCAACGGAGATGTAAATTTTTGCGTCGATTTTCCGGATTATAAATTCGGTAATGTGAAAACGGCCACCATTAAAGAACTATGGAATAGTCCCGAAGCAGAGGCATTCAGAAAATACAGAAGAAAAAAACCGCTCGCAGTCTGTCACCGCTGCGGCGCAAAGTATATATCTGAAATCAAAGAATGAAGTCTCTCACTAACCACTAACCCCTAATCCCTAATCCCTAATCACCAGTCCCTAATCCCTAATCTCAAACCACTCCTCAATATGCTGCCAGCTATCGTCGTTATAGA
Source organism: Melioribacter sp. Ez-97 (assembly GCF_051488665.1). Lineage (NCBI taxonomy): Bacteria > Pseudomonadati > Ignavibacteriota > Ignavibacteria > Ignavibacteriales > Melioribacteraceae > Melioribacter > Melioribacter sp. Ez-97. The sequence goes on along the minus strand of NZ_JBPSEG010000002.1, from coordinate 28,896 downwards.
AAGTATGAGTGTATTCATTTGTCCTTGGCGAGTAAACATAATCTTTCGACCAACTATCGACATTCTGAATTATTTCCTCGATTGCGTCGAGAATAAATTCAAGTTCCGCGTCGGTCATAGTAGGATGAAGCGAAAGTCTCACCCAGCCGGGTTTTTCCGACAGGTCTCCTTTGTTAATTTTTTCGGTAATATATTTGGAACGCGTCGGATCGACATGGAGCAGATAATGACCGTAAGTGCCAGCGCAGGAACATCCGCCTCGCATCTGTATTCCGTATCTGTCATTCAGCAATTTAACCATTAAATTGTAGTGAACGTTTTCAACGTAGAAAGAGATTACGCCGATTCTCTCTTCGTGTTCAGCCGCGAGGATATGGAGTCCTTTGATTTTTTTCAAGCGTTCGAACGCTTTAGCGAGCAATTGATTCTCTCGCATACGTATATTGTCGACTCCCATCTTTTCTTTCAATTTGACGACGAGCGCGGTTTTAATTGCCTGCAGAAAGCCGGGCGTGCCGCCGTCTTCTCGAGTTTCAATGTCTTGTATGTATTTGTGTTCGCCCCACGGATTTGTCCAGTCAACCGTTCCGCCGCCGGGGTGATCGGGCACTCTTCGATTATATAACTTGGAATCGAATATCAAAACGCCCGAAGTGCCCGGTCCGCCTAAAAATTTATGCGGCGAGAAAAAGATAGCGTCGAGTTTCCATGCGGGATTTTCCGGGTGCATATTGATTTTCACATACGGCGCCGCCGCCGCAAAATCGACAAAACAATAACCGTCGTACTGGTGTATCAATTCTGCCATTTCATGGTAAGGAGGTTCTATTCCCGTAACGTTCGATGCTGCCGTAAACGAGCCTATTTTAAATTTCCGGTGGCTATAAAGATCCAATAAATGTTTGAAATGATTTAAGTCGACCAATCCTCTTTCGTCGGGTTCTATCAGAACAACGTCGCAAATTGTTTCCAGCCATGACGTTTGATTGGAATGATGTTCCATATGAGTCAGAAATACTACGGGCTTTTCTTCTTTCGGAATTTTAACATGCTTTTGAAGCTGTTCGGGCAGTCTCAAACCGAGGAGTCGCTGAAATTTGTTTACAGCGGCTGTCATACCGTATCCTGCAAAAAGCAAAACATCCTTATCCGAAGCATTGACGTGTTTTTTGATAATATTTCGCGCTTCATGGTAAGCTTTTGTCATCGAAGTGCCCGTAACGGAGGATTCCGAATGCGTATTCCCCACAAACGGTCCGAAACGCTCTCGTATTATTTGTTCAATCGGGTCGTATAACCTGCCGCTTGCAATCCAGTCGGCATAGACTATCTTTTTTTTGCCGTAAGGACCGTCGAATGTCTGGTCGATACCCGTAATATTTCGTCTGAATTTTTCAAAATGCTTTTCGAGAGTATTCATATGCATCCATTTTTTAGTACAAATATAAGAAGATTTTATTCTGAGGGTAAAAAAAAAGCCTCTCATAAGAATAGATGAGAGGCTTACACTAAAAAAGGGGGGTAGAAATGAAGATTATCCTAAATAAGCTTTCAAATTTTTGCTTCTGGAAGAATGACGCAGTCTGATAAGAGCTTTTTCTTTAATTTGGCGCACGCGTTCGCGTGTAAGATTTAATTTTTCTCCGATTTCTTCCAGAGTTAATGAATGTTCCTTGCCTAAACCGAAATAGAGACGAATCACTTCGGCTTCTCTTTCAGTCAGTGTTGAAAGGGAGCGTTCGATTTCGGTTTTGAGAGACTCTTTTAACAGAGTATGGTCGGGCGAAGGTTGATCCTCGTTTGGCATAACGTCGAGCAGACTATTATTGCTGTCGTCGCTGTGTGCAAAAGGAGCGTCCATTGAAATGTGTCTTCCGGCAATCTGCATTGCATAATTGACGTCCTGGACGTCCATGTCGAGCTGTTCTGCAATTTCCTCGGCGCTCGGTTTTCTTTCGTATTCCTGCTCGAGCTGGCTGAGAGCCTTGCCCATTTTATTCAAAGCGCCAACGCGATTTAACGGGAGGCGCACCATTCTGGATTGTTCGGCAATAGCCTGCATAATCGATTGTCGAATCCACCAGACGGCGTAAGAAATGAACTTAAATCCGCGCGTTTCGTCGAAACGAAGACCGGCTTTAATCAAGCCTAAGTTTCCTTCGTTTATCAGGTCGCCTAAAGGAAGACCCTGATTCTGGTATTGTTTTGCCACGCTGACAACGAATCTCAAATTAGCCTTTGTCAATTTATCGAGGGCTTGTTTGTCTCCCTTTTTGATTCTTTTGGCTAATTCGATTTCTTCTTCCGGGGTAAGGAGGTCAACTTTTCCGATTTCTTGAAGATATTGGTCTAAAGATTTGCTTTCCCGGTTCGTAAATTGCTTGGTTATCTTCAACTCTTCATTTCTCCTTATATTATTGAATTACTCTGTTTTTAACTTCAATCAATACATAATAGTTCCACGGGGCTCTAATTTTGCCCGGTCGGAAAATTGATTTATTTTTGTATTGCTATTTAATTTCTCCTCTTACAGAGAAGTGTTTAATGATAGTAATGTAAAGGTCTTCGATAGTAGCTCGTAGATATGTTGCTCGATTTCTCATCCGGCAAAAATACGCAAAATAAATATCATTGTCCAGAAAAAATTCAGAAATTTTATTTTTAATTTAAAATTAATTTACTCTCTCCGTCTACAAAAGACTTACCTTTAGCATACGAATAGAGGAGGGTATAGAGCATTTTGCGGGCTCTGTGAAGGCGCGAGCGTACCGTACCAACCGGACAATCGATAAAATCGGCTATCTCTTCGTAAGAATATCCCTCGATGTCGCTCAGAAAAATGATTGTTCTGAAATCATTGGGAAGTTTTGCCAAGGCATCGGCAATCTCGTCGCTCATTACGTCGCTGAAGGCGTCGTTTTGCACATGTGATGAGGCTATTTCTTCAGAGCGTATATTTTCATAAAAGTTTTCGATATCGTCATAATTTACTTTCCCCGGCTGTCTTTTGATTTTGCGGTAAGAATTAATAAAGGAATTTTTCATAATCTGAAATAGCCAGGCTTTTACATTCGTCCCTTTTTCGTATTGATCAAAAAAGCGGAATGCTTTTAAAAGAGTATCCTGGAGCAGATCTTCGGCGTCGTCGGGGTCTCTCGATAATTTTAATGCAAACGACTTAAGCGCGGCTATATGCGGCGTTATCTCATTGTCGAATTCTTTACGTCTGCTTTCGTTTGTGCTGGCCATTTTCTTCCTTTAAATATGACAGTTAATCTTATTAACAGACGGCGGGTATTTTTAGTTCAATTTGTCTCAATTCTGTAAAAAATGAAGATAAATTATTACGAAATTTACTAAGTTTGTGAAGTTATAAATACGGAGCCAGAAATGAAATTCAAATCAGTTTATATATATTTATTGCTCTTTACCGCTTTTATCGTAACGGTAATTTTTCTTTCGGTAAATACGGATACTACCAATCCGCATCCGAATATGCCGAACGACGAAATCCATAAAGGGATGTCGCAGAAGAAAGGGGAAATGCCCTCCGGTTCGAACGTTATGGAACAAGCAATTCAGAAACTGAACGCTCTTAAAAAGGCGTACGAAGAAAATCCGAACGACACGCTTAGAATAAGAGAATATGCCGATATGCTTACAATGGCGCATAAACCGGAAGAGGCTCTTAAACTCTATGAAAAACTCCATTCAATCGATCCGAAACGAATCGACGCAATGCTGCAGCTTACGTTTATTCATTTTAACCTCGGCGAACTCGACAAAGCCGAAGAATATACGGCAAAAATTTTGAAAATCGACGGGAACTATCCGCTGGGACTCTATAATATGGGCGTCATCCAGCAGGTGAAAGGCAACGAAAAAGAGGCGCGCAGATACTGGGAAAAATTGATTGAAAAACATCCGAACAGCCGGGCTGCTCAAAACGCCAAGGAGATTCTGGAAAGTCTTAAAACCGTTAATCGGTAAAGATTTCCTTGATTAAATTTTTATCGACTTCTTCGAAATAGTAATTCTCAATCTTTATTCCGGAACGGGTCTTCCAGATTTCTTCGGGTGGCATTATTTTATTTTCGAATTTGTTTTTGCCTGAAAATTTTTTTCTATCGCACACGACGTAGAGAGGGATTTTCCGGTGTTTACACGCCAGAGCCAAAATGCCGCTTCCGGTTTTATTAACCACATTGCCGCTTTTAAGCACTGCGTCTGCGCCTATAATTCCCGCTTCGTATTTCGAGGTCTCATTATATATCATCGCTTCGGTTATCAGTTTAACATTAATACCCGTTTTATGTAACCGGCGAGCCAGTACGCGTCCTTCGAACTGCGGTCGAGATTCGGCTACCGCCGCCTTTAGATTGTCTCTTTCTTCGGAGAGCCGCTTCAATATCTCGTAAACAGTTTTGCTGTTGGATATGGTTATGAAAGAGGAGTATCTAATAAGCCGGTTACGGCAATTTTGATAGATATTATCGTAGATATTTAATATGAGCTTGTCGTATTTTTCAAAAAATTCATCGAGGCTTTTTTTAGTTTTAACAGCTTTTCTTAATTCATGCAAATAATGTCGGATATTTTCGAAAGTTGCGAATTTATTTCCGAAATTATCGAGCAGGTCGGGAAAAAGGGGGAGTATGTTCTTTTGGGATTTTAAATGTTTATGCATTTCTTCGAGCAGTTCGCTGCTGCCCGAAATATTGTCGTCCGTGAAATTTTTCATATCGACTCGGGTAAAATCAGACTTGTCCGTTTTGAGCGTTAAACTGGAATCCTTTGATCGGTTTACGCAAAGTCAGAACTGGACAGGGAGCTTTGCGAACGACTTTTTCAGCCGTGCTGCCGAAGAGAAGATGTTCAACGCCGGTATGACCGTGAGTAGCCATTATAATTATATCTGCGTCCACATCGCGCGCCGTTTCGATTATCTCGACGAACGGCTTGCCGGTTTTAATTATTCTTTCTGCTTCGAGCGAAGGGTCGACGAAAGATTTTATGAGTGAATCCATCTCTTCTTCGGCTCTGTTCTTTATGTCGTTTTCGAGCGACGGAATGGCAACCTGACCCATGCTGAAGTCCGCAGGATAAATGACCGGTTCGATTACGTAGATAATATAAAGTTTGGCGTCGAATTGTTTTGCAAATTGCACTGCGTATTTCAAGGCGTCTTTGGAATAATCGGAAAAATCAACGGGCACCAAAATTTTTTTAATCAGATTCATAGCTGCTTCTCCCTTGTTCTTATTTGATTATAAAGCTCCAGATATTCTTTGTTAACATTACGCAGACGAGTTGCAATAATATGGATAAGACCTTTCAGGATTTTAATGCCTTCCTGGGGATGAGCTTCGATAAATTCGTCGAGGTCGGGTTTGAAAATGGCAGCTATAAAAGAATCTTTCAGAGCGACGGCGCTGGCGGCTCGCCGTTCTTCGTCTATCAGAGCCAACTCGCCGAAGAAGTCGCCTCTTGTAAGGTGAGCAAGATCGAATTGTTCGCCGTCCTCGTTTTCCTGTGTAATTAACACTTCGCCGCTGACGATTATATAGAGAGCTATTCCGGGATCGTTCTGATAAAAGATGTATTCGTTGGCTTTATAAAAACGATTGTGTATTAATTTCATCAGTAATTTCAGGTATTTCGGAGTTAGATTTTTAAACGGAGGTATTGAAGCCAGCACTTCTTCCAATTCATTCTTGTCCGTCGGGCTTTTGAACAGGTTTGCCCAGAAACTGCTTTTTTCCGGTATTCTTATTTGGGGTTCCATTTTATCTCGGCTCAATTAAATAATCCCGCTTCAGCCACACGCCAAATTTTTTGACACGAAAAACGGTTTTCGTATAAAGCTCTTCCGATTATTACCGAATCGATATGATTGCCGCCTTCTTTTTGCAACTGTATCAGATCGCGGTATCCGGAAATGCCTCCCGAATGTGTAACTTTCTTTTCTGTAATTTCGGCAATTTTTTTGGATAATTCAATGTTCGGACCCAATAACATTCCGTTGCGCCTTACGTCGGTGACAATATAACGTTCGGTTCCCAGTTCTTTCAACATTTTTGCATAATCGAGCGCATCGATACCCGTGAAAACTCTTCTGCCTCTTGTGACCACCTGACCTTCAATAACATCGATTGCGGCGACAACTTTATTGGGCGAAAATTTTTCGAGTATTTTTACGTACTCGTTTTTATTTTCGTGAGCTAGAGTTCCGATAACAATCCTTGCCGCTCCCAGATCGAATGCTTTTTCTGCGTCTTCCAGATTGCTTATACCGCCGCCGAGCTCTACGGGAATTATTACGCTTTCGCATATCCTTCTGATTACGTCGTGATTGACGTGCGAATGATACCATGCGGAATTGAAATCGACCACATGAAGGCATTTTGCGTTCTCGGCGCGCCAGATAAGAGCCATCTCAACCGGGTCGTTGCCGTATGAGGGACAGTTTAATTCCGGAATGCCCTGAACAACCCTGACGGTTTTGCCGTCCTGAATATCAATCGAAGGTATAATTAATATCTTCTTAGCCATCGAAGCGCCATTTGCCGTTATTTTTAATTGTCTTTCTGCTGATAATCAACTTTTGAATCTCGCTTGTGCCTTCGAATATTTTCAAAATCCTGACGTCTCTGTAAAAACGTTCTATCGGCAGTTCCCGCGAATAACCCATTCCGCCGTGGATCTGAAGAGCTATATCCGCAATTTCCTGGACGGCTTCGGAAGCATATAATTTTACAATTGCCGCGTCCTGACTGACATCGAGACCTTCGTCGTATTTTTGCGCGGCTCGGAATAATATACTCTCCATAAGATATATTTTTGAAGTCATATCCGCAATCATAAACTGAATTGCTTCGAAGCGGGAAATCGGCTGGTCGAATTGTATCCGTTGATTTGCATATTGGACAGAAAGCTCGAGCATCTCTTTGGCGGCGCCGAGCGAGCAGGCGCCCACCGTCAATCTGCCGGCGTCCAAAGCTTTCATTGCAATCGGAAAGCCGCGCCCTTCTTTGCCTATTAAATTTGCTTCCGGAACTTCTACGTTGTTAAAACGGATCGGATTCGTAACGCTTCCGCGAATACCCAATTTTTTTTCGTTTGGTCCGACCTCTACGCCGCCAAATTCTTTTTCCACTACGAATCCCGTAATCCCTTTTTCGGTTCGGGCGAATACCGTAAATATATCGGCTATGGCGCCGTTAGTTATCCATAATTTTTCGCCGTTTATTATCCACTTATTTCCTTTTTTGACTGCTGATGTTCTAATATTGAAAGAATCCGAACCGGCTTGCGCTTCGGTAAGGCAGAATGCCGCAATTTTATTGCCCGTCGTAAGAAGGGGAAGGTATTTTTCTTTTAATTCTTCGGAACCGCCGATAAAAATGGCATTCGTTCCGATCGATTGATGAGCGCCGATAAAAGTAGCGGTAGAACCGCACACCCGGGCAACTTCTTCCTGAGCTATACAATAGCCGACTTCGCCGAATCCTCCTCCTCCGTATTTTTCCGGAAAAGCGGTTCCCAAAAGTCCGACTTCGGCAATTTTTTCGATCAAATCGCGCGGAATATATTCTTCCTCGTCGATTTTTCGGGCAAGCGGTTTAATTTCAGAATTCGCAAATTCCCTCACGGTTTGGCGCAGCATTAGATGTTCTTCGGTAAATTTCAGATACATAGATGATTTTCGACCTTTTTGAAGGTCAAAAATACATAAATGAGAGCTAAAAGAAAATTAAACCGCTTCGGACGTTTCAACGGCGAACATTTTGTACTGTTTATAAAGAGCAACGGCGCTTTCGAAATCGAAGCGCGTTCTTATTAAAAAACTTTCGTCCCGTTGTTTTAACGGCGGTTCCGGCTCCCATTCCAGATTTGAATTGAGCACCTTGTTACTGGCTGTATCGACTATAGCCCACTTTGCAACACCGTCCTTATACGATTTCATGACAAGATGTATCTTTCCCTCCAATCCAAATCTCATTGCTACGTCAAACCATTTTGCTTTTTCTTCAATTGTCATGGCACTAGTATTTATTTATTCTACTTTAATAATCGGATAAAAGTAAAAAGACTTTAGTTTTAAAGAAAATTACTTGACTTTAGACGGGCGAATCTTGATATTTCGTGCAATATGATAAGAAATTTCACTTTTACGGCTTCCGATAACGAGCGGATTTTTGCTACTGCATACCTGAATGAAACTCGCTTTTCGGGAAATGCACTCGTTCTTGTCCACGGTTTTAAAGGATTTAAAGACTGGGGATTTGGTCCGTATGCCTCGCAATTCTTTGCCGATAACGGATATCTTACCGTCGCTTTTAACTTTTCTCACAACGGTGTAGACGAGAATAACGAATTTACCCGGCTCGACAAATTTGCCGACAATACTTTTTCCAGGGAGATAAGAGAATTAAACGAAATTACCGACGCCGTCTACAATGATTGTCTGAATCTGAACTTCAAAGGAAAAATCGGATATATCGGACACAGCAGGGGAGGAGCCATTTCGATTCTGACGGCTTCGCGCAGAACCGACATTCCCGCCGTTGCTTTGTGGGCTTCGGTATCGAAATTAGACCGCTATTCCGAAAGGCAAAAGGAAGAATGGCGTAAGAAAGGTTATTTCCAGGTTATGAATATGCGCACTAAACAAAAAATGAAATTAAACCTCACTCTCCTGGAAGATATCGAAAAAAACGGCGAGGATTTGCTCAATATTCAAAAAGCAGTCTCTAATTTCGATCGACCTTTGTTGATTGCTCACGGCGACCGGGATTTGGCTGTTCCACCCGAGGAGGCAGAAGAACTTTATAATTGGGCAAACAAAGAAAAGACCGAACTCTACATTATCCGCAATACCGGACATACTTTCGGAATAGTTCATCCTTTTAAGCATTCAAACGAAAAATTTGATAAATTGCTCGATAAAACTGTGACATTTTTTAATAACAATCTCAAATAAAGGGGATACTATGACAACCAAAGAAAATGCAAAGCGTTTTATTCTGCCGCTTTCGGCGACTAAATCCAGAGACGCGGCTCTCGTATTGCTTTTTTCAGCTCTTACATTTTTGAGCGCTCAAATTATAATACCGGCTCAACCCGTGCCTTTTACATTGCAGACAATGGTAGTGTTGCTCTCGGGTGCATTTCTGGGCGCGCGCAACGGCGCTTACAGTCAAATTATATATATTGCCGCAGGCGCTATCGGAATTCCCGTATTTGCAGGCTTCGGATTCGGTTTTATGAAGTTATTCGGACCTACGGGAGGATATCTGCTTGCTTTTCCTTTCGCGGCGTTTATTGCAGGCTATCTGCTCGAAAAGAATCGTAGCTTTTTGAGAGTTTTCGTTTCGTTCCTCCTTGCCGACGCTATGATTATATTGTCCGGGGCGCTCTATCTTTCAGTATTCTTCGGAGGTAATCTCAAGGCGGCTTTATTCAGCGGAGCCGTTCTCTTCTCGGTATGGGATATTTTGAAAATTACGGCAGCCGCTTTTTTGGTAGTTACCATTAGGAAAAAATAAAATCGCTCTTGTTTTATCAAACTTAAAAGAAGAGACTGATGACTACAAAAACCATAGTTTTTACAATTATATTTTTAACTGCGATGGGATTCTTCTTATTCAATTTAAGAAGAATCCTTTCGTATCTGAGAGTAGGGCAGCCTGAAAACCGATTCGATAATATACCTGAGAGAATTAAAAACGTAATTAAAATTGCTTTCGGTCAGTCCAAATTATTGCGAGAACCGGTAGCGGGCGCAATCCATTTTCTGATTTTTTGGGGATTCATGCTTTTCTTACTGGCTGTAGTCGAATCGATAATTCAGGGATTTTTTGAAGGCTTTAATTTCAGCTTCCTTGGAAAAATTTATCTAATTATAACTTTTGTCCAGGATTTATTCGGACTGTTCGTAACGATAGCCGTGCTGGCGGCGCTCTTCAGAAGATTTGTAATTAAAGTGCCCCGGCTGAATGTGGGGAAGAAAGGCAATCTCGATGCGGCGTTTATTCTTCTGATGATATTTGGCATTGTCTTTTCAATGTTCGGACAAAATATCATTCATATTGTAAATAACGATTTTCATTATGCAGCAAACGAGTTTAAGCCTGTTTCAATGCTTTTAAGCGGCGTGTTATTCGACAACCCGCATCAAATCAACTGGTCGTACTACGAATTTTTCTGGTGGATGCATATCGGTTTGATCTTATTGTTCCTGAACTTTTTGCCGTATTCAAAACATTTCCACGTTGTCACTTCGATTCCGAATGTATTCTTTTCAAAGATTGGCAACGATAAATTTGTTCCGAAAACAATTGATCTTGAAGACGAAGATGCCGAACAATTCGGCGCGGCGGATATCGAGCATTTAACCTGGAAGCAATTGCTCGACGGTTTTTCCTGTACTGAATGCGGACGATGCACAGTCGCGTGTCCCGCCGCAAATACGGGGAAAAAATTATCGCCGAGGGAAATAATCGTCAGCATTCGTCACAGAACCGAAGAAAAAGCCCCGCTGATATTACGAGGCGACAAAGAAAACGAATTATTCGAAAAGTCTCTCGTCCATAATTATGTATCCGATGAAGAATTGTGGGCATGCACTACTTGCGGCGCTTGCGTTAACGAATGTCCCGTTTCGATTGAGCATCTCGACGCAATTATCGATATGCGCAGAAATCTTGTTTTAATGGAATCGAATTTTCCGCCGGAATTAAACACGGTCTTTAAAAACATCGAAACGAATTTTACGCCGTGGGCATTCAATTGGCAGGACAGAGCCAATTGGGCTGAAGGAATGGATGTTAAAACGATAGCGGAAGACCCCGAATGCGAATTTCTCTTCTGGGTAGGCTGCGCAGGTTCGTTCGATGCCCGATATCAAAATGTGACAAAAGCAATTGCAAAATTGCTGCAAATTGCGAATATTAATTTCAGAATTCTGGGTACTGAGGAAAAATGCAACGGAGATACGGCCCGCAGACTGGGCAATGAGTATCTGGCGCAAATGCTGATCCGGGAAAACGTAGAAACTTTGAACAACTACGGCGTTAAAAAAATTGTTACTGCGTGTCCGCATTGTCTGAACACGATCAAAAACGAGTATCCGCGTTTCGGAGGCAAATTCGAGGTTGTACACCATACTGAATTATTGACAAAATTAATCGAAGAAGGTATACTAAAAATCGACGAGGACGGCAAAGAAAAGATTAAAGTAACGTATCACGATTCTTGTTATCTCGGCAGATATAATAATATTTACAATCCGCCGCGCGATATTTTGAATAAATTGGGTAAATTTGAATTGATTGAAATGGAGCGTTCCAGAGACAAAGGATTTTGCTGCGGAGCGGGAGGCGGAAGAATGTTCCTTGAAGAGAATGAAGGCGAAAGGATCAATCTCAACCGTTCAAGAGAAGCGGTTGAAACGGGCGCACGAAAAGTCGCTTCGGCTTGTCCTTTCTGTATGACTATGCTGAACGACGGCATGAAAAGCCTCGATAAATCCGAAGAAATAGAAATTAAAGATATTGCTGAAATTATTCTCGAAAATGTAATTACTAACTAAAAAAGGAGGAAGTATGCAAAAATATCAACAGTTGGTGGAATTCGTTAAAAGTTTGGAAGCCGATGCAGTCAAATTTTACGAAAAAGGACAGGCTGCAGCAGGTACACGCCTGAGAAAAGGATTGAGCGAATTGAAAAAAATGGCTCAGGATATCCGCAACGAAGTTCAGGAAGTCAAAGCGCAAAGAAAGGCTCCAAAAGAATAATATCAAATCGGGCAGACCCGGGAAAATTAATCTGCGGGTCGCCCTCCTTTTTATACGTACTTCACATCTTATTTATCCGAAAATTCCTATCTTTGAGTTTTATTTCTCAAGAAATTTCTGATTTATGAAAAATAGAACCGCTCTTGTAATCGTATTCTTTACGATTTTTATCGATTTAATGGGTTTCGGAATACTGATTCCGTTATTGCCAACATTTGCCAGCAAACAGCTTGCCGTTTCCGATTTCGGTATCGGTATTATTGTTGCAATTTTTTCGCTTATGCAGTTTTTGTTCAATCCCGTACTTGGTAAACTTTCCGACAGAATCGGCAGAAAACCGCTCATTACAACCACGCTTTTGATGACGGCTACTTCGTATATTATTTTCAGTTTTGCCGATTCGTTTCTGATTCTGCTCATTTCCAGGATGCTTGCAGGCATCGGGGGAAGTAATATAGCAGTCGCTCAGGCTTATATTGCCGACGTCACTTCGAAAGAAGACAGGGCAAAAGGAATGGCGCTGATCGGCGTGGCTTTCGGACTCGGTTTTGTATTCGGTCCTTTAATCGGAGCCTTCCTTTCAAAATTCGGATACGACGTTGCAGGATTTGGCAGCGCCGCTTTTTCTTTTATGGCTTTTCTCTTTGCGTTCTTTTTTCTGCCCGAATCAAATCTAAACAAGTCGAAAGATTCCCGGATATCCTTAAAGTTAATCGACGTCAAATACATTTCAAAAGTTTTGAAGATTCCGCGCGTCGGACTGTTGATTATTCTCTTTTTCATCATAATTTTTTCGATTGCAAATTTATACGGTACTTTTGCGTTATTAGGCTATAAACATTTCAACTTTACGGATCAGCAAAACGGATTCCTCTACGGAATTATGGGAGCTGTTGGCGTATTGGTACAAGGATTTTTTGTTAAAACGGCGGGCGGCAAAATTAACGAAAGGAAATTAGTCTTGTGGGGAACTGTCTTGATGATGTTAGGATTGGGAGCGATTCCGTACGGTTATAATTTTATAGGCGTTTCGATTGTAGTGGTTATTCTGTCGATTGGCACTGGTATTTTACAACCGACAATATTAAGTTTGGTATCAAAATTTTCGCCGGATAACGAGCAGGGCGCAATACTCGGAATAAATCAGTCGCTGGCGTCGCTTGCGCGCGTACTGGGACCGCTTTGGGGCGGATTTTCGTTCGACTATCTGGGATACTATGCGCCTTTTCTAACCGGCGCTTTCTTTACGTTTGTTACTCTCGTATTGACGTACTATTATTTGAGGACTGATTGAGTATGTTCAAAGTCGGTAATATCGAATTGAATAAACCTTTGCTGCTGGCGCCGATGGAAGATGTTACGGATATTGCATTCCGTAAATTATGCAAGGAATTTGGCGCCGACATAGTTTATACGGAATTTGTTAATTCCGACGGGCTGGTGCGTTCGAATAAAAAAACTCATCGTAAAATGGAAATTACCGAACAGGAGCGCCCTGTCGGAATTCAGATTTACGGAGGCAATCTGGAACCGATGGTCGAATCCGCTAAAATCGTCGAAGCTTTGAATCCCGACATTATCGATATTAACGCGGGCTGCTGGGTTAAAAAAGTAGCCAACAGAGGCGCGGGCGCCGGGCTTTTAAAAGACCCGGAATATATGGGAGCAATGGTAAAAGAAATCGTAAGAAACGTTAAATTGCCTGTTACCGTAAAAACCCGTATCGGATGGGACGAAACTACGATTAATATTCAGGAAGTGGCTAAAAGAATAGAAGACGCAGGCGCAGCAGCTTTGACAATCCATTGCAGAACCAGAAGTCAGGGTCACAGCGGCGAACCCGACTGGTCGTGGATCGATAGGGTTAAAGAAGTCGTTTCAATTCCGGTTATACTAAACGGCGGAATATTTTCAGCAGAAGACGTCAAACGCGCTTTCGAAACAACTTCTGCAGACGGAGTAATGATTGCGCGGGGAGCGATTGAACGTCCCTGGATTTTCCGGGAAGCCAAAGAACTACTCGAATACGGAGAAATTAAATTTGAGGATACTCCCGAAAAAAGATTCGAAATAGCCCTGCGCCATCTTAAATATTCCATCGAATTAAAAAATGACGAAAGAACCGCTATTATTCCGTTCAGAAAATTCTGGTCGGGATATTTGAAGGGACTTAAAAATTCTTCACACGTTAAGCGGGAAATGATGCAGTATACGGAATATGCGCCGATCGAAGATTTACTGATGAGATATCTCGAAGAATTGAAAGCAACAGAAGATCAGCTTTCCAATTAATAAATAAGGACGCAAATAATGGACCTGAAAAGTTACATCCGAACCGTACCGGATTTCCCCAAAAAAGGAATTATGTTTCGCGACGTGACGACGCTTTTAAAAGACAGTAAGGCTTTGAATTATGCCGTCGATAAATTGTACGAAATTAGCAAGGATAAAGGGATTACAAAAGTAGTGGGAATCGAATCGAGGGGTTTTATTTTAGGAGCCGCTTTGGCTCTTAAGTTGAATGCCGGATTTGTGCCGGTTCGTAAACCCGGTAAATTGCCCGCGCAAAAATTGGCTGAAACCTACGAGCTCGAATACGGCTCCGATACGATCGAAATTCACAAAGACGCAATTCAAAATGGCGACGTTGTTCTGATGCACGACGATCTGCTGGCTACCGGCGGCACGATGGAAGCGGCTTGTAAACTGGTCGAAAAGCTGGGCGGCAAAATAGTTCAGATCTCATTTTTAATCGAATTGTCGTTTTTGAACGGACGCGATAAATTAACCGATTACGAAATACATTCGCTTATCGATTACGATTCCGAATAATCTTCTTCCCTCCATTCCAGAGGCGATATTATAACTACAAACTCCCCTTTAATATTTTTGGAGGGGAGTTCTTCCAACAATTCCGAAGGTTTTCCCCGCCAGACTTCTTCGAATTTCTTTGTCAATTCCCTGCAAACTACCACAGTCCTTTCGGGCATATATTCCGACAATTCTTTCAGAAGTTTTTCTATTCTGTAAGTCGATTCATAGAGTACGATTGTGCGGTTTTCGCGCGAAAGTTGCTCGAGTTTCTTTTGTCTTCCTTTTTTCTGCGGCAGGAAGCCGTCGAAAACAAAAGAGCTCGAAGGAAGTCCGCTAATGCTCAGCGCTGCAGTTAAAGCGCTTGGACCTGGCGCGGGAGCTACGGTTATATTTTCAGCGACGGCTCTGTTTATTAATCTGCTTCCCGGATCGGAAATAAGCGGAGTGCCTGCGTCCGATATCAAAGCGCAATCTTTCCCGCTTTTGACTTCTTCTATTATATCGTCGATTGTTCTGGATTCGTTTCGCGCATTTAATACTTTTAGTCTTTTTTCGATACAGTAATGCGACAATAAAATTCCCGAAACGCGTGTGTCTTCGCATACGATAAAATCGACGTTTTTCAACACTTCGACGGCTCTGAACGTAATGTCCTTTAAATTTCCGATGGGTGTTGCAACAACGTAAATTTTGCCCGATTCTTTTTCCGCCATAAAATTTACCATTCTTTTAATCAAATGTAATAAAATCCGTACGATTATTTCTGACAGGACATAAATTCGATTATCGCAGTCAGTAAAAATAAATTTAATGAAAAATTTGTCCCTTAAATATTTATAAGAAGAAAACTAAACAAAAGACGGGCGGCAATCGATAATAGGGCAGAAGTAAGGATACTTTCTAAACAATAAAATCATAGGAAGGATACTATGAAAAAGCTAATCGCTCTCGTATTGCTGCCGTTCTTATTTGCCTGCAATGCCGAAAAGATAGTCGAACCCGTCGATGCAGAAATCTTCAGCGGACAATATCAGTCGGTGCCTTATAACTCGGCATCCGAAGAGCCTGTTGTAGTTCTTCTGTATACGCAGGAAGGCAACAAGGTTTACGGAACCGGAAGCTGGAATGCCATTACGTTCAATTTTGAAGGCACTATGGTAAATAAACATACCATATTTACCTTCCAGTTGAAGGACACCAATATGGGTAATCTGAACGGCGATATCGACGCCTGGCTGGGCGAAGACCTCAGTATGGCCGGCGGATATAAACTCTGGAATTCGAGCACTTTACTCAACGGCCCGATCCGCTTTAAACTCGTAAAAAATATGAGTAAAAAGCACGACCAGGGAATCGGCAGCAATTAATAGGAACTGACTAAAAAGTAATCAATATAGACCGGGTCACGGACGATCGGCTTCAAGATGTATTACTTTTTAGTCAGTCTGTTTAAAGCGATGCAAGCGTCTCTTGGATAATTTTTATTCCTGCGTCAATATCGTTTTTGGTTACAATCAACGGCGGTCTGAAACGAACGGAGTTTGCTCCGCATCCGAGCATCAACATTCTTTTTTCGAACAGTTTTGCCAGGAATTTTTTCCGGATTTCCGGATCGGGCAGATCGAACGAACACATCAGTCCCAAACCGCGGGCTTGCGACACAAGATTTGGAAATTTGGTTTCCAACATTTTTAAATTATCGAGAAGATATTTGCCCGTTTCTTTTGCGTTCTCAACCAGATTTTCCTGAGCTATTATTTCGAGATATTTTCGCGAACGCGCCATATCTACTAAATTGCCTCCCCACGTAGAATTGATACGACTCGATTTTCTGAACACATTGTCTTCAACTTCGTCGATTCTGCCGGTCGACATAAATCCGCAAACCTGCGTTTTCTTACCGAATGAAATCATGTCGGGTTGAACGTAATGTTCGAACGCCCACATTTTGCCGGTTAATCCGATACCGGTTTGGACTTCGTCGAAAATAAGCATAATATCATTTTCGAATGTAATTTCGCGCAATTTTTCAAAAAATTCTTTTCTGAAGAAATTGTCGCCTCCTTCGCCCTGAACGGGTTCGATAATAAGAGCAGCGATATCGTCGGGGTTATTCTTTATGGCCGTATAAATTTGGTCGACTGCTTCCGCTTCCGCTTTGATTATTTTATCCAGATTTTCTTCAATAGGAGAAATGATTTTAGGATTCGGAATCCTCGGCCAATTGAATTTTGGGAAATAAGCTGTTTTGTTCGGATCGGTATTCGTCAATGAAAGCGTATAACCCGTTCTTCCGTGGAAAGCGTTTCTGAAATGAATTACCTGGCTCCCTTTTTCTTCTTTATAACCTTTTTGGAAATTCTTTTTGACTTTCCAGTCGAAAGCTGCTTTAAGAGCGTTTTCAACGGCAAGAGCTCCTCCGTCAATAAAAAAGAGGTGTTTGAAATCCGGCGGCAATGCGTATTTTGAGAAAGCTTCTACGAATTTTGCCATTTCGAGAGTGTAAATATCCGAATTCGACGGCTTGGTTAATGCCGCTCTTTGTAATTCTTTCAGAAATTCTTTGTCGAACAATTTGGGGTGATTCATGCCGACCGGAGAAGAAGCAAAAAAAGAATAAAAATCTAAAAATTCGTTGCCGTTCCTTTCGTCTACGATGCGGATTCCTTTGCTTTCGCTAAGATCGAGCAAAATGTCAAAACCGTCGATTAACATGTAACGGCGTAAAAATTCCAATGCGTTTTCTTTTGTAATCATTTTTCTTTCTCCCTGTTTTAAATTTGTTTAAGCGAGGAGGGAGAATGAATTTAAAAGACGTGCTCGAAGCGGGAAACCATGTAGTTTCGGAGTGTGTTTCTGCCAGTTAATTTTCTGAAGTTCTTCATCTTATGTCGAATATTAACGCCTCAATATATCGAATGAGCAACTCTTCATCAAGTATTCAAAAAAGATTTTTTGTTTCGCGGCGCGGCACAATTTTATTAAATTAGATAATGTAATTAAGGGGTGCGCGTAATCCCTTTTTGATTTATCGGAATAATAATGAATCTTTATAAAAACTACTTCAGTTATCTGAATTTATTAAGAGGGGGAATTTTAGTCGGCGTATTGTTCCTGATTAATTGCAGTGGCGACGATAAGAACGAATTATTAGATGACGATATGAAATTTGCGACAGTGACCGATTCGGTCGCAGGGTATCTTTACAACATACCTCCCGGATGGCGAGAAGAAACGCCCGCCGAAGTAAAGAGCATTTCGAAAAGCTTCAAGAATACCAGATTCAGAATAGTTCCGCACCGAATATTTTATAACGATTCGACTAATTCTATTTTGAGCGTTTCGCGCATTCTGTTTTCCGGAGGAAGCGGCGCCGACCTGAACCGGGAATTGTATCTGGATTATCTTAAAACAAGATTTAAAGGCAATGTAAATCGTTCCTTCATTAACGGACAAGAAGCAACGGAAATTAATATTGAATTGGGAAGCAATATCAACGAAAAGTATTTATTCGTTGACGAAGGAGAAATGATATTATTCGATTTTACGACAGGGATAGGAAATTCCAATAACGAATTTGATATCATCATAAACACCGTCAAAAAAATCCCATAAAAAAAGGGAGGAGAAAAATTATGGAATTCTTAAATCAATTATTGATTGGCGAAAAAAATAACGGAGCTTCCACGGGCATCGATTGGATGAAGACTAAAGGCGAAGAGCTCGATGTGGTTTCGCCGGTTGACGGCAAATTGATTTCGAAAGTTGCGCAGGCTGAAGAAGAAGAATACGACCGGGTTATTGAAAAAGCAGCGCAGGCTTTCAAATATTGGCGAACGGTACCGGCTCCAAAACGAGGCGAAATCGTAAGACAAATCGGCATTGAACTGAGAAAATATAAGGAGCCGCTCGGTAAATTGGTTTCTTACGAGATGGGAAAATCTCTGCAGGAAGGGCTGGGCGAAGTTCAGGAGATGATCGATATTTGCGATTTTGCGGTTGGATTGTCGAGACAGCTTTACGGTTTAACGATTGCCTCGGAAAGAGAAAAACACCGTATGTATGAACAATATCATCCGCTCGGAATCGTGGGTATAATTACGGCGTTTAATTTCCCCGTTGCAGTATGGGC
Organism: Melioribacter sp. Ez-97; assembly: GCF_051488665.1. Taxonomy (NCBI): domain Bacteria; kingdom Pseudomonadati; phylum Ignavibacteriota; class Ignavibacteria; order Ignavibacteriales; family Melioribacteraceae; genus Melioribacter; species Melioribacter sp. Ez-97. Next base: position 10,152 of record NZ_JBPSEG010000002.1, on the reverse strand, counting down.
GTGGAATGCAATGATTGCAACCGTATGCGGCGATGTCAATCTCTGGAAACCTTCATCCAAAACGCCGTTATCCGCAATTGCGGTGCAAAATATTTTGGCGAACGTTATTAAATCGAACAACCTGCCCGAAGGTATTTTCAATCTGATTATCGGCAAAGGCTCCGTTATCGGCAACAAATTATTGAGCGACGAACGGATTCCGTTGATTTCGCTTACGGGGTCGATTGCCGTCGGTAAAAGAGCCGCGGGCATAATTGCCGGACGATTCGGGCGTTCCATACTCGAACTGGGCGGCAACAATGCAATCATTATAACTCCAAACGCCGACCTTAACCTTGCAATTCCCGCTGTTGTTTTCGGTGCGGTTGGAACCGCAGGACAGAGATGCACGACCACTCGAAGACTTATTGTGCACGAGGACGTTTACGAAAAAGTAAAAGAATCTTTGATAACCGCATATAAAAGTTTGAAAATAGGGAATCCCCTGGACGAGAAAAATCATGTCGGACCTCTTATCGATAAAGCCGCCGTTGAAGATTTCAAAAGCGCTCTTAAACAGGTCGTAGAAGAAGGCGGAAAGATTTTATACGGAGGCGACGTCCTTTCGGGCAGCGGGTACGAATCGGGATGCTATGTTGTTCCGGCAATAGTCGAAGCCGAAAATCATTATAAGATTGTACAGGAGGAAACATTTGCTCCAATTCTGTATCTCATTAAGTATTCCGGCGAAGTTCAAAATGCGATTAATATACAGAACGACGTGGTGCAGGGACTATCTTCGTCAATATTTACGAATAATTTGAGAGAAGCCGAAGAATTTCTTTCACCCTGGGGAAGCGACTGCGGAATTGCAAATGTGAATATCGGCACTTCTGGAGCGGAAATCGGAGGAGCTTTCGGAGGAGAAAAACACACCGGCGGCGGTCGCGAATCGGGCTCGGACGCCTGGAAATTTTATATGCGCAGACAAACCAATACAATTAACTACGGCGCTAAACTTCCGCTCGCCCAGGGAATTAAATTCGAAATCTGAATCCGGAGCGTTCCGGCGCCAAACAGCCGGGACGCTTTTTATTTCATTGCATAGTCAATTTGAAATGATATTCTGTTGTCAATGCTGCCGCCAATTTCGGAATATCCGCTTCCCAGTTTTTCCTCAAACGGCTTATACAATTCCGAATATTTTAACGATATCGAAAATTGTCTGATTGCATACTTAATTAAGAAGTACCATTTTATTCCTTCCCCGTAAATCAATCCGTTGGTCAATAAACCCTCCAGATCGTTTTCATAAACGTAAAGTCTGGTATCGTAAGAATCGGTATCGAAAAACACTATCCTGGCGTATGCGGCTAAATTATCAAACGGTTTGTAGAGCGCATCCTGATATATTAAAAATCCTCTTTCTTTTTTTGAAGAACTGGAAAATCTTACATATTCAAAGCGGGTTTTAAGCCTGACTTTGTCCTTAAAATAATTGATTAGCTCTATTCTGCAGCGTTTACGATTTTGCAAATCCAAATAAGGATATGTTTCGTCGTTCGAAAGCTTTTCGTTTGATTCGTTTTTATATAATAATTTTATGCTGCTCGTCTTATTAAGTCTGAATTTATAAGCTGCCAGAAAATCTTGTCCTTTCGACGGAAAATTATTATTAACGTTCGGGAAGTAGTAGATGTCATAATAAACCGAGAATAAACCGTAGTTAGTGTTCAGTTCAATGGAACTGTAAAAACCTTTTTCGTTTGTTGATTTAGTTTTCTCGCCGAATGAATTGCCCGTTATGGAATAAAAATCGGGAGAATAGTTCCGGTATGAAAATCCTAATTTTATATTTTCGACCGGAGTTAAAACGGCGGAAGTAATTGAAGATAAATAATTTTTGAAAAAGGCGGTTTCGCCGCTTACATTTAGGAGCGAATTTCCGTAAGCAAAATTTACGGAGAGATTTTTTGCATGTCGCGAATCGAGCAGCGCTATATCTTTGTCGTAATTATATGAAACCGCAGTTAAGCCGACAGATAAATCTTGCAAAGGATTAAATTTAATAAGCGCGCCGTATGTAAATTCTTTTGCATTCGAATTGGCGTCAAGTTCATTCGTCGATCGATGGTAGCCGTCGTTCCTGAATGATTTGATGTTGCCGTTTGAATCGAGGGAAGCGTCAAGCTTTCTAAAAGATACGAAAGGAGTAAATTCGATAATACCGGAAGAAAGACTCGCCGTTAGACCGGATAAATAACCGTATTCTCCCGAACTTTTGTAAGGTCTGATTCTGTTCCTGAAATTTGAAATGGGAATTATTACTTCGCTCCCTTTGCGATAATTATAAGGAGACCACAAAATCAAACCGCATCCCGATTCGACTATATAATTGCCGATGATAATTTTATTCAAAAAAGTTTTTGTATTAATCTGCATAAATCCGGAAATAAAATCGGTATAGCTCTTTTCGCCGGGGTCTTTTTCGGTTAATATTCCGGCGCTGATATAATCGCCGTAATAAAGTATGCGGTTGTAAGATTTCAGTCTGTTGCCGGCAAATTTGTTTTCGGCGTAAGCCCTGCGGAGCTGAAGGTCTCTTTGAATTCTCGAGCGGAGAGTGATTTTTGAATAAGAAAAAATATTCTCGGATTGCGCTGCAGGCGCGATAGCAATGAAATGTGAAATCCACCTTGCAATCTTATCGTTCAATTCCGGCACAAGAAAGAGTTCGTTTTTGTTATCGAAACTTCCGTGAGATTCTCTGTATCGAATAATAGCGTCGGCTCTGCGATTGTCGAGCAAAGGTATTCTTAGAAGGTCTTCATGAGATGCATTGTTGATATCGATCGGATTGTCGAGCAGTTCTTCGATTTCGTCTATAATATCCGATTCCTCTACTTCGCCCAAGTTATCTTCGAGTAATTGCGACATTATTTCTTCATAAGTTGTGTCCGCTTGAGCGTTCGCTTCGGACATAAGCAAAAGCGATATCAATATTATAGTAATGCGCTTCATTTTAATCCGCTCTTATAATGATATCGAATTGATGCGAAAAGCCGAGTTCGAAATGCGAATTGACGCTGTAACCAAGTTCGAAAGAATTGTAAATAATTCCGATTCCGCCGCTGTATGTTTCCGGAAAATCCGAAATACCCGCCCTCAGATTCAGAAATTCCGCCATATTGTATTCGACGCCGTATTGCAGAGCCGGTTTGTATCCGATTTCTTTGTATAAGCTTGCGTAAAGATTAACCTCGTCGATAATTTTATAGAAAATACCGGCGCAAAAAACTGTTGGGAATTGATTTTCGAAATCGCCAATTGATGTCCTTGTTATGTTTTTTACGAATACGCCGGTATTAATTTTTTCGTTTAATCGGGCGATCAGTCCGATGTCCGCAAAAAAGAAATTTCGCGAACCGTAATTGGCAATGGAGATATTCTGCATAGAAAAATTTATACCCGCGGAAAAATATTCATAAAAGCCGAAAGCAATTCCGGTTTGTATCATTTTCACATTGTAGAGCTCGAAACCGTATTTCATAAAACCGGCAGAAAACGCAGCAAACGAAGCCGGTTGAACAAAAGCCGCATAAAGAGTAGCCAGTTCTTTCATTTCGAAAGGGGAAGGCGAGTAGAAAAAGCCGATTTGTCTTGAATCGCTTAAAGCCGCCGAAGCGGGATTATAAAAAATTGCAAACGGATCGCGGCAGCTGATTATGTCCGATGAATTTAATGCGGTTCTGCGGGCGCCTGCGCCGGATTGCGCGAAACAATTTACTGCAATCAGGAGTAGAAGAATCAAATTGACTTTCTTCATCGTTCATCCGTGATTGTATAAAATTATTTAATTATTTATCTTGCTATAAAATTTGCAGGAAGAAAAATGAAAAAACTAATATTCGTAATTGTCGCCTTATTAATAACAACAATAAAAGCACAGGAATTGGATGCTACAGTTGCGGTGAATTATGAACAGCTGCCCGTTGCTGCAAAGGAAAGGTTAATAAATTTTCAAAGTCAGGTGGAAAGTTACTTAAACAATACCAAATTTACCACAGAAAATTGGGGCGATTATAAAATTAAATGCGGATTCAATATTTTCTTCCTTAAAGCCGCAGACGACGAAACCACCTATAAAGCTCAGGTAGTGATTACAAGCCAACGACCGATAGAAAATTCGGAACGAAATACGTTGATGTTGAATATCTTCGACAATGCATGGAGTTTTACGTACGAAAAAAATCAGGCGCTCTATTTCAATCAGTCGGATTTTAACCCGCTCGTCAGCTTCCTCGATTATTATGCTTATGTAATAATCGGATTTGACAGCGATTCGTACGATAAACTTGCCGGCACTCCTTACTTTTCGAAAGCGCTGGATATTGCTATCCGGGGGATTAATACCGCTTATATGGAAGGCTGGGAATCGAAAAGCACTCTTTACAGCCGCAGGGGACTGGTAGAAAACTTAATGAACGCCAAATACCAACAGTTCAGAATGGATTATTACGATTATCATTATAACGGTCTGGACTTGTTGAATTCTGAACCGGAAACTGCCTACAAAAACATAGTAAAACTGATAAAAAATCTGGATAGAGTTAAAGATCAATTGGATCCGAGAAGTCCGCTTTTGAAAGTGTTTTTCGACGCCAAAGCTGGCGAGATTGCCGAACTGCTTAAAAATTATCCTGATAACACACCCTTATTCGAAGCGCTCAAGAAAATCGACCCGCCTCACATTTCCAAATACGACGAGGCTATGAAAGTCGATTAAACCGAGCTAAATAGGGATATCGTAAATACGGTATTTTTTATAAAGCTCGCCGTTCATAACGTGAGCGCCGCGGTTCATCATTTCATTGTCTTCGAGAATCCAGCTGGCTTCTCCGAGATAAATCCCCAGTTCCGCAGCGCGGTTAACGATTTCCCAATAGAATACCGAATCGAGACCTCTTTTTTGGTATTCGGGTATTATACCCAGAGTTATAATTCTGCACCAGTTGATTTTTTTCCGCTGAGTAAAAAGCTTGATGAAATTGAACGGGAGCAGTTTGCCGTTCATATCTTTGATTATCTGATTGTAATCGAGCATAACAAGCGCAAAGCCCACGAGTTTGTTGTCGATCTCGCCGAACAGCACCAATGACGGTTCAACCAAAGGTTTCAAATCTTTTGCCATAGCGTCGATTTCTTTTTCCGTCATCGGAATAAATCCCCAGTTGGGAGCCCAGGCTTTATTGTAAACGTACTTAACCTTGTCCAATTCCGTTTTGAAGTTCTTCATATTCAACTGGGTTATCTTAATGTTAGAGCGTTTGCGGGCTATTTCGGCTACTCTTCTCAATTTATCGGAAGAAACGACTTTGTCGTGTTCTAATTTATATGCGTACAGATCTTTTGCTTTTTTGAAACCGTAGTTGTCGCAGAGCTCCAGATAATAGCGCGGATTGTAAGTCATTAAAATACGCGGAGTATCTTCGAATCCGTCAATCAGCATTCCCCATTCATCGTTCGAAGAAGGATTGGCGGGACCTCTCATCGTATCGAATCCTCTTGCTTTGAGCCATTCTTTTGCGGCGTCGAATAATTTATTGGCAACCGCCTGATCGTTAATCGATTCGAAAAATCCCCAGAATCCGACTTTGTCATTGTGATATTGATTGTGTAACTGATTGCTGATTGCCGCAATTCTACCTACAGTCTTGCCGTTTTTTTCTGCCAGGAAAAGTTCCATATCGGCGTGTTCAAAGAACGGATTTTTTTTCTTGTCCAGAATTTTTTTCTTGTCGTATATAAGAGGCGGAACCCAGTAGGGATCTCCTTTATAAATTTCCCACGGAAATTTGAGAAATGTCATTAAATCCTTTTTGGATTTTACCGTTCTGATTGTTATGTCCGGCATTGAAGATACTCCGCGATAAATTTTTAGATTATTCCCAGTTCTTTTCCTACTTTCTTAAATGTATTTATAATATAATCGAGATGCTCTTCTTCGTGAGTCGACATATAGCTTGTTCGCATCATTTGTCTGCCCTGAGGCACGCCCGGTGAAATAAACACATTGACGAAAACGCCTTCGTCGAACAAACGGCGCCACATTTGGAATGCCAGCGCGTCGTCTCCGACAATAACGGGCACTATTGCCGTTCTGCCTTCCAGCACGTTGAATCCAGCCTCAATTAATTCGGTTCGCACTTTGTTTGCATTGTCGATCAATTTCTGTACTCGCCAGGGTTCGGCTTCGAGAATATCCAGCGCAGCAAGAGCGGCTGCAACGGAAGCCGGAGTGGGAGACGCGCTGAAAATTAATGCCGGCGAATGATGCTTAAGGTAATTGATAACCCGTTCTTTTCCGGCTACAAAACCGCCGAGCGATGCAAATGTTTTGCTGAAAGTTCCCATTGTAAGGTCGACTTCCTCTTCGAGATTGAATTCGCTCGCGGTTCCTCTTCCGCCTTTGCCTATTACACCGACTGCATGAGCGTCGTCGATTAGCAAACGGGCATTGTATTTTTTTGCAAGATCTACGAGAGTAGGCAGGTCTACAATTTCGCCGCCCGTGCTGAAAACGCCGTCGCTAACGATTAACTTGCCCGCTTCCACGGGTATCTTTTTCAACACTCTTTCGAGGTCGTTCATGTCGTTGTGTTTATAGCGCACCAGTTCTGCAGTAGCGCCCCGAGCCATAATTTGACCTGCGACTATACATGCGTGGTTGTCTTTATCGGAGACCACGTATTCGCCGCGCTGTACCAGAGTTGCAATCACCCCCTGAGCCGTTTGGTAGCCGGTGCTGTACAACAATACCGCTTCCGTTCCAAAAAACTTTGCCAATCTCTCTTCCAGTTCCACATGTAAATCGAGCGTTCCGGTAAGATATCTTGAACCGGAACATCCCGTACCATACTTTTCAACTGCTTTAATAGCCGCTTCTTTTACTTTCGGATGAGCGGTTAATCCTAAATAGTTATTTGAACCCGCCATCACAATTTTTCTGCCTTCGATTTGAACGACAGGTCCTTCGTTTTCTTCGATTGGTCTGAAGTAGGGATAAACACCCATTGCTTTAACTTCGTCCGCCCGGGTGAAATCGTAACATTTTTTGAATAGATCTACCAAAATACCTCCGAATTTTATTTGTATTTTAATCTTGCTTATATTTAGTAATAACTTTTCAATTAACTTAAACAATATAAAGAATTATTTAACACTATGGAATCGAAAATTACATCTGTGGTTACCGGCGCTTCCGGTTTCGTGGGGAGCCACCTCGTAGATTATTTATTGGCTAAAGGTCACAAAGTTAAATGTATTTTAAGGGAAACGAGTTCGAGAAAATGGCTCGAAAACAAACCTGTTGAAATTTATACGACGGGATTATTCGATAAAGAAGGATTGAAGGAAGTTTTAAAAGACGCCGACTATTTGTTCCATATAGCAGGCGTCGTAAAGTCAAAAACAGAAGAAGGATATTTCAAAGGGAATGTTGAAACCACACGAAATTTGCTCGACGTTCTGGTTGAAGTAAATCCTTCGATTAAGAGAGTTGTAATCTCAAGCAGTCAAACCGCATGCGGACCGTCTCTCGACGGTAAACCCGTAAATGAAGAAACTCCCGAGCATCCGATTACAACTTACGGAAGAAGCAAGCTCGAACAGGAGAGAGTCGCCAAAAGTTATATGGACAAACTTCCGATCACTATTGTAAGACTGCCTGCGGTTTACGGCGAAAGGGATACGGAAATTTATCAGGTCTTTAAAACCTACAAAATGGGATTAATGACGCTCGTTGGATTCGACAACAAAAAATTAAATCTGATTCACGTGGCAGACGCAGTCGAAGGCATTTATCTGGCGGCAGTAAGCGATAAATCCAGAGGACAAATTTATTTCATCGCATCCGAAAAAATATACGACTGGAACGAAATAAGCCGGGCAATTAAGAAAGCATTCGGAAGAGGAGCATTGAAAATTAGAATTCCTCATTTTCTCGTTTATGCGGTTGCGGCGGTAGCGGAATTTTTTGCGCTCTTCAGCAATAAAGCTGCTACGTTCAATCTGGAAAAAGCAAGGGATTTTGTTCAGCCCGCCTGGACGTGCGACGTGTCGAAAGCAGTAAAAGAACTGGGCTTCCGTCAAAAAGTATCGTTGGAAGAGGGAATGAAACGCGCTATCGATTGGTACCGCGAAATGAAATGGCTATAATCGAGCGGCGCTTCCGAATAGAGCAAGTGCGAATCGCATCGGTTACAGTCTGAATTTCCAAAACCGGGCGCGGCCGGAATCAAACCGAATTTTTCGATCAGATCTGCGACCAGATCGCATTCGAATTCTTTGCCGCAATTATTGAAATAAAATATTTTTCCGATATTGAAGCGGCTCGTTAAATAATCGATATGCCAATAAATGTTCTTGTTCTTTTTCAGATGTCGTTCGAGTCGTTTGCGCATATTCTTCTGCGCGCTGCCCGCATAATAATAAAATCCTTTCGGAAATTTACGACCTTCGTATTTCTTTATTTCCGTATAAAAGTCGTCCGGGACAACAATTTCGAGCAGATAAATACCGGAATCGGAAACCTGGTCAGTTATTTTTGGCACCTTCTTTAACCCAGGTTCTTATTGCGCGTATCTGGTCGTCTGTCAAAGGCCAATATCCCAGAGGCGGCATCGGATTAACTGTTCTGCCTTCCACGGCAAGAACGAGCCGGCTGTTGTCAGGATATCCGGGCGCTACCACCAAAAAATTTGCCGTTGTATTTGCGTGCGACGTAAGGCTCAAGCCGCCTGCCAGATCGGCGTCGTTATGGCATCCCGAATAACTGCATTTGGCGTCGAATACCGGTTGTATATGTTCTGAATAGCTGATATTCGACTGGGGAATGGGGCGCGAATCGAGTTCGCTTTGATTTATTGTATCGTCGCAGGAATAAAAAACTATCGACGCGGAAACGATCAACAGGAATGACGATATTAATTTGCTCTTCATAATCTTCTGTTTTTTGTTTATAAAGATATTTTTATAAAAAGAATTTAACAAATCGAAATAAACTCTTTGTGGAAAAAGAAAAGATTTATATCTTTGCGTATTGAAATACGGGGCTGTAGCTCAGTTGGGAGAGCGTCTGAATGGCATTCAGAAGGTCAGGGGTTCGAATCCCCTCAGCTCCACAACATTAACTTATTGTAATACAATAATTTAGAAGCGGTTTTTATTAAAGCCGCTTTTTTTATTATTATCAGTTTGGATAGTATTTTGGATAGTTTTTCATTTAAATTTTGTCCGCTCGTCTATTTGACGTCTTAATTGTTCGATTGCAGTATAATAAAATGCGCTTTATTTCATTTGTTTGGCAATGTAACTTTCCTTTGTTACTTTTTTACAATTCGTTATCCAATAACAATGCCCCGGCATCTTAGGATATCGTTTGGTAGCAATCGTTTTGTGAAGAAATTTCAAATAATGGTTTTCATTAATCTTTCCTGAAGAATATAATATCTTAATCCCACTCTTTTATAATTTTCTTCCCGCAATTCTAATCACATTAATTCTCACGGTTTTATTGATTCCTCAGTTTTCCTTTAATTTGGAAAAATCATCTAAACCTCTGTTTACATGCTCGAACAACATTTTCATTTCCCTTGCATACAGAATATTTTTGTATGGCATCTAACTCAGTTGACCTTTCCTTTGTACGCTTACTAAAGTGGTCATAATACCAAAAGCACAATTTCCCTTTTGTTCTTGACAATTTCTCATACAATATTCCATTCAGCAAATAGGTTGAGGAGCCTTTGAATTAATTAATTTATAACGCTACTTAAAAAATAGTTATTACATCCGATAATTAATCGGGAATCTTTTAATATGGAGATGCTATGAAAATTAGCTTAAAAATGCAGTTTTTTATAGCTGCAATAATTATCGGAATTCTTATCCTATTTATTTTCTTAAATGTAAACTCATTCACAAAAGAGATAAATATATTAGTACAACAAAATGATATAAATAGCATTAAAACTGCCATTCAAGATTATTCACTAAGATTAAATTTATTTTTTATAGCTACTGCATTTGCAGCTTTTTGTCTGGCATTATTTTTTATCTTTACAATTCTATCAAAAGTAAGCAGATTAAAATTACAACTTCATAAGTTAGCTT